>CAZVPD010000221.1:0-4718 GCA_964628455.1 uncultured Lachnospiraceae bacterium
AAATCATAGAAAAGTTGATGTTTCGTTTGTCTGTCGATCTTATACAACGTCAGAACTTCAAAACAAATTCTACAAAGGAGGAAAAACATGTCTATAAATAAAAAAACAAGATTCAGGATTATAAGTATGCTTATGCTTGTGTGCATACTTACGATAAATGTATTCGCTTCTGTAAACACTGGTGATGTTTTAAATGGTAATGTCGTATGTGGTTCCGTATACATTAATGCAAAAACATCTTCGATATATGCAGAAACCAATGCTAATTCAAGTGCATTATCTAGCTTAGATTATGTAAGTGTGGCAGCAGCTGGTGATTTTAAAACAAACATAGGACTATCATACACGAATGCTTGGGTATCTATAACCGGTACTTTTTCAGGATTGCAATCAGCATCGGGAACAGTCTGTAGGTCGGTTAGTTTAAGTCCTCGTGTATATTATATTGCTTCTGGAAGTACATCCGCTAATGTATCATAAAACGGCATAATATAACTCGTATACATATAGTAAGTACTGTATGCGAGTTATATTAATTAAAACATTAAAATCACGAGGTTTAACATGATTAACGGAAAAATAATATTGGCATTATTATTTCTTTTATTGCTATTATTAGTTTCATGCAATACAAATAATAGAACAATTCCTCTTATAACTTCAGTAAACAGCAATTCTGCTTTTATTTATACCGATTCTGATGATATTCCTTTAACCACAAATTATAATGCTATAAACGGCATATCAAAATTGCAATACTCCGATGGTTATTTGTATTTTAACAATTGTTTTGCAGCAAATATGATGAATTTATCAGAAAACCGCACGCTAATGAGGTATAATGTTAAGGCAGGAACACTAACTTCAGTATGCACCGACCCGCTTTGCAAACATAATACCATTGAATGCCCGTTTTACGCTATGTATGACACCTTCTATATTAATAATAATAACATTTTATTCGCTCAAGTATATTATGAAACTAAATATGAAAACACAAACATGCGCGGGTTTTTTAAAATGTATAACTTAAAAACGGGAATAACATTGAATAGAAACGAAATCGATACTCGGAATTATTCGGAATTTCCAAAACAATTGGTTTTTGAAAATTATGTGTTTTATTACGATTATGTATATGACAAGGTACTTGATGAGTGGTTTTTTGATGTTTGCCGATGGAATATGGTTAATAATACCGTAACGAATTTAAATGCATATAACGGCACTGACGACCAAGATTCACAATACTCTGTTGTACTGGCATATTGTTTTCTTTTTGCTAAAGATTCCAGAATATATTTTACAGATGGAAAATCAATATTTTCTACCGATATCTATTTAAAGGATAAAGAAGAACTCACTTCAATACAATACTTGTCTGAAGCATTTACGGATGGAGAATATATATATTACGGTGTTCTTACAGACAGCAATACCGGCGTTGAATCAATTTACAGGATGAACATGGATGGCAGTGGGGATATAAATCTTGGTATATTGTGCGGAGGAGGAAGTTTGGTAATAACAACCGAATATTTATATTATAAAAACGGTGACCAAATATCCATAGGGAAATGCCGTGTAAAAGGAGCATCCGCCGATGAAGTTATTTTACAGGACAGCGAAATCTGGCGGTGCCGACACGACGGCACGGGTAAAGAACCGGTATATAAATTCGAAAATGAATACGAATACCACCGGATATTATATGAATGCTACGTAGGCAATTATATATATGCCTTATATAATTATTGGATCGATCCAAACAATGACGGCATTTTCGAAGATGGCGACTATTATTTCAGCGCCGGGTCATCAGATAGATATAATATTATGCGAATCGATATGAAAACAAAAAAAACTACCATAATCAACGGTATAAATTGATATCCGGAGTATTCCTGAGTTTAAAATTATATTTACGGATTATACAGTTATTGGACTGATTCCGATAATGACGGAACATATGAAGACGGTGACCAATATCAAAGTTCTGACGATAACCATTATAATATTATGCGAATGAATATAGAAACAGACTCAATTTATTATATTAAGGCGGTATCATGAGCTTTATAAAATACGAACTGCATAAGCTCCTCGGTATACGATATATATGGATTTTCCTTGCGGTTCTGCTTATCGTAAACGCCGGATTGTGTATGTATACGACTTCACAGAAACTCGAATATTCTGTTCCTGCTGATATAACCGAAGACTTTTTTGAACTGTATTTTTCGGATACCGACGCTCTTGAAACCGAATATGCCCAACGACAGCTGCTTCAGGAAGAACAGGCACGGTTGTGGCGTGAAGCGGCAGCGCAGGGGATTTACGACTATGAGCTGGAGCCGATACCCAATAAATATATCGAAAGCGGTAAATGGTCCGACAGCTCACTTTTCAATGAAATATTCGGCCGCTGCGATGCGATACTGAATTATCCCGGCACAATACAAAAAGTAATCGACCGCGCCGGCGCCAATCTTGCGGAGTTCGATTCAATGCAGATACCGGCGGACAGCTATACATATCAATATCAGCTCAAGGTGATAGACCTTTATAAAACCGCACAGTCCGAGGTGCATATGGGACTTGAATATACGCGCGGCTGGGGTGATTATTTTGCGTATGATATCGTTAATATATTTATATTCGCTATGCTTATTATAACCGGTTCGGTCGTTTTTGCCTATGAAAAGAACAGCGGTTTTCTGCCGATCATCCGCGTATCCAAATACGGACGGACGAAGACAGCATTAGCGAAAATAGCAGCGATGATGATAACATCGGTTGTTATAGTATTATTGTTTACCCTCTCTGCGTTTTTGATATTCGGAATAAGACTCGGTTACTCGAGTGCCGCGAACGCAATACAGGTGTTCGATCTTTTTACGCTTTCACCGTTTGTGATTACAGTCAGTCAGTATTTCGCTGTCACGATTGCCGTCAAGCTGCTGACTTTTACTCTTTTTTCAGCGATCCTGCTAATGGTTTCCGTATTTTTCTATAACTACGCGCTGAACTACATATGCGGTCTCGGTTTTTTCGGACTTAACTTTTTGCTTTATACCCTGTCGTATATAAACGCAGACAATCCTTTAAAAAACCTGAATTTTGTTGCGACAGCCGCGGTCAGTCCTTTGTTTGTGCGTTATCGTTCTATGAATCTGTTCGGTGCGGTTTGTTCCTATGTACCGTTTATGGTTACAGCTTTCTCGGTATTGTTGATTGTGTCGTTATCCGCGACGGTATATATTTACAACCGCGGTTCGGCGGGTATCGATGTGATGCGGATAACACGCGCTGCGGCATGGTTTAGGTGCACAGGTATAAACCTTTTACGCCTGTTTATCAAAGACAATCGACAAGCGCGGAAAGCGCGTTCCTATAACCGGTCGCTTATATTTGCCGAAATATATAAAACACTTATTTCGGGCAGATACATCATAGTAATAATAATTCTGCTGACAGTAAAGATATACATCTCAACTGATAATTTTAAAGCGAAAAACTCTTATTCGGACGCTGTATACAAGGAATATATGACCACGCTTGAAGGACCGGTCAACGATGAAAAGCGCCAATATATAACCGCCGAACGGACTTATATCAACGAGACGCTGACAAAGCAAAAACCGATGCAGCTTGCGTATATCTCAGAAGAAATAACCTTTGAGGAGTATCACAAATATCTTACCGATTATAACTATGCCTATTCCCGGAACGAATATCTCGCCGTCATAGAGGCGCATCACGCTTATATCGATGAGACCTTCGCTGCAAAAGGAGTTGAAGCATGGTTCGTCTACGACACGGGTTGGAAGCTGCTGTTTCACAACAGTTTTGATGTGATATTATATGCTGCGCTGCTGATTTTATTTTCCGGAGCGTTTTCCGATGAATACACCTCGAGATCTTCGTCCGGCAGTTTTGTTCAGATCCTGCGGGCAACAAAAAAAGGAAGGATCCACACCTTCCGGTCAAAGCTGATATCCGCTGTGTCCATATCTGCGGTGCTGACCATACTGTTTAATGCGGTTGACTTTATCATCATCAGAAATAATTACGGTTTTCCGGCAGCAGACGCGCCTCTTTTATCATTGAAAACCTTCGCTGACATAGACGGCGGGATGACCGTTGCCCAATACCTGATGATGTTTTTTATCCTGCGCGTCGCTGCGGCTGTTATATTATCTCTCGCGGTATGCGGCGTGTCGGAGCTGCTGCGTAGAAACATACCGGTAATGAGTGTTATCGTGGCATTCACATTGTTTCCGGCGCTGCTTGCCTATTTCGGACTTGAACTATTCAGATATGCAGACTTCACCTCGCTGCTCGCAGTGACTCCGCTTGTGCTGCTGTCGGCTCAAGGTGCGACGGACCACGGACTGCTTGCGGTGTTTACCGGCATTTCGGCGATATCAATAATTTTTATATTGCTCAGAGCAAAAAATACATATGTAAAGTGAGGATCATCATGAAACTTTCTATCAACGGCATTACAAAATCCTACGGTTCAAACCGCGCGTTGTCCGGTTTCACGGCAGAGTTTTCTTCGGGCATCTATGCTCTTCTCGGACCGAACGGCAGCGGTAAATCAACCCTGATGAATATCATAACCGACAACCTGAAAGCCGATGAAGGCACAATTGAATATGACGGCGAAAACACACTCAAAATGGGTGTACGCTTCCGCGAAAAACTCGGTTTCA
>CAZVPD010000222.1:0-4678 GCA_964628455.1 uncultured Lachnospiraceae bacterium
GATCGGTAAAGCTTCGTTCGGACCCGAAAAACTCGCCGTAAACTTTGATACTCTTCTCGGCGCCGTTATGAAAGCAAAGCCGTCAGCCGCAAAAGGTCAGTATATAAGGAGCTGCGTAATGGCCTCCACTATGGGCCCCGGCATCAAAGTCAACACCTCGAAACTCGGCTGATTTCCGAATATATCCGCCTTTAATAATAGGATCAGACATCAAAGTCAAAACGGGCGCATATAGATGCGTCCGTTTTCATTTATGAGGTAACCATGAATACGAGTCTGAAATTTCATCAGGGGTTATTGGTTTTCGCTGCCGTATTAGTCTCAATGATCTTTATTGCCGCACCGGTTCAGTATTTTTTCGGGATCGCAGGTCTTGCCGCAACCGAACTGATGCTGTTGATGACAGCTCTGATTGCCGCACGGATTCTGAATGCAGATTTTAAAAAAGTTTTCCCGATGCAGCTTCCGCCTGTTCGTTATTTTTTTGCGTCGCTTTTGTTATACGCGGGAGTTTATTCGGCCGTATTGCTTGTTTTAATGACAACGGGCTATTTTTTCCCTTCTTTGAGCGATGTCGGAGAAGCGATAGCTGACATCAGCCGTGATTCATCTCCTGCTTTAAGTTTATTGATCATGGCCGTTTTACCTGCGATATGCGAAGAAACACTCCACCGCGGACTTATTTTATCTTCTTTTAAGCATTTGAATCACACGTCCGTGATCGTTCTTTGTTCCGGCGTGATATTCGGTTTATTCCATCTGGATCCTTACCGTTTCCTGTCGACCGCGCTGCTTGGCGGTGCTTTTGCGTATATTGCGTTAAAAACGAACTCGATGATCCTGCCGATGCTTTTTCATTTTATAACAAACGCGATTTCGGTTTACGCCTTGTTTTCATACGGTACAGATAACACCGCGGCAGAAGCAGCCTTTTCATATTCGGGTATCATGCTGGGCGGTTACTGGCTTGTTGCCGGCAGTTTTGCTTTTCCGGTTATTTATTTCTCGGTGCTGATTTTCAACGGCTTAAAATTTCGCAGAACAGTTCTTGTAATAGTTGTTTCTTTCATCCTGTTTTTGACCGGAAGCATCCTGTTGTCCGGCGGTTTTTCCGAAAGCGGTTATTTAACCGAAATAAACCGGATTTTTCAATCGTCTGCATCCGATTCTTTCCATGCTGTTTCGTTATAAAAAAAGAACGGTTTTTTACGATCGTTCTTTTTTTGCGTTCTTATAGGTTCTCTCCCGTTTTTATTATGCTTATTCCCAGTTCTTTCAGCGATTTGTCATCGGCAGGCGCCGGACACTTCGTCATAAGTTCAGAGGCATTCTGCACTTTGGGGAAAGCGATGACATCCCGTATATCGTCTGTTCCCATCAGCAGGGCTGTCAGACGGTCAAGTCCGAAAGCCAGTCCTCCATGCGGAGGAGTACCGTAACGGAACGCTTCAAGCAGGAATCCGAATTTTTCGTTCGCTTCTTCCCTGGTCAAACCCAGAACGTCAAACATTTTCGATTGTATTTCCGGCGTATGAATTCTGATGGATCCGCCGCCTGCTTCCGTGCCGTTGATCACGATATCATAAGCGATCGAACGAACCAGACCGGGATCTGTATCCAGATATTTAATATCTTCGGGCGCGGGCATCGTAAAAGGATGATGTTTGGAAACATAGCGTCCGTCCTCTTCACTGTATTCGAGCAGCGGAAAATCAGTCACCCAAAGAAGTTTGTAATCGGACGGATCGACGAGATTCAGCCGTTTGGCGATATGGCATCTGAGCGCGCCCAGAGCGTCGAAAACAACACTGTCCTTGTCGGCAACGATAAAGACCAGGTCGCCTTTTTCGATATTCAGTGCGGTGATGATTTTTTGATTTTCATCCCCGGTCAGGAATTTAGCATAAGACGAGGAAATTTCACCGTCTGTGTTTTTATACCATGCCAGTCCTTTAGCCCGATATGTCTTCACATATTCAGTCAGCGCATCGATCTCCTTACGGGAGAATTTATCGGCAGCGTTCCTGATATTTATACCCCGAACGCTTCCTCCTGCCTCCACGGCTGATGCAAAAACTTTAAACCCGCAGTTTTTTACGGCTTCGGAAATATTGACCAGCTCAAATCCGAACCGAAGATCCGGTTTATCCGACCCGAAACGCTCCATCGCTTCACGATAAGTCATACGCTGCAAAGGCGTTTCCAGTTCGGTTTGTTTGAATTCCCGGAACAGGTATTTCAGATATTCTTCGACCGTCTGAAGAATATCTTCCTGTGTGACAAAAGACATTTCAAGGTCAATCTGCGTAAACTCGGGCTGCCGGTCGGCGCGAAGATCCTCATCGCGATAACAGCGTGCGATCTGCATGTAGCGGTCAAATCCCGAAAGCATGAGAAGCTGTTTATACAGCTGCGGAGACTGAGGAAGAGCATAAAAACTTCCCTGGTGGATCCGGCTGGGTACCAGATAATCGCGCGCACCCTCGGGTGTCGGTTTTATCAGATTGGGCGTTTCAATTTCGATAAAATCATGTGCCGTGAAAAAATCACGCGTGATTTTGGTGATTTTGCTGCGCGCGATGATATTTTGCTGCATATCCGGACGCCGCAGATCCAGATAACGGTGTTTCAGGCGCAGTTCCATGCGGACATCGCTGTTTTCGACAATTTCAAACGGAGGTGTTTCCGCGGCGGACAGTATTTTCAGTTCATCAACCGCAATTTCAACCGCTCCCGTTGCCCGGTTCAGGTTGACCGCCCCTTCACCCCTCGACCGCACATATCCTTTTGCGCACAATACATACTCGGCGCGGATGCCGAATGCTTTTTCAAAGATCACAGGATCGGTTTTTTCATCAAACGCCAGCTGAATAATGCCTGTCCGATCTCTCAGATCAATAAATATAAGACTACCGAGATCACGCTGACGCTGGGTCCATCCTGTGACGCAGACATACCTTCCGATGTCGCCGGCAGTAAAATTCCCGCAGTATTTTGTCCGCTTATCGTTTTCGGTCATTAATTCATTCATATATAACTCCGTATTTATCTATAACATTATGATAGTTTTTGTTTTTTAACTTCAGGCGCGTTTTATCCGGCACCGAGTTCGTGCCTGAGTCTGTCGGTATCATGAATGCTGATATTCGTCTGAACACTGCTGTCCATATTTTTAAGCCGGGCCGATCCGCTTTGAATTTCGCTGTCACCGAGGATCAGCGTGTATTCCGCTCCCGTTTTATCCGCGTATTTCATCTGCGCTTTCAGCGATCGTCCGATAATGTCGCATTCCGCATAAATGCCCGCGCCGCGCAGTTTTTCCGCCAGGACACCGGCAAACAACGATGCGTCCGCCCCCAATGACGCTATATATAAAAGCGGTCTTTTTTTATCGTTCTTTATTTTGTCCTGTGCCTTAAGCGCCATGATCAGCCGGGTTATCCCCATGGCAAATCCGATTCCTGCGGTGGAAGGGCCTCCGACAGCTTCGATAAGACCGTCATAACGTCCGCCGCCGCAGACGGTGCTCTGAGCGCCGATATCTCCGGAAACAAATTCGAAAACCGTGCGGGAATAATAATCCAGCCCTCTTACGATTTTTGTATCGACGGTAAACGCAATACCGGATGCGGAAAGTGATTTCTTAAGAAAATCAAAATGTGCGGCGCATTCCGCGCAAAGAAAATCAATGGTTTTAGGGGCGTTTTCCGCAAGAGCGCCGCATTCGGTATTCTTGCAGTCGAGTATGCGAAGCGGATTTGTTTCCAGACGGCTGCGGCAGGTATCGCATATATGACCGATATTATCGGTAAAATAATCCTTCAGCGCGCTGTGATAAAAGGGCCTGCATTTCGCACATCCGATCGAATTGATCTGCAGCGAAGCGTTTTCGATGCCGATTCCACGGATAACCGCGCCTGCGAGAGCTATGATCTCCGCGTCTGCCGATGCGGATGATGCACCGAACAACTCGGCGCCGAACTGAAAAAATTCCCGGCTGCGGCCCGCCTGAGGCTTTTCATAACGGAAACAGCTTGTCAGATAATACAATCTCAAAGGCATTGTTTCGGCATACAGACTGTTTTCTATCACGCTTCTTGCCACGCATGCCGTCCCCTCGGGTCTCAGGGTCAGACTCCGGTTTTCGCGGTCGCTGAAGGTATACATCTCTTTCTGTACGACATCGGTATCACCGCCCACGCCTCTCATAAAGAGTTCCGTTGACTCAAACGTCGGAAACCGGATCTCACGGTAACCGTAGCGTCCGGCTGTCTGCCGTGCCGTTTCTTCTATAAAACGCCATATATCAGCCTCATCCGGCAATATATCCATCGTTCCGCGGGGTTTTTGTATCATCTTTTTCTCCTGTTCAGCACCCGGTCTGCAGTTATTGGTCAACGGTTATTCTGTTTTCCGCCTGCCGCAGTATGAATTCTGTCGGATTATAAAAACCCGACGCATTGCGAAAGGAAAAAACGGCATTCTGCCGAAGGCGCTTCCGTTCATCTATAAAATTAAAGTTTTTATATCCGAAATAACGAAGATGCTTTGTTATTTTATATAAAGGCAATTATATCAGAATTTCTTGATATTGTCAAGAAATATAACCCGAAAACCGCAGAATTATGATCCACATATGATAATGTCTTAACATACCACAAATGAAAATGTCTCAAAA
>CAZVPD010000223.1:0-4641 GCA_964628455.1 uncultured Lachnospiraceae bacterium
TCCCTTTTTATGGCAATTCTACTTATGAAAAATTACTTACGACACTCATATCATTCTTTTATAAACACGAAATTCAGTCTGCCGATAGGAGCAGCGTCTCCCTTTGTATAAAAATCTTCCATACGTGTTACTTCGCATCTGGAATCCAGCCACTTGAAACGTATTTTATATGTATTTTGATCGGGAAGATCCAATAAATTTTTGGGGATTGTCATTGTCAGGTTATTTTCACGGAAAGAAAAATCAACATATGAAAACATTTTAAATGTTTCCGGTTCGATCGTTCTTGAATTTTCGGTACAGCGGGAAATTCCGGTAACGGTATCCGTAAACGGATATGTATTGACAAGATAATGATAACCGTAAAAAGACGGATGTTTACTGCCTTCCACTTCGATAAAAAGGTTCATCCAGTTGCTGTGAAAATCATATTTTTCAATAGGCGAAGCGGTCTCGGCAGTAAATATAAGATTATCGCCTTCATCTGTAACCGTACATCCCGTTATTTCGTTTCTGCCGCTTTCGTTGCTGTAATAAGTACTGTATCCTCTGTTCGAACGCTTAAATGCGCCGCTTGGGAAATCCCGGTAACAGATTGTTTCTCCTGTTTTTGCCGTCACACGCGGATCTGAACCCTTGTATCTGCGTATGTATGAGATGAGCTGCATATAATAATTATCAAAATATCCGCCCCTCATAGGTTCAATATCGCGGGAATATTCAAGGTCACAGCAGTCTACAAAGAGCAGCGGTCGTTCGGGGGTCCCCTGCCAGCGTCCTGCGATCCACTCATTCCATCCTGTTACAAACACAAAAGGCGGATCTGTTTCGAGCGCCCGTTCCCATTGTTCGGAAAAGTTATAGCCGTATTTATATGCTCCGTCGCTTTTGTCATTGGCTCCGTTGTGGTATGACCTTCCGCAGTTTGACTCTTCACCATACATGGCGGAATCTCCGAATCTTATCTGCGGATGCTGGGCTACGGATACATTGATTATTTCATCCTCACCAAGCATATTTTTCAATACTCTCTGAGGGCGTTCAAAATCCATCCACGGCCAGCCCCCCTGTTTTGTCGCTTCGTTCGGCCATTGTGAAGCACGGATCGTAAAAAATTCTCTGGTTTCGGGAGAACACTCCTCATAAACCGCTATAATAATCGGTTTGCCGTCCACATAGAACCACGAATCGCGGCAAAAGCCGGCATTATATATTTCATCGTAAATTTTTTGAACGGTTTTACCCGATGCGGTATTGGTATAAAAAACAACTTTCGGTGTATTCCAGCCTGCCTTCCTGTATTCCGAGAGTAAACTCATCATTTTCTTTGCTTTTTCGGTATATGTTACAGCATTGGTAACATCAAAAACCAAGAAGTCAACATCGGCGATCGTAATCATTTCGATGTGGCGCCGCATGACCCACTCGTCCTCGGAATAATAATATCCGAAAAGCGGTTCTCCCCAGTGATGCATAACAGAATATTTTCCCCAGATTTCCGAATCGGGTTTATAACCGGCTTTCGGGTCAGCAGCAAGTATTTTGGTTATATCAAGCGGACGATAGTCGTTTGAATGCTCACCGCACCATAAAAAATAAAATAATCCGACGTAACGCCCTTCGCGTTTTTTGCCTGTTGTTGTTTCGGTCGGAAGTGTTCTGCCAAGATCATCGGTAGCTTCGTAAACAGTCGAGTATTTTTGAATTATCATTTAGAACCTCCATAATAATCGGCGATATCGGAGAAGACGGGAAAGAGAAACAAAGAAATTCAGTGTTTGAAATGGCGTATACCGGTAAAAACCATGGAAATGCCGTATTTATTGCATGCATCAATGGAATCACGGTCGTTGATGGAACCGCCGGGTTGAATAATCGCCGTTATCCCGGCTTCCGCAGCCGTTTTAACACAGTCGTCAAACGGAAAAAATGCATCCGAAGCCATAACTGAACGGGCAGCTCTATTGCCGGCATATTTTACGGCCAGTTCCAGGGCGGTTATACGGTTTGTCTGACCCGGACCGATCCCTATGGTTGCTCCGTCCTTCACCAGGACAATACCGTTGGATTTTGTATGTTTGACTGCTTTCATTCCGAAAATCAAATCACGCATTTCATCTTCAGTCGGTGCTTTTTCGGTAACGACATTCAACTGCTGCGTATCGAGAAGTTCGGTATTCAATTCCTGGACCAAAAGGCCTCCCGCGATTTTTTTCATATCCATCATATCAGCGCGGTTAGGTAATGAAATATCAGGCAGACGCATGACACGGATATTTTTCTTTTTTTCCAGAATATTCAATGCGTCATCGTCATAGTCGGGAGCTATAACGATTTCTATGAATATTTTATTGATTTCATTCGCCGTTGCTTTATCAATCGTTCGGTTTGCCGCAATAATCCCGCCGTATATAGATACGGGATCTGCATTATATGCCTTCATATACGCCTCATAAATATTATCTCCCGTACCTATACCGCAGGGATTTGCATGTTTTACCGCCACTACACACGGCATATCGCCGAATTCCTTTATCGTATCAAGTGCTCCGTTGGTATCATTTATATTGTTATATGAAAGTTCCTTTCCGTGAAGCTGAACAGCAGAAGTGATCGTTCCGTTGAAATTTTTCCCGATTTCACGGTAAAAAGCTGCTTTCTGATGAGGATTTTCACCGTAACGCAGTTCCTGGATTTTTTCGAAGGTCAATGTAAGACTGTCCGGCAGTATCGGCGAATCGGTTTCTTTTCTCAGATATGATGCGATCAAAGTGTCATATGCCGAAGTGTGCTCGAATACTTTATAAGCCAGCTGAAGCCGCGTTTTTGGAGTAACCTCGCCCTTTTGTTTTATTTCATCGGTTACAGTTTTATAATCAGCAGGATTTACGATGACTGCAACATCCTGCCAGTTCTTTGCAGCCGCCCGGAGCATAGTCGGACCTCCGATGTCGATATTTTCAATCATTTCCTCCCTGTCAGCACCGTCTTTTAGTAATGTTGCCTTAAAGGGATACAAATTGATCGCTACGATATCAATGGTTGAAATACCGAGTTTTTTCAGCTGTTCCATGTGCTCTTTGTTGCTGCGGACGGAAAGTATTCCGGCATGAATCGCAGGATGCAATGTTTTAACACGGCCGTCGAGACACTCGGGAAAACCGGTTACATCCGAAACGGGGGTAACGGGTATTCCGTTGTCCGATAAGTTTTTTGCCGTACCTCCGGTAGAAAGGATCTCGTATTCCAGGGAGATAAGGTCACGGGCAAATTCCAGTAATCCGGTTTTATCGGATAAACTGATGATAGCGCGTTTTTTCATTTTTTCGCTTCCTTTCGATAATATTATTCGGATAACCGCAGAAAATGAAAATGCCGGCAATCCGGGCTCCATGCCCAGACGGTCGGCTGATAATGATTATACTTCATGTGGTCAATTCCACTTCCGTCAGTCGTATATCATCATTATTATAATATCCATGAATAAAAATGTCAATATAATTTAAAGAAATTGTTTTATTTAATATGAACAATAGTGTTTTCCACAACCAGCCTGTCGCTGCAGAATAGATTAACGGCTTCAGGCAATATTATCCATTCCGCTTCTTCCATCACCCTTCGCTGTAATATTTCGGGAGTGTCTCCTTCACATACAGGAACTGCTTTTTGCAGTATGATCGGTCCTCCGTCGGGTTCTTCGGTAACGAAATGTACAGTCGCACCGGTGAGTTTTACTCCTGCTTTAAGCGCTGCGGAATGTGTATGAAGCCCGTAATAACCCTTGCCGCAAAAACTCGGGATCAATGCGGGATGAACATTCATGATTTTATTGCGGTATTTGCGAATCAGCAGGTCCGCCAAAATATAATTAAAACCGGCTAAAACCACCAGATCGATTTCGAATTCATCCAAAGTTTCAGAAATTGCGGCAGAAAATTTTTCGCGGTTTTTATAGGCGGTATGATCTACAACACAGGTCTGTATCCCGTTCCGGGCGGCACGAATCAAGGCATATGCATCGGGATGACTGGAAATCACAAGACTGATCATTCCGTTTTGTATTCTGCCGTCCTGCTGTGCGCCGATTAATGCCTGTAAATTCGTACCTCCTCCGGAAACCAATACGGCAATCTTTTTCATGACATTATTCCTCAGCAGCGATACGGATAGGATAATCAGCCGTGAAACATGCATCGCAAAAGCCTATATCAAGGTCCGATACAACCCGTTTGAGGTCTCGGATTTCCAGATATCCAAGCGTATCTGCGCCAAGCGTTTCCCTGATCTCATCTACCGACATACGGCAGGCGATCAATTTATCACGTGAATTTATATCGGTTCCGAAATAACACGGATTCCGGAACGGAGGAGACGAAATGCGCATATGCACTTCAAGTGCTCCCGCTTCACGTATAAGCCGTATGAGGTTAATGGTGGTCGTACCGCGTACAATCGAATCGTCGACCACAACGACACGCTTGTTTTTAACCACGGAAGCCATGGCATTGAGTTTTATCTTGACAAGTCCTTCCCTTTCGTTTTGTTTTGTCTGAATAAAAGTTCTGCCTATATATCGGTTTTTGATTAAACCCATGGCATATGGAATTCCCGACTCATATGAATAACCGAGCGCTGCGTCCA
>CAZVPD010000224.1:0-4583 GCA_964628455.1 uncultured Lachnospiraceae bacterium
CGGTTATGGAGCGTTTTAATATCAAATTCGTTCCCGTCACCTTTAAAGACGATTCAAAGGTGATCAACAGCAGCATTATGGCGGGTGAAGACGCTTATGATCTTGCGACGGGTCACGACCTTACGTTCGCCGGATATTCGCTGGGCGGAGCTTTTCTGAATGTATACGACATGCCTTATCTGGACCTGACACAGCCCTGGTGGGTCCGGAATACGATCGATGCGATGACGGTCAGCGGACATATGTACCTGTTCTCAAACTGGTGCGCTTATACGGGAATGAGCTTTACCCGGGCTATATTCATGAACATCGATAAAATGAACGAATATAATATACCGCTCCCGTATGAGACCGTTCTGAACGGCGACTGGACGTTGGATTTTCTCACCGGAATCATCAAAGACGTGTATGTGGACATAAACGGTGACAACAAGCCGGACAACGGGGATTTTTACGGTTTCGCCAACAGTGAATTTTACTGCCTGAACGATTCCTGCGACCTTCCCCTTGTGTCAAAGGACGACAAGGGCGTTCCGTATCTGGATATTGATGTCGAAAAAATTCTGAATGCCCTCACCCGGCTTCAGCTTCTGATCACCGGCACGCCGGGCAGCCGGAATTTTTCGGGTGCCGGGGAATCCAAACATTTTACGGACGGAGGCGGACTTTTCACGTATTTCCGCCTTTATCTGGTGACAGGGGATCTGCGTGAAGCTCCGTTCACATACGGCATCCTTCCGTTCCCGAAGGTGGACGACGCACAGCAGGATTATGTCGTGGGCTATACGGACCGCCCCTTCGGCATCCCGGTAACCATATCGGACATGGACCGCACGGGTGTGATCATCGAGGCGATGAGCAAAGCCGGCTACGATATCGTGCGCCCCGCATATTTTGAAATTGCCCTGAAAAACAAATACACCTACGACACCGAATCGGCTCAGATGCTTGATATTATAAACGACGTCCGTGTTTTGGGTTTCTGGTACCTGTACGGCGATGACACCAAGGATTTTGTATACTCCAATATCAAAACCCTGAATGTCGCCTCCTATTTTGAGAAAAAAACCGCTTCGATGCAGGCGCACATCGATAAGATCACCGCTGCGTTCGAAACCATGAGTGATTAAAACAAGTTTTAAATGCCGATGCCGTTCATCACAAATTACCCCGGATCATTCGTGTCCGGACATAAGCTGACCCGCTGGCATGACTGAGGATTCGTTAATGTCCGCTGCCGCATCGGCTTTTATATCGTCATAACACCGGAAGCCCCCGTGATTTTTTATGCACGGGGGCTTTTATTACGGCCGTTTTATATAGTGTTGCCTTCTTATCTCTGAAACAGGAATGTGCGTATCTGGAAGGGTCCGAATTCGGCGCTGATCTTTCCGTCCTTGATTTCCAGTTCTTCTTTGATGTCCTCGAGCATATTCGTCGCATACGCTTTTCTGACGTCTGACGGAACCGTGAGGGTACAGGATGTTTTGTTTCGCTCCGCCTCATACAGACGCGCGACATACGCGTTTTCCGTGAGTTCTGCCGGTTTTATCGCTTCCGCGATAATATTGGATGCGCTGGCCAGGACCGGAGCTTTGATGTCCGTCTTCGGCCTTCCGTTCGCCGCGAAGACCGGAATGTTCAGCATATAGGCCTCCCGGACGACGTTTTCGGCGCTGAACGGTCCGGTATGGGGCAGCAGCGAATAGGTCATTTCATGCACGCCGCGGTCACCTGTCGTGTCCGGCCTGGTTCCGCTGCGGTGCAGCGTCAGCCGCATGTCCGAGCCCTTGACGGAAACGGCGTATTTGCAGTCGTTCAGGACGGCTGCGCCGAATCTGCTTTCGGAAAGATCGGTCCATTTATGATTGCATACCTCGAATTTCGCGGTTTCAAAGGAGTTGTTTGCCGTAGTCGGGCGGTCGATATGGCCGAACTGGATTTCGTTTTTTACAGTGGACGACAGGATGTCGACGTCAAATCCGACTTTGAGAAGCTGATGTTTGTCATTCCAGTGGACAAGGGTGTGGAAATCGATCCTGGGCGTATCGGAGTGAAAGATCATGTCCTGCTTCAGCGTAGTATCCCCGCTCAGCGCGTATTCCGTTCTGATCCTGAATTCCAGCGGCCCGTCGGCGATGACTTCGGAGGATAGCAGCCGGCCGGCCGGCTTCATCTTCATCTGCTGATCGTAATCGATGTCCCAGTTGTCATACATCGCGGGCAGGTCCTCGCCCATATAAAACGTGTTGAGCGGTTCGCCGCCTTTGCGGCGGACTTCCCGTCCCGATGCCGTATCGACAAGCGATTCGATGCCTCCGTTTTTGCCGATAGTCACGGCTGCAAACGGAGTTGTCAGGATATTGTTTTCGAATTTGAAACTGCTTTCACCGCTGCCGCAGCATCCGTCTGAAAGAGCAAATGATTTTGCTCCGAACGCGGGGATCTCAAATCCGCCCGCTATCGTCAGCTTTCGCCCGCAGACGTCCGTAACATGCTGGCATACTGCCCCTTCGGGACATCTGTCGGTATTTTCGAGATAAACGCTGTCATGCCTGTCAAAAGATAGGGTATTGAACAATGTGATTCCGTCGCCTTCCGTCAGTCGTCCCGCGTAATCGGACGCGATAGACCGGGCGTCGGCTATGACCTCCGACACTTCACGGCGGGCAAGATCGTTGACCGCGTTGATGGAAGTTCCGGGCAGAATGTCATGGAACTGGTTCTTGAGCAGGATATCATACAGCTCTTCGCTCCGTCCGCATTTTTCACCGCCCGAAAGGACGTTGAAATATTCCATGTCGCGCAGCGCGTATTCGGCTTTTCGGTTGTTGCGCTTGATGTCGTGCATCTGTGTAAGCGTGCCTCTGTGCGTCTCGAGATAAAGCTCGCTGCTGTAGACCGGCAGACGGACGGCGTTTTTTTCGATCCCCTTCATAAAGTCGCTGACTGTGGTATAATACTGCTCCGGAATACCCGCGAGTCCCATTGTCCGTTTCGCATCTTCAAGCATCCCGAAGGTGGGTCCGCCTCCCCCGTCGCCGAAGCCGAAGGCAATAAGCCTGCGGTCATAGATCTGTTTGTCCTTCAGCGCTCCGACTGCCGAAACCGTGGTCGCAACATCGGGGAAGCAATGCATGATGTTGAAATGGGTGATGACGTCGCTGCCGTCGATTCCGCGCCATATGAATGTGTCATAGGGGAAGCTGTTGAGGTCTCCCCATGCGATTTTCTGCGTATAGAAATAGTTGACTTCCGACTCGCGCATGATCTGCGGGATCGCGGCGTTATAGCCGAATGTGTCGGGCAGCCAGAAGCTGTCGGAGGTATAGTTCAGGTATTTGCGCGTGAACAGCTGGCCGCGCAAAAACTGGCGCACCATAAGCTCGCCCGAGGTGATGTTGCAGTCGCACTCGACCCATACCCCTCCGTTCGGTTCGTAGTTGCCCGCCGCGGTCTGTTTCTTTATGCCTTCGAAAATGTCGGGGTAATACCTTCTCATCCAGTCCAGGTGAAGCGCGGAGGACTGTATGAATTTGTATCCCGGATATTGCTCCATCAGGCTGAGCGCGTTTGCATAAGTGCGCGCGCATTTGCGGATGGTCTCGCTGACAGGCCACAGCCACGCGGTGTCCATATGGGAGTGGCCGATGATCCCGGCGTACCCTCTCTGGCCGTCGCTGCCCTTCTCGGCGAGGACGGATTTCATGATTTCCCGGCATTGGACCAGGGCGCTTTTCCATACCTCCTCGGGGTAATGGGCGGGATATTGAATGACCGTTTCGAAAACGCCTTCGAGCGCGTTTTCCGCTTTTCCGCGCATAAAATTATGGTCGGGCAGCGATTCGGCAAGCTGCAGCACGGTCTTGAGGTCGAACACGAAGTCTTTTACATCTTCATCCATGACGCAGAGATCGATGCCTTCGTAGGTGTGTCTGAACTCCCCGTCGCTGTATTCGTCGCCCGATACGCCGTAACGGTCATAGGGCTGCGTCCCGGCGACATGATGCCCCGCGTAGCATTCGAAGGCAAGCTCGAATGTTTCTCCGGGCACTGCGTTTGCCGTGATCAGCTGTGCCGAATGAACCGCTCCGACATGATCGCCTTTGCTGTTGAAAAGGCCGGAGGGTCTGCCGTTTTTAAAATAAAGGATTTCGGTAGCGCCCGTTTTGGCTGCCGCATACAGCTTTTTACCCGCCGTCTCGGCGGGTACGGCTGCGTTTCCCTTCACCCACAGGTTCTGCCATTCTCCGCCCCACCCGAAACTGCCGTCAAAACTCTCCCAGCCGTCCTTCGGAACGGAACGCAGGTGCTCGGATGTTTCGAGTTTCACCGTGTCGCGCAGTTCTCCTGCTTTTTTAAAGAGGAATCCCGCGTATATACTGTTGCAGCGCTTCAGCTTTTCTCTCATCCTGGAAGAATATCTTTCGTAGATCATGTCCTGTCACCTTCCCTGTATAAAGATCGTTTGTTTATGATAACACAATTCTGCTGTAATTTCAAGCTGATTTAAGCGCTGAAATTCATTTTATGATCCACATATGATAATGTCTTAACATACCACAAATGAAAATGTCTCAAAA
>CAZVPD010000225.1:0-1816 GCA_964628455.1 uncultured Lachnospiraceae bacterium
CGCCACCCTGATGAGCGCAGCCTGGGGCTAATCAATGCATCCTTTTTCGATCACGGATCAGATCATAACGAAAATACACCGCATAAAAAACATCATTAAAAACGACGGCCGGCTGCTTATTTCCGAAAACATCGACGCTCAGCTTTCGGATATCATCAACTACAGTATTTTCGGGCTGATTCTGGTCCGCGGACTTATTTCCCCGAAAGAGACCTGCCTATAGATCAGTGCAGGTTTTTTTTGCGGTATCGTGGATGCCGGAGTCCTGCCAGTCGAATTTTGTCAGGTTTCCCTTCCCGGACAGTCCTTTGAAATCACGCTGCCGCAGCGCTTCGTAAACCGCGACCGCAACGGTGTTTGACAGATTCAGACTGCGCAGCTGACTGCGCATGGGCAGACGGACGCATCTTCCGGCATTGCGGTACAGAAGGTCTTCGGGAAGCCCGGCAGTCTCTTTGCCGAACAGCAGAAAAACCCGTTCGGGATATTCGATATCCGTGTAACGTTTTTGAGCTTTGGTCGTAAAAAAGAAAAGACTTTCATCCGCAGCATACGACAAAAAATCATTCAGACAGTCATGGTAAATGATCTCAAGTTCATGCCAGTAATCCAGTCCCGCGCGTTTGAGTTTCGAATCGGTTATTTCAAATCCCAGCGGACGGATAAGATGAAGCGCGGCTCCCGTAGCCGCGCATGTGCGTACGATATTGCCGGTATTCTGCGGTATTTCGGGTTCCACGAGAACAATATTGATATCGGCCATTTTTATGATGATCCTCACTTATATTTTTACGGCTTTTTTGATTTCCCGTATATTATATAACGAAACCGTCCGTAAGGCAATATGATCTTTGTGTTTTTACGGCAAACATTATTTACAAATTAACGTTTTAATAAATATCCGATTTATGGTATAATACATATATATTTTTATCCGTATCCTTCAGGATAAATCAGAATAAGCAGCAGGGGAACAAAACGAATATGAAGCTGATTGACAGAATCATCGGGACATACAGCGACCGGCAGATCAAGAAAATCATGCGTGACGTAAACGCCGTCGAAAATCTTGCGGACAAATACAGAGCTATGAGCGACACCGATCTGCGTGAAACCACGCCCCGTCTTCGGCAAATGCTTGCAAACGGTGCATCCCTCGCGGATATTCAGGCCGACGCATTCGCGGCGGTGCGCGAAGCGGCTGACCGTGTGCTTGATAAACGCCCCTTTAAAGTTCAGGTCATGGGCGGTATCATCCTGCACCACGGCAGGATCGCCGAAATGAAGACGGGCGAAGGAAAAACACTGGTCGCTACCATGCCCGCATTTTTAAACGCGCTTACCGGCGAGGGCGTCCATATCGTGACCGTCAACGAATACCTCGCTCATATGGGCAGCGAGGAAATGGGACGCGTCTATAATTTCCTCGGTCTTTCAACGGGTCTGATCACACGTGAACAAAAAAAGAAGGAAAAGCAGGCGGCTTATCGCTGCGATATCACATACGGCACAAACAACGAATTCGGATTCGACTACCTGCGGGACAACATGGTGGTTTATAAAGACATGATGGTCCAGAGGGGACATATCTACTGCATTGTGGATGAGGTCGACTCCATCCTGATCGACGAGGCGAGAACCCCGCTGATCATATCGGGAGAAGGCGAAAAATCAACCGACCTCTATGATAAAGCCGAATCGTTTGTCCGCACCCTGAAAGAACACCGTATCAAGGAACTGGACGACAAAGAGATAAACGATGACGTCGATGCCGATTATATCGTCGACGAAAAAGCAAGAACCACCGTTCTGACCG
>CAZVPD010000225.1:1826-4554 GCA_964628455.1 uncultured Lachnospiraceae bacterium
CGTTTTAGCAAATGTTGAATTGGCTTTGACGCTTTCGGGCGTATCAAAAGCGGAACAGTTCTTTTCTGTTGCGAACCTTTCGGACGCCGATAATTCGACCGTCTCCCATCATATAAATCAGGCTGTGCGGGCCAGGGGCATAATGCATCTCGACGTCGATTATGTCGTAAAAGACGGTCAGGTGATCATCGTCGACGCGTTTACAGGCCGACTGATGCCCGGCAGACGTTATTCCGACGGGCTGCATCAGGCGATCGAAGCCAAAGAGCATGTAAAAATCGAAAAGGAAAACAAAACCCTCGCCACGATCACCTTTCAGAATTATTTCAGAATGTATAAAAAGCTCTCGGGCATGACCGGGACCGCGCTGACCGAGGAAAACGAATTCCGCGAAATTTACAATCTCGACGTCGTCAGCATTCCCACCAACATGCCCATGATACGCAAAGATCATCCGGATGTCGTATATAAGAATCAAAAAGGCAAATACAACGCGATCATAGATCAGATCATCACCTGCCATGAAAAAGGACAGCCTGTTCTTGTCGGTACGGTTTCCATCGACAAATCGGAAGCCCTCTCCAAAAGGCTTAAGCTTGAAGGCGTCGAACACACCGTCCTCAACGCCAAGCAGCATGAAAAAGAAGCGGAAATCGTCGCTCAGGCAGGACGCGTAGGCACCGTGACGATCGCGACCAATATGGCGGGACGCGGCACGGATATCATTCTGGGCGGAAATCCGGAATTTATGGCAAAAAGAGAAATGCGGCACCTGGGATACGCGGAAGATGTGATCGGATTCGCGGTAGGCTCGGCGGTCACGGAGGATGAAGAGCTGATCAAGGCACGCGAAGTTTATAAGGATCTCTTCCGTAAATACAAGGAGGAGATCGCTCCCCTCGCGCGCCGGGTGTGCGACGCCGGCGGTTTGTTTATCATAGGCACGGAACGCCATGAAAGCCGGCGTATCGACAACCAGCTCCGCGGGCGGTCGGGCAGACAGGGAGACCCCGGAGAGTCACGCTTTTTCCTTTCGCTTGACGATGATCTGATGCGGCTTTTCGGCTCGGACCGCATCGCCGGCATGGTCGACAAACTGGGCCTTGAAGACGACCAGCCGATCGAAGCGCGGATACTGTCCAACACCATCGAAAGAGCGCAGAAACAGATCGAAGACCAGAACTTTACGCGCCGCAAAAACGTACTGAACTTCGACGACGTGATGAATCAGCAGCGCACGGTCATCTACAACCAGCGCCGAGAGGTGCTGGACGGAGCCGACGTGATGGAAAAAATCACCTCCATGATCCGCCAGACCATCGTGCTTGCGGTCGAATCCTTTACTTCCGCGGAAAACCCCGCGGAATGGAACTTCGACGCGCTCCGCACCTACTTTTACGGGCTGCTCTGCGGTGACAACGACTTTAAATATACCCCCGAACAGCTTTCCGGCCTTACACAGGACGCGCTGATCAAAGAACTTGAAGATCGGGCCATGAAAATTTACGCGTCAAAAGAAAAGCTGTTTCCCGACGGCCAGATGCGTGAAATCGAGCGCGCGCTGCTGCTCCGCAACGTCGACCTGAAGTGGATGGACCACCTGGACGCGATGGATGACCTCAGGGACAGCATAGGACTGCAGGCGTATGCGCAGCGCAATCCCATCAACGAATACAGGATCCAGGGCGCGGATATGTTCGAAGAGATGATCAATGCGATCCGCGAGGACACAGTGCGCAATGTGCTTGCCGTTATGCCCCGTCGTGAGGAAATAAAGCGCGCCGAAGTAGCCAAAGTCACGGGTGAGGGATTTATGGGAGGCGAAGCGAAAAAACCCGTTAAAAAGACAACGATCAAAAGCGAAATGAAGCCGGGCCGCAACGACCCGTGTCCCTGCGGCAGCGGTAAAAAGTATAAGAAATGCTGCGGGTTCAATGAAAACGAACCCGATTAAACGGCGGATTCCGAAGAACAGACGTCACACATGATGCGGTCACAGAAGAAAGTAAGGATGTGAAATATGGGTTTCGGTTTTATATTCGCGGGTTTTATATTTTTATTCAATCCGAATGTCAACATCATCGACATTATGCCCGACTTTATAGGGTACGGCCTGATTTTATACGGCATGTACCGCCTCCGCGACCTGGCGCCGAACATTGCGGATTCCCGACGGACTTTCGCACGGCTGTTCGTGCTGTCGCTGTTTAAAACGGGAGTGCTCTTTCTGATATCCGGATGGCCCGACAAAGGATACCTGCTTGTTTTTACCTTTATATTCACACTGGCTGAACTTGTCTTCCTCATTCCGGCATTCGGACATTACTTTGACGGGCTTTTCTTTGCCGGGACCATGTATGACGGCACGGAAACGGTCAGACGCCTGACTGCCGCCAAAACGGTCACTATGCTGTTTATTGTCTCCAGAGGGGTATTTACGCTGCTTCCCGAGCTCATCTACCTCTATGTCACGGAGGACCTGGGGTATATTCTCTCGGCCTACAAAGGCGTGCTCAACATTCTGAGCGTCCTGCTCTCTCTTGCCGCGGGGATCGTATGGCTGGTCTTTATGCGCAAACTACATAGGGCTGTCGTCGGCGACAGTCACTTCATCAGCAACATGAGCGTTTATTACAACGAATATATCAAATCCGACCGTAAACTTTTTCTGAGGCGCCGCATGAAGACCGCGCTGACTCTGTTTGCCGCGGGATTCATCTTCCTGCCC
>CAZVPD010000226.1:0-4520 GCA_964628455.1 uncultured Lachnospiraceae bacterium
TCCCGTGATGCAGCTCGATGAGGATGCGGCCGCCCGTTTTGACGAAAGCTTCGAAAAAGCGGAGAAGAATGTCCTGCCGAGTCAGGAGGAATTCTATATCCACAGCCGGTCGGTCATGCGTTGAACAGATAAAAAAAAGCGGCTTCCCGCGAAGGGAGCCGCTTTTTGCCTGTGTTTCTTTACCAGCCGTATTTTTCGTATTGGGGCGTGAGGACATTATTGTTGTAATCGGCCCCGCCCGGATAATTCGCGCTCTTGTAGATGCCGGGCGTGATGCCGCGCTTCAGCAGCGCTTCCACCGCAGCCGAGGTCACCGACCACATGATGTAGTCGGAGGAGATGCCCGACGCCGCCGCGAAGGGCGCTTCGATGCCCTCGACCGGGATCATCCCTTCGGCGGGGGGAGCGCAGTTGTCCAGGGTCAGCGTGACGAATTCGAAGAGCTTTTTACCCGACTCATGCACCGGCTCGACCGCTTTCGCATAATCCATGCTCACAAGCGCGACGACCTTTATGCCGTAGCGCAGCGCGTCCCAGGCGAGGTTGACGACCCTGAGCGTCCGTCCCGAAACCGAGCTGACAAAAAGCAGGTCGCCCGGCCGCAGATTCGATTTGAGGAAGGGTACGGACGGGTCTGTCCCCTCTTCGACCAGCTTCTTTTCCTCTTCGGTCAGTTCCCTTTTTCTTCCGCCGGTCGGGTCGCCGAGGTTATGAAACTGCTTATAGAAGAAAGGGCCGCCTCCGCGGTTGATCAGGTCCATCTCGATGCCGTGAACGATCCCCGCGAGATAGACGTTGCCTCCCGATGCGACCGTCTCCGCGACAAGTTCACCCGCTTTGATGATGTTTTCGCGCTGCGTATCTCTGACCCGTTTGAGAAGGGCGTCGACCGCAGCCTGATAGGTATCCATTAACACGATAAATTCACCTCATATTATTCGTATTGATCTGCCATGTGTTCATTATACATGAAGAATCCCGCCATGCCAAGTGCAAATCAAATTATTCCCGTGAATAATTTATAAACGGGGGTATGCCGTCTCATGGGGCTTTCCCTGGGCGCAGCGGGCGGGTGATGAGAGATGCTCTCCGGCGGGTTTAAATCCCTCATCCGACGGCTGCGCCGGGGGAAGCTCAAAAAAAAGAACGGCTTTATCTGCCGTTCCCTTTATTTGCGTTCTTATTTTCTTGTTTTCCTCACGGCAAACGCGCCTGTGAGGGACAGAAGGACGAGTATCGGAAGGCCTATGTCGCCGGTTGCCGCCGCGGGTGCGGCCGCTCCGGTCTCGGCTGCGGTTTCGGCCGCATCCGTTTCGGCAGCTGCCGTTTCTTCGGGCGCCGCGGCTTTGGTGAAGTCGACCAGTTTGAATTCGTCGATGACCAGCGATTTTCCGCTGCAGTTCTGCATCAGCATGACAAAATCGACGACCTGGCTGTAGTCTGCCGTAAAGTCGTCTTCCCAGATACCTTCATACGGCGTCTCGAGAATGCTGTATTCGCCGATGGTCCAGATGTAATAGCCGTCAAAACCGGCGGGCAGGACCACATAAGCGTTGGTGCCTTCGGAATAGGTCGTGGTGTCTTTGGAAAGAGCTTCGGTGTAAACGGTCTCCGCTTCGGTCATGTCAAGGCCGAGAAGCTTCTGCGTCCCATTGGGAACGGTGCGGACCCGGCCCGCGGCCCCTTCGGAAAACACGTCGATGGCAGCGAGGATATTCATATCCGAATCGGAGAGATTCTTCACGCGGAACATCAGCGCTTTCCCCGCGGTCCAGTCGTTCACCGCTTCGGTGATGCCGATGCTGTTGGACTGGAATCCCGCGAGTGTCCTGTCCGGACCGTATTCGCTGCAGGCGAGCAGCAGGGCTTTGTCTCCCGACAAGCCCGCGGTTTCCGTGATGGCAGTGTCCACCCAGTGGTCGCCCCACGCGGTCGATCCCCCGAACATATTGGCGACGGCGTCGTCAACCTCGTCGAAATTCTGCAGGACGGCTTTTTCCGTGACCGTGTAGACATCCGCCGCGAAGGCATAAAGACCGAATACCATCGCAAAAAGTAAAAACAGTACGGCCGTCTTTAAGATATTTTTCATCTCGTACTCCTTGAATTTATTCAACAGCCCGAATCGGGCATATTGTCGGTTCCGTATAAGAAGCGGTTTTCCGCCGGCGGTGTTTTTATCCGTCCGTCAGTTATACTATCATCATTGACCCACGTTGTCAATGCTTTTCGTTAAAAAGCCGGAAAGACGGGAAAATACGGAAAATTCCGATAAAACCGGGATTACGCAAAAAGTCCTTATCTGCCGGCTGAGCCGGCACCGTCTGCAGGCAGACATGAAGCTGCCGGATGAAACGGGATTCGGAAATACAGAAACGATCGAATAGAAAATTATAAGGACAGGATGGTTTGAGCGGCTGATAAAACTCCGATTTTTCCGCTTTCATACGTTAATCCGCCCTGGAAATAAACGGTAAAGGGAGGCTTTAGAGGACCGTCTGCTGAAAGTTCGATGGATGCGCCTTGATTGAACGTACCCGCGGCCATAATGACCGGGTCGCTGTAGCCGGGCATTTCCCACGGTTCGGGAACAACGAAAGCATCCACCGGCGACCCGCTCTGTATACCGCGGCAAAAAGCTTTTAAAAGTTCCGGTTTCCCCAATGTGACGGATTGTATGATGTCGCTTCTTGCCGCATCCCACGGAGGGTCTGTGTGATAACCCAGCGCGTTGAAAATATAAGCGGCTAATCGGGCTGTTTTTAATGCCTGCGCAACGATGTGGGGCGCCAGGAAAAAGCCCTGAAACATCGCTTTGGTCTGTCCGAGCGATGCTCCCACTTCACCGCCGATCCCCGGTGAAGTCAGACGGTAACCCGCGAGTTCGATCGCTCGTTCGGAACCGGCAAGATAACCGCCGCATTCGGCAATACCGCCGCCGGGATTTTTTATCAGTGATCCGATAAGCAGATCGGCATCCGGTTCGGATTCCTCCGTAAATTCACCGTAGCAGTTATCAACGACAACAAACGCATCGGAATGCGTATGTACAAATGAGGTGATTTTATTGATTTCGCGGACGGTTAGGGTGCGCCGCTGTAAATATCCTTTTGAACGCTGTATATAAACCGCTTTTACATTTTTATCGAGTGAGCCGGATATGTCGCCGTCGAGTTCGGTCTGTCGGTATTGTATCCCGAAATCCAGCAGGGACCCTTTGCCTTTGATCCCCGACAGTCCGATGACCTCGTCCAGAGTATCATAAGGCTTTCCGGTGACCGAAAGCAAAATGTCACCCGGACGGAGCAGTCCGAATAATCCGATGGTCAGCGCATGTGTTCCGCTGACGATATGGGGTCTTACAAGTGCCGCTTCACAGCCGAATGTACGGGCATAGACACGGTCAAGGGTAAAACGTCCGCGGTCACCGTAACCGTAACCCGATGACGGCGCAAAACAGTTTTCGGAGACACGCTCTGTTTTGAAAGCATCCATCACACGCGCCGTGTTATGAAAGGCAAGAGCGTCTGTTTCGGCGAATAAACGGGAAAGCTTTTTTTCGGCTTCGTCCGTGATTTTTATTAATTTATCGGAAATGATCATTTTATGCTGTTATTCAGATCATAGCTGAGCAAAGCGGCTGTGAGTGCGGCACAGGAATCGGCATCATCCAGATCGATTGTTTCGACACCGGTGTGTATATAGCGGGTCGGTATGGAGATGCAGCATGACAATGCGCCTGAACCGCTGACCTGCATGGAGGAGGTATCGGTTCCGCCGCTTTCGAGTATTTCCATCTGATATTTGATTTTGTTGGCTTTTGCGAGATCTTTCAGCAATTCGACAGCCCTGGTGTCGCAGATGACCGATGCGTCTTTGATTTTGATTGCAGCACCGCCGCCGAGTTTGACTGCCATGGGTTTCGCGCCCTGTGTATCGCCTGTCCCGGTGACATCAAAAGTGACAGCCCAGTCCGGCATGATTCCGAATGCCGATGTTTTGGATCCGCGGCATCCGACCTCCTCCTGTACCGTAAAAACGAAATAAGTATCGTTTGCAATATCACCGGCAGACAGCAGCGCTTTGATCATGACTGCACAGCCGATTTTATCATCCATAGGATGACCGGAAACGCGGCGGTGAAGCAGGCGTTCAAGCCGCGGCTCATAAACGGCGGTATCACCGATTTTAATTTTCTTTTCCGCGTCTTTTTTGTCCGCGGCGCCGATGTCTATGACGAATTTGCCGGAACCCCATTCGTTTGCACCGGTGTTGGCTTCCGGAACGATGACGCCCTTTATGCCGTTGTCAAAAAGAACAGGGGTGTAGGCGGCGGCATGCCAGTTTATGCCTCCTATCTGAGCCGCTCTGATAAAACCGTTGTCTTCAATGTGTATGGCCATAAATCCGATCTCATCCATATGACCTGCAAACATGAGTTTCTTCGCGTTTGGTGCGGATCCTTTTTTAAAGGCTATCAGATTGCCCAGAGTATCGAAATAAACGGAGTCGGCTTTTGC
>CAZVPD010000227.1:0-4503 GCA_964628455.1 uncultured Lachnospiraceae bacterium
TTCGGTCAGGCGGAAACGGAAAAAACGCTGACGAATATCCGGATCAAATTCGGGGGCACTTATACGGGCGTATACTGCTGGTCGGACGCGGACGCTCCGTCGGTCGACGTGACGCAGGACGCCGAGGGATACGCACTCGACCCCGGGGAAACGTTCGGCTGCGACGAGGTGCTGCTGATGACGGCCCGCGATCCCTTTTTTGCCCTGACGGAAATGGCGGACTGCGTCGCGGCCTGCAGTCATATCCGGAAATTCGGAAAGGACGACGTCGCCGTCGGATGGATGACCTGGTATAACCAGGACAGGTTTACAAGGGGAGCCCCGCAGAAATACGAGTGCGCGTCGGAAAAAGTCACGCTCGAACAGGCGGGGCATATCCGCCGCCTCGGACTCGACGCCTACGGCGTCAGGCATATCATCATCGACGACGGTTATCAGAAAGAAGTTCACCTGGGAGACTGGCTCGAGGCCGCCCCGACTTTTCCGGACGGGATGGGAAAACACGCGGAACGGCTGAAAGCCATGGGGATGATCCCCGGCATCTGGCTGACTCCCTTTATCGTCACGGAGGATTCGGCCGTGTTCCGGGAGCATCCCGAATGGTGCGTGGATTACGGCGACGGAAAACCCAGGGCTGCGTTCGACTGGTATCACGCCAATCCGCCCGTCTACGCGTATGAGCTGGATCCCACCAGGCCCGGTGCGATGGAGTGGATCGAACAGGTTTTCCGCACGTTTTACGCCTGGGGCTACCGGTTTTTTAAAAGCGATTTCTCGGGAAGCCTGCTTTATACCGGCGGAAGACGGTTCTATAACAGAAAAATGACCGGCCTTATGCGCTGGCGGTGGGCCTGGCGGAGGATAAGGGAAGCGACCGGCGCCGACGCCAACCTGCAGCTCTGCGGCGCGAACAACATCGGCGCCGCCGGCATTGTCGACAGCGTCCGCACCGGAAGCGACATCGGCGGAGGCGTATCCGACAACCAGTGGAAAGCGATCCGGAACGGTTCGTCCTTCGAGAATATCAACCGGTGGTGGCAGAACGGCCGCTGGTTTATCACCGACGCCGACAATCTTCTGATCGCCGAATATAAAAAGACCCGCATATACGGCGGCGTCGCCGATATGCGGCACAAGCTGTCGCTGAGTCTGCGGGAAGCGCGCGTCCGCGCCGTGATGCTGTTTGCGACCGGGGGGAACATCATCCTTGGCGACCGCCTCGAGGAGCTGGAAGAGGAAAAGCTCGCGGTCATCCGGGCTCTGCTGCCCGTCTGCGGTGTGTCCGCGCGGCCCGCGGACATGTTCCGGCGCAAAGTCCCCTATATCCTGCACCACCGCTTCGTGCGGGAGTGGGGAAGCTGGGACGTCGTATCGGTCGTCAATTACGGGGACGAAGCGCTCGCGGAAGCGGTCCCGCTCGATACGTTCGGGCTGGACGCCCGCGGTCTGTATGCCGTTTACGAATTCTGGACCGGCGGCATTCCGGAGGATATAAAGGACGGCGTCCTGTATGCGTCCGTTCCGCCCCACGACGTGCGGACCTACCGCCTGACCGCGCTGACGCCGGGAAGGACGGAGCTGACCGGCTCGGGTTTCCACCTTTCGATGGGCATGGCGGAGATCCGGTCCCTTGTTCGTCATCCCGACGGCAGCCTTTCCGTATGCTTTGCACGTCCGAAGCCGGAAACGGCTTTCTGCGTTTACCGCCGCGGAAGCGAAGGAACCGCAATAAAGACCCCCGTTTCCGCCGTTCCGGAAGGGACGGAGATCGTTCTGGCCTGAATCCGCTCGTGAAAAAAACAGAAATATTGACTTGAATACCCCTTCTCGGAGGGGCGGCGCGCAAGCGCCGGGATGGTCGAAGGGCGTGCCTTCGTAACCACCCCGCCCCAAGGAACGCATCGCGTTCCTTTACCCCTCCCAAGAGGGGAATTGGAAACGTCAATTCTGCGTCCATTCCCCTCTCCGGAGGGGTGGCGCGTCAGCGCCGGGGTGGTCAAATGAGATACAGACAGGGTTATGATATATTGCCGTTTAATCCGAAACTTCGCGACCGTGCCGGGGAATTGCGAAAAGCCGGAAATCTCTGTGAGGTGCTGTTATGGCAGCAGCTGCACAAAGGGAAGTTCAAACAATATGATTTTGACAGGCAGAAAATCATCGGTAACTATATTGTGGATTTTTATTGCGGAAACTGCAATGCGGTTATTGAAATTGACGGGAATTCGCATAATGATAAAGCGGAATATGATAAAGAGCGTAATTCATTTCTCGAAAGTCTGGGACTGACCGTCATTCATATCATGGCGGAAGATGTTCTGCAGCACCTTGAAGGCGTAATGTCGTTTCTTCATAACCACCCCGCCCTTCAGGCACCCCTCCGCAGAGGGGAATAGGTACGGGTCGTTCTTTTATTCCCCTCTGCGGAGGGGCGGAGCTTCGGCACCGGGGCGGTCGATTCCCCTCTGCGGAGGGGAACAGACGTCAGTCACAGGCATTTTCTCTTACGTGTTTTAAATAAGCCGTCTGTCGATCCCGAAAATGGACGGACGGCTGTTTCTATGCGTAAATAATTTTACCGGATCATTTATTCGGCTCGTTAAAACTCATTCAAAGTATAAGTCCCGACGGGACGTCCGATACGATTCGTCTGCATAAAATATACAACAGACGCAGCCCACAGCCTGATAATTATAATTCTTTTGCCAGGTATACGCCGGTAAATGATTCTGATATTTTTGCAACCGACTCCGGCGTGCCCGCAGCGACCACTTCACCGCCCTGATCGCCGCCGTCGGGACCGAGGTCAATGATGTAGTCGCATGCCTTGATGACATCAAGATTATGTTCGATCACCAGCACGGTGTGGCCCGTATCGACGAGTTTGTTGATACTCACCAGCAATTTCTCAATGTCGGATATGTGAAGCCCGGTTGTCGGTTCATCCAGAATGTATAGGTTATGGCTGCCGCGCTTGATTTTCGCAAGCTCCCACGCCAGCTTGACGCGCTGAGCCTCACCGCCGGATAAAGTCGTTGAACTCTGACCCAGGGTCATATATCCGAGTCCCAGTTCATTCATGATATCGAGCTTATGCTTTAAAAGTTTTTCATCTTTAAAAAAGGTTTGCGCTTCCTCTACGGTCATATTCAATATGTCGCCGATATTTTTGCCGTGCCATTTGACTTCAAGTCCTTCTTCCGAAAAACGGGTGCCCTTGCATACCGGACAGGTCGTTTCGATATCCGCCATGAATTGCAGGGATGTGATAATAATACCGTCACCCGTACAATGCTCGCAGCGGGTGCCGTTGGCGTGAGTCAGGCTGAAATCGAGGGCGGTGTAGCCCTTGTCAACCGCATCGGGTGTGGAAGCAAACAACATTCTGATTTTATCATAAAGACCCACGTAAGTCGCGGGATTTGATTTACTGCTCCTGCCGATCGCGGACTGGTCTATGTTAATGACATTGCTGATGCTTTCACATCCCAGCATGTATTCGTTTCTGCCGGGCATTATACGCGCATGGTGCCTGATCACTTCAAACTGTTTATACAGCGTGTCATGGATCAGTGTGGATTTGCCCGAACCCGAAACACCGGTCACGCAGACAAAAACACCGAGCGGTATGTCGACCGTGATGTTTTTCAGGTTGTTTTCACTCGCGCCGCCTATGGTAATACAGTTGTTTAAATCATAAGGACGCCGTCTGACAGGTACCCGGATCTTTTTGCGTCCGGACAAATATGCGCCGGTCGTGGAATTTTGGTTTTCGGTCATTTGTGAAACTGTTCCCGAAGCGATGATGTTGCCGCCGTGGATACCGGGTCCCGGTCCTATTTCCACTAAAAAATCCGCGTGGCGCATAGTTTCAAGGTCATGCTCGACTACGATAACCGTGTTGCCGATGTCACGCAGACGTTTCATGATTTCGATTACTCTGACCGAATCGCGGGGATGCAGCCCGATGCTGGGTTCGTCCATGATGTATAACATGCCCATCAGTTCCGAGCTGATCTGGGTCGACATTTTTATACGCTGCATTTCACCGCCGGAAATTGAATCGCTCCTGCGTCCGAGGCTCAGGTAATACAAACCGACATCGATCAGCAGTTCGATCCGTTTCAATAATTCATATACGATATTTTCGGCGATATCGGCATGATGACCCGTGAACTTTGTATTCCTTAAAAATTCCGCAAGCGCAGCAAGCTGTAAAGAGGATAATTCGTGGATGTTTTTACCCGCTACTCTGACCGACAGGCGCTGCTGCTTCAGCCGCCCGCCGCCGCAGGTGGGGCAGGTCGTTTCAATCATGACATCCCTGATAAAATCGGGTTCATAGGTCACGTCGCCCGTCCGGTGGACCCACTGCATATACCAGTGCCATATTTCATTGTATGCGCCGCCGAATGCCCATGATTTTCCGATAAGCCAATGACGTTTTTTGGAAAACGGCGGCTGGATCCACTCCACCGGTTCACCCTTTGAGCCGTAGAGCAG
>CAZVPD010000228.1:0-4461 GCA_964628455.1 uncultured Lachnospiraceae bacterium
GATCAGCTTCCTCGGCAAGCTGAAGGAAATGGCGGATGCTTACGGCTTTGATATTTCACAGCCGGCGTCGGACGCGAAAGAAGCGGTGCAGTGGCTGTATTTCGGCTATCTGGGCGCCATTAAGGAACAAAACGGAGCAGCCATGTCGCTCGGCCGGGTTTCTTCATTCCTCGACATATATATCGCGCGGGATATGAGAAAAGGCCTTCTGACGGAAGAGGGCGCCCAGGAGATCATGGATGATTTTGTTATGAAACTGAGGATGGCCAGACACCTCCGCACGCCCGAATACAACGAGCTGTTTGCCGGCGATCCGATGTGGATCACCGAGGCTTTGGGCGGGATGAGCGAAAACGGAAAGACGCTGGTGACCAAAAACACATTCCGTATGCTAAACACGCTTTATAATCTCGGGGCGTCCGCGGAACCGAATCTGACTGTCCTCTGGTCCGAAGCGCTGCCTGCCGGCTTCAGGCGGTTTGCCGCAAAAATATCCTGCGATACCGCTGCGATCCAATATGAAAACGACGACATGATGCGCGGGATCTATGGGGATGATTATGCGATCGCATGCTGTGTTTCGGCGATGCGCGTGGGTAAAGATATGCAGTATTTCGGGGCAAGGGCCAATCTTGCCAAGCTTCTGCTTGTCAGCCTCAACGGCGGACGCGACGAGCAGACCGGTCTGCAGCTGGGGCCCGTGCACGCGCCTTATGCGGGCGATGTTCTCGAATACGGCGAGGTGATGAAGCTGCTGGATGTTTACCGGTCATGGCTTGCGAAAACGTATGTGAACGCCATGAATATCATCCATTATATGCACGATAAATACGCTTACGAAAAAACGCAGATGGCTTTGCATGACACCGGCGTCCGCCGCTTCATGGCATTCGGCATAGCGGGATTATCCGTTCTGGTCGATTCGCTTTCGGCAGTCAGATACGCGCGCGTTCATGTGATCCGCAGCGCCGAAGGGCTGATAACGGGTTACAGAACCGAAGGCGATTATCCCGCTTTCGGGAACGATGACGACCGGGTCGACTGCATGGCTGCGGAACAGACCGAGCTTTTCCTGAAAGAACTGAAAAAAAATCCTGTTTACCGTGACGCGGAACATACGCTCTCCGTGCTTACGATTACCTCGAATGTGGTTTACGGCAAAAAAACCGGCGCCACGCCTGACGGAAGAGAAGCGGGTCAGCCGTTTGCACCGGGCGCCAACCCGATGCATAACCGGGAAAAGAACGGAGCGCTGGCATCCCTGAATTCCGTGGCGAAAATTTCCTACGAAGTCTGCAGGGACGGAATATCGAACACCCTTTCGATCGCTCCGGACGCTCTCGGAACGGATGACGGGGAGAGGTATAAAAATATCGGAGCTGTTCTGGACGGGTATTTTACGCAGAAAGCGCATCATCTGAACCTGAATGTGATGAACCGCGACACGCTGACGGACGCCATGGACCATCCCGAAAAATACCCCAATCTGACCATCCGGGTCTCGGGATATGCCGTTAATTTCTGCATGCTGTCAAGAGAACAGCAGAACGAAGTGGTTTCCCGTACTTTTCACCGGGTGATGTGATATGACCGGCCGGATCAGCAGCTTTCAGAGCATGGGAGCTGCGGACGGACCGGGTATCCGGTGCGTCGTTTTCCTTCAGGGCTGTCCTCTGCGCTGTTTTTACTGCCATAATCCCGAAACCCGGGATCCGGAAGGCGGATATGAAATTTCGGCCGATGACCTGGTCCGGAAGATCGAACGGTTCGGGAGTTATATCAAATACGGCGGCGTGACGGTTTCCGGCGGAGAACCCCTGGTGCAGGGACGGTTTACCGCCGCTCTTTTCGAAAAGTTGAGGGAAAAAGGATACCATACGGCGCTGGATACGTCGGGTGTCGGGAACATCGGGGATGCGGCGGCCGTTTTAAAATCGACGGATCTCGTGATCTGCGATCTGAAGTTCGATTCCGACGCCGAATATAAAAAATACTGCGGCGCCGGAATCCGGCGGGTGTATGATTTTCTGGACCTGACGCGCGAAATGCGTGTTCCCCTCTGGGTCCGGCGCGTGATCATCCCCGGAATAAACGACCGGCCCGAAAGCGTTTTAAAACTGAAAGAGACGGTTTCACGATATCCGAATCTGCGGAAAATCGAACTCCTGCCCTTCCGGAAGCTGTGCGCCGGTAAATACGAGACGCTCGGAATCGATTTTAAAGGGGCCGGACTGCCCGAATGCGGTGAGAAAAGCATAGCACAGCTCCGGGCATTGTTGTCGGAAACGTGATGCGTTTTGAAAGGCGGCATATGAAAATGCGGTTTAAGGCCGAAATTCTGCGGCACGAAGGAATGGATGCGGCGTATGTCGCGCTGCCTTTTGATGCCGGAGAAACAAACGGTTCCGGGAGGGTCAGGGTAAAGGCGTCGTTTGACGGCTGCCCGTACCGCGGCTCGGTCGTGCGGATGGGCGGAATTTATCTCATAGGCGTCACGAAGCAGATACGCCGGGAAATCAACAAAAACTTCGGCGATACCGTGCTTGTCGAACTGGAAAAGGATGAGGAGATCAGGGGGGTCGAAATGCCTTCGGATTTCGAGTCGGAGCTGACCGGAAACGAACCGGCCCTGAAGGCCTGGAACTCCATGTCCTTCAGCCGAAAGAAAAAAATCACGGATCAGATTGCCGGCGCAAAAAAGCCCGGGACGCGCATGGAACGGATAAACAAGGCGGTCGTCCGGCTGAGCGGTTCTTTGTTTCCCGAAATAAAAAAATAAAAAAATAAAGACAAGAGAAGTGATTGTATGAAAGTGATCATCGGATCGGTTCTGGCTGTTTTGATCGGGGCGGTCCTCGGTTTTTACGGAGCTTTGCTTTCGGTTTTTGCGGACGGCGTGATGTCCGAACGCCTGATCGTCATAGCCGTTGTTTTGCTGGTTTATTTTACGGTTGGCGCCTTTTTCGGATTCTTTTTGAAAAGCTGTTCATGGAAAACCGGTCTTTTGATCGGCATCCCCGCTGTGATCCTGCTTGGACTTTACAGCCGTACCGGATTCAACGCTTTTTATGCGGTCTATATGCTTCTGATCCTCTTTTTATCCTGCGCCGGTGCGTGGACCGGCAGCCGCATTTCCGCCCGGTTGAAGAAATAACGTTTTCGTAAGCGGGAACCGATATGAGATTTAGAGAACGGACCGTATTTCAAAGCGAATCGGAAGCGGTCGCCGTCTGGTGCTCCGAATACAGGCGTGTGAGCCGAAAAGCCGAACACGCCGCTCTGGTTTACAGCGTGTTCCGGGACGGGGCAAAAGCATACTATACGGGCAGGACTTACCGGGGCATGGGCGGATTCGGTTTTATCCGCCCCAATGTCGTGATCCCGTTTGTTTTTATGTATCTGCTCCAGTCGTTGATGCAGCGGCTGCTGCATAAAGCGCGCATGGAATCGTTTGTCCATACGCATCCGATGCCCGGGAAGGGATTTACATACAGATACCATTCAAAAGAGGACATGTTCCTTTTGCGTCTGCCGGGAATTCACGCGGTATACGTCGTTCCTTATGAAAACGATGAGATCAGCAGACAGCCGGCGGCAGGGGATGCGCATAGAAAATGCTGACAAGCCCGGGTGTTTATGCGGGCATATATGGATCTTTATGGTGGGGTTCGGATAATGAATGATTATGATACGGACGCCGCTTTCGGAAGAAAAAGCGGTTACCTGCGTCCCGACTGCGAAAAGTGTTTCGGTCTTTGCTGCGTCGCGCTTTACTGTGCGGCGTCCGAAGGCTTTCCCGCCGATAAGGCTGCGGGAAAGCCCTGTGTGTATTTAAACCGGGATTACCGCTGCCGAATTCACGGAAGCCTGAAAGAACGGGGATATAAAGGGTGCCTGGCTTATGACTGTCTCGGCGCGGGACAAAAGGTATCCCGGATCGCTTCGGGCGGAAAAAGCCTGCCCGGGCATCCGGAATCGTCGAAGCGGATGTTTGATGCTTTCCTGAGGGTCTGCCGGCTCCATGAGCTTCTGTGGTATCTTAACCTGTCGCTGACTTATCCCGATGCCGGTTCCGTCCGCCTGGCTGTGGAATCGAAACTAGCCGAAACCGAACGCCTTTCGCTTCTTCCGCCCGATGATGCGGCGGTTCCGGATTTGCAGGATTATGAGTCGGAAACATACAGGATGCTTTTTGATGTCAGTGAACTTGTCAGGGCGGCGGTCCGGAAAAGGCGGAATACAGCTTGGGTAAAAAAGAAACGGGGTCCGAAAGCGGACCTGTTTGCGGCCGACCTCAGAAAAACCGATCTGACAGGCGCGGATCTGAGGGGCGCCTGCCTTATTGCCGCCGACCTGAGGGGAAATGTTCTGGACGGAACGGACCTGACCGGAGCGGATCTCCGTGATGCCGACATCAGGAATGCCGATTTGAGCGGAAGCTTGTTTGTACCCCAGAACCGG
>CAZVPD010000229.1:0-4373 GCA_964628455.1 uncultured Lachnospiraceae bacterium
CGATCTTCCTGATCAGTTCCGCGGGGGGCGCGTTGTCGGTGATGACGCCTTTTTTAAGCATGATAATATCGCGTGCGATGTATTCGATATCACTCACGACATGCGTGGCGATGAGCACGATTTTATTAAATGCTATTTTTGATATGTAATTGCGGATCGCAATCCGCTGCTTCGGGTCGAGTCCTGCGGTCGGTTCGTCAAGGATGAGTATTTCCGGATCTCCGAGAACGGCTTGAGCTAAGCAGAGACGCTGTTTCATGCCGCCGGATAATGCTCCGATTTTCCTGCGGAGCACATCGGATAATTCAACCGCTTCGAGGATCCCGCCGATCTGCTTTTTCGCTTCCGGCTTTTTCATACCTTTGAGCGCCGCCATGTACCACATGAAGCGCTCGACGGAAAAGTTCGGATACATGCCCGGATACTGCGGCATGAAACCGAGTTTCTCGCGGAAGCGCACGCCCATCTTGAGAACATTTTCTTCCGTACCTTCGCCACCGGTATAGGTGATCTCCCCCGAATCCGCTTTGAGGTTGTCGGTGATGATGTTCATCAGGGTCGATTTGCCGCTGCCGTTCGGACCGAGTAGGGCATAGATACCCGGTTCGAATACGGCGGTGAAGCCGGACAGCGCTTTGTTCGAACCGTAAGACCTGCTTATATTGCTGACGGATAATTTCACTTTATGTATCTCCTTCCGTTCCATTTCACATATAAAAGTCGATTCAAAAGGATCACGGCTCCCGTGCAGACGACATAGGTCGGAAGTTCGTTAAGGACGTTCCGCGGAGCCGTAAAATTTGCCAGGCTGACGGCATTCAATATGGATACTCCGTATTTTTCCGTTCCGTAAGGTATAAATACCGCCAGCATCGAAACCACCATTGCTTTAACATTGTTTTCCAGTATTCCGGATAGGAGCGTTACAAAAGCGAAAAGCAGAATGCATCCGGCTGCGGTTACGGTTTTATACAGAATGACATAGGCGCCTATGCTCATGTCGGCGGCAATACCTGCAAAGCGCGGCATACTCACTATGTTTGCCGAAAGATAGTCCACATGATAATTTGTCAGCAGGAAGTAAAGGTCGATGCCGCCGAAGATCAGATACACTGCGGCCGCAAGCATCAGCGATACGGTCAGCTTCCTGCGGAATACGGGCTTTCGCCCCCGTTTTGACAGCCGCAGGATCTTTGAAAAGCCGGATTCATATTCGAGTGCGAATATATTCCCGCAGAGGAACACCGCGGCCAGCACCATGACGATATCGAGAGGCGCACCGAGATATCGGTCGATTCCTTCTTCGTAAATAAATTCGACTCCCGGACGGGAATCGGCCATACCGGCAAGATAATCTCTTCGATCGCACAGCCGGCCGCACGGATATACGCAATAGCCGGCATAATAATACCTGTTCATATAATCATTGTATTCGTCATGGGTGATCTCTCCGTTCGCGTATGATTCCATTACGGACGAATATTGTTGCAAAGTGCCGTCAATATAGTTTTTTTCATCTTCTATATAGGACAGCTTTTCATCGGTTACCGGCCCGGACACCCGGGCTATATAATCCATATATACCCTTTCGGATGAACTGAGAGCCGGATCGTAATAAATACCGGAAATGATACATTTCAATACGGCCGCCGCAGCCAGGATCAGGAATCCGGAACCGCATACCATATGTTTATAACTCTCGGCCGAGAATAGTGACAGAGGATGAAATACTGTTGCGGACCGCTTGTTTTCGCGTCCGGTGCGTATTGCGGATACCGGGCGGTGCAGCAGGGAACCTGTAATGAATACTGTTAAAAGAAGAAGCGCTGATAGGAGTATCACAACGGTATAGTCAATGCAGCGGTTGAAAATATTCAGACCGAGATATCTTGTAAACAATATATTCACATCGGCGATTTCGATTATACTGAACTTCCGAAGAAAATAATAGGATGAGGACGGTGATACAGAAGACAACACGGCGCCGGTCCCTGCGGCTGCCGCAGTAAATACAAACGCGGGAACTTCATTTTCGGTATATTGTCCTAATACAGCAATTACCAGATTAAAGCAGACGAATATTATAACCCTGACAATCGTATAAACAAGCAGATATTGTCCCACCGTGAAATCAAACCGGCAGTATGTGAACAAATCGAGTATTTGTACAGGCACGCTGCTGTCCGATAATCCGGATGAAAACGCAAAAACAAGCAGCGGCGACAAGGTGAATATGATTGTGATCATGGCCGATGTGAAAACAATAAAACCGAGTTTGGCGCGTATCGTTTCACGGCCGCCTTTTTTGGAAACGCGCAGTATATTGCTCATTCCCGCGCGGCTGTCCGCACGGAAAACACCGCAGAATAAACCCAGCGACGCAAACGCCAGAAATATCAGCGGTGTCTGCAGAGAGAAATATTCGTTCCAGCCGCGTGTTTCGACCGCCGGAAGAGGCAGATCGGTATAAGGGTCATACAGCCGCAGCAGGTTTGCATAATACTCATACAGGTATCCGCCGCTGTCGGAAAATTCTTTTATCCGCAGGGCGGAATCATGCAGCAGAGAAAGAAGCGATGAACGGTATCTGTCCTGCGTATTCAACACTTTTTCAATATCGGAAAACAGCTGTCTGTCGCCGTATCCCGGAAGATCGATCAGCTTGTTTTCAAATACGGCGAGTGCTTTGCCGGAATCGCCGAACATTGTATTATCTATGCTTGCTCTATACTCGGCAAGCCGCGCGAGATGATCATCTTTCAACTTTTGGTACTCGTCTGTATCCGAAAAGTAAAGCTTTAGCATGGATTCTCTTGTTTCACGGATGAAACGGCCGTCAGCCGTAAAATCATCCCGGTACTGATACGCCGCGATACCGAGATTCATCAAAAAAAGAACCGTCACCAGCAACAGGTTGAACTTCGTAAGGTGCTTTGCAAACTCACCCCTGAGAAGCATTATGTATCACTCCCGTTATTCAGATTGAACCATTTAACCGTGTCATTCTCCATATCAACCCTGGCGGTGACTCCTGTTATTCGGAACCATGTAAATCCTCCTTCTTTCATGAATTTACCATAATACATATAAATAAAATCTCCCGTGACCATATAATCTTTGAAAAATAATTTTTCATGTCCGTCGAATGCAAGTTTACCTTCAGCGGTATCATAACGTGTAGTTCTGTAAATTTTATTTCCGTTTTCGAGAGTACATGGAATTCCGACCGGTGCTGTACCATAAAAAATAGGATCATAAACTGTATAAAAGATATACTCATTTGTCAGTTTAAATGCAAGGATCTTATCTGACGGCATATCAAGCTTGCTGCAAGTAAGATTTTCCTCAATGCAATATATATTCCCGTCCTCAAGTACTGTTTCGGACGATCCGATCATATAAAGCGAACGCACACAAATGTATATTTCTGAATTATTAGCATCATAATAAAAACTTGAAATTGAATATTCATTTCCATATTCCAAAATCGTCGTTTCATTTTCGAAATTCATGTCGGTTGCAAACAGCCGTCCCGCTATTCTGTCGATAAAATATATATATTTTCCGTCCGTAAAATAGTATTCGCCGTGTTCGTTGTTTTTATATTTATTATCAACTATACCCAACTCATATGTGGTAAGATCAACAGACATGAGTGTTTCCTCATATTCGCTTTCAATAATTCCATTTGTGATTTTTCTTGATTTTTCTCTGATAGCTGTAAAATATAACCGGTTGTTATCAATCATTCGTAATGTAAGCATACGTAAGATATTGTTCACGGATAAATAACCGTTGAATATTTCGCTTATGGTTCCTTTTATGGCATCAATACGGCAGATACTGCTGACAGGTGCTTTAAATTCTTCATAAAATATGGTTTTTACGGAATAAAACACGTCATCGGATTCCTTTGAAAACATCATTTGATGAAGACCAAGGTATTTACATCCTCCCTCGGGTGTATGGTCACATAAAGGATCCGGACATACCGAAAAACTTTCGCCGGTTTTCAGTGTGATATAAGAAAAAGATAATTGATTGTTAATTCTAACCTCATAATATATCCGGTTACCCTTGACGAAATAAATGGGATTATAGATATCAGTAATACTATTGCCATTATCTGTAGATTTATAACTATACTGTTCCTCAGGTGAAAGCCAATCGGCGATATCGGCGTAGTTTTGCTCCGAATTATTAGTTGTCTCAGTGCTGTATTTCTTAATTCTATCTAAATCATCGGAAGTCACCTTTTTATCATTACACGAACATGATATTATAATTGCAAAAATTAATAATATATTTATAAATACATATTTTTTTTGATACATAAATATCTCCTAAAACATTGGTTTTTCGCCGATGATAAA
>CAZVPD010000230.1:0-385 GCA_964628455.1 uncultured Lachnospiraceae bacterium
TAATCCGCCCAACCGACGATCCAGTCGTGAATAGCCAGTTCCTTTTCGTAATCGGTGTCGTCTTTGTCCGTCAGGGAGCCGATGATTTCCGCGCAGGCATCGAGCACCTGCCTGCTTTTATCGGAAAGAAGGGAAGCGTCGCCGCTTTTCCACGCTTTCAGGACGGCGTCCTGATCGAAAGGACCGTTTTTATTGGGATTTACCGGAGTGGTTTCGGGCGTTTTTGTCGTCTCGGGTGCCGCGGTCGTTTCGGGGGCTTTTGTCGTCTCGGGCGCCGCGGTCGTTTCGGGCGCCGCGGTTGTTTCGGGCGCCGCGGTTGTTTCGGGTATTGCTGTTGTCTCGGGAGCTTCGGTTGTCCCGGTTGTTTCGGAGGCTTTGACCGTTT
>CAZVPD010000230.1:395-4372 GCA_964628455.1 uncultured Lachnospiraceae bacterium
CCGGCGCACTCGCCGCGTTCGAGGAGAAGATCGATGCGGAGTAAGGATTTCTTCGGGCGGATCCTCGCCGAAGCAGGCGAGGAAAGCGGCTTCGGCAAGGCCGGGCTTTTCGCAGATCAGCAGGGCTGCCCAGCTGCCGTGCGTGACGGCCGTGCTGTTTTCGAGGATGGCGGCCTGCAGCGGGGCATACCCGGTAAACGCCTCGAGGCGCTTGTCGATGTATTTCTCAAGGATTTCTTTTATGCCGGCGGGGTCCGCGCTTTCGGGGAGCAGGAAAACGGCGATCTCGTCCGCCAGCATGCCGTCGGCGTAAAAGACAGCCCCGTCCGTAATATCATCCGCGGCGAGTCCGTAGACTTCCGCGAGATAGGACGCGTAGTATCCGTCCTCCGGCAGAAGGGGAATCAAAGGGGATATGCTGTCCTGCGAGGCGATGACGATCTCCCCGATCTGCCGGGGGGTATAGGGGGTCGTTATCTCAATCCGTGCGCCGCAGGACGGCAGCGCCGCGAAGAATAGAAGGAGTATTAAGAATAAGAGGCGGAATTTTTTGCTCATTGGCCGTTTCCCGTTTTTTCTGTTTTTTCGGCTGAACGCTCAGTCATGCAGATACAGATCGGCCGTGACTGTGTCGCCGCCGCTTTTGCCGATGGCATCCCTGATTTTTTTATTGACCGAAAGGATCTTGTCCCCGTCTTTCCGCGGCGCAAGATTAAGGCCTTTGACTTCGTATCCGTCGATCGTGCCGGATACTTTCATAAAGCCCCACCGTCCCCCGATGCCGGCTGTGCCCGGTATCCTGAGGTGATAGGTCCACGCACCGAACCCTTTTTTATAGATCAGTTCGAGTTTTTGATGATCGGCGATCTTGATCATGGTTTCAGGCCCCGTTCTCCGCGATGCGGCGTTTTTTTATCGTGTCCGAACTTATTATAGCCTTATTTCCCGAAAAATGCAAGAGAGAAAAGTTTTCCGGACGCGCGGACGGCATTGACTTTGGCGTCTGCAGGCGCTATAATGGAGCTGAAATACAGACCTGCCGCGCGTCATGAACGGACGCTGCGGGACAGGCTTTTCGGGAAGGTATGTATGGGGAAAAAGGGAACGGTTTTCAGGCCTGTCTTCAGGCCGAAGCTCCGCAAGCGCCTGCGGGCGCCCGGCATCAGCGGTCCCGTAATGTGGATCGGCCGTCTGCTGGCGCCGCTTTACCTGCGATTCGCCCTCGGATTCCGCGGGATCGGGATCCGCGATCCGGAGAAGCTGGCGGGAGCGGCCGGCGATTTCGCGGCGAAGAAGATCAGGCTGATCGTTGCCTTCCGCCATCCGTACGGCGACGAACCCCAGCTGCTGTTCCACGTTTTCGGGAACCTCATCCCCCGCCTTTCAAAAAAGCCCGGGCTGAAACCCTTCAGGGGTTTTCATATCACGCTCGTGCACGATTATGCGGTCGCCCTCTGGGGCGGTCCGCTCATCCGCTTTATCCTGCCGCGGGTGGGGGCCGTGCCGGTGTATCACGTCCGGTTCGAGCCCGTCAGCCTGACCGCCATCCGGAATCTGCTGAAGGACGGGGCGTATCCCGCCGGGATCGCACCCGAAGGCCAGATCTCCTATCACAGCGAAACGCTGCCGGACATCGAAGCGGGAACCGTGCGCATGGGCTTCTGGTGCGCCGCGGACATCGAGAAGGCCGGCAGGCCCGAAAGGGTCCTGATTCTGCCCCTGTCGGTCCACTGCAGGTACGATGTCCGGGATATCGGCAAAGCCGGCGCGTTCCTCGAAAGGACCGCCGTCCTCTGCGGCATGGACGAAATAAAATATACCTGCACGCCCGAGAGCCTTCTGCGGCGCGCGGAAGAAGTCGAACGCACGGTACTCGGCATGACCGAGCACTATTACACGGATTCATACGGTTTTTCGGCGCATGCCGGAACGCTACCGGACGAAAGCGAAGCGGACGGCAGGCAGCGGCGGTGGAACGCGCTGCTCATGGCCGCGCTCGGTGCGGCTGAGCATGCGCTGGGGATCGTTCCCGGAGAAGAGGACCCTCTGCACAGGATATACCGCATCAGGCTCGAGGGATGGAGCCGCGTAAGCCCCGAAAACGAACCGGAGAGGCTGTCCCCGCTTCGGGACGCGCTGGACCGGCGCCGGACCGGCGAAGCCTGGCTCGCCATGCGGCATATGGAGTTCGCGGACCTGATGTTCTACCACGACGTCCGGTACGCCGCCGGACGGGACGGGGAGATCTCCTTCAGCCGGGTGATAGAAACGGTCGTGAACCTCGGGGACCTCGTCAACCGGCTTATGGGAGGCAGCATCGCGAGCCGGAAAGGCGTTTTCCGCAAAACGGCGGTCCTTGTCCCGGGCGAATTCGTGGACCTTACGGAAAGGCTGGCGGATTACAGAAAAAACCCCAGACAGGCGGTAGCCGGAGCTGTCCGCGATCTGGAGAAACAATTTACGGAATGCATAGGGAGGTATCTCGATGGGGATGAAAAACAAACCGGACAAAGCAGCCGTTCCGGGCGCGAAACTGCCGCTTCACGTTAAAGCGGGCTTCGGGATCGGAGATCTCGGGGGCAACCTGTTCTTCACGGCTATGGGCTTCTATTCGCTGATCTATCTGACCGATACGGTGGGTGTCGCCGCCGCACTCGCGGGCGCCGCGATCCTGCTGGGTAAGTTCTGGGATGCCGTCACCGACCCGATGATGGGCTATATTTCCGACCGCACCCGCTCGCGGTGGGGACGGCGCCGGCCCTATCTGCTCTTCGGCGCGCTTCCCCTGCTGTTCGCCATGTGGTATTTCTTCTCGGCGCCCGATTTCGGGAACGCGCAGACGGCCGGCTTTCTGTGGGCTGCCGCCGCGCTCTGTCTCCTCAACACGGCTTACACCGTCGTCAACATCCCTTACGGCTCGCTGACCCCCGAGCTGACGAAGGATTACAGGGAACGCACCTCCCTCAACGGTTTCCGCTTCAGCTTCGCGGTCATCGGGACCATTCTCGGAGCGGCGGTCGTGCTGCCGATCGTCAATCTTGCGGGAGGCGGCCGGCAGGGGTATCCGATCGTCGGGCTCCTCTTCGGCGCGATCATGGCCGGGACGATACTGACCACGTTCTTTTCCGTCCGCGAACCCGGCCGCGAATCGATGGCCCGGCCGAAAGAGAAATTTTTCGCTACTTTTCTCGTCGTCTTCAAAAATAAAACGTACATGCGGCTGGCCGCTGTCTATACGCTCAACCTTACGGGCATCACCTTCGTGCAGACGATGCTCGTGTATTACTTCAAATACATCTATCAAAACGAGGCGATGACGACGGTCGCGATGCTCCTGCTGCTCGGGGTCGCCATGCTCTGCATCCCCGTATCGGTGCTGACGGCCAAAAAGATCGGCAAGAAAAGGACCTATCAGATCGCCCTCGTCATACTGGCGGTCAGCTGCTTTGCCATGTTCTTTTTCGCGCATATTCTGGGCATGATGTTCACCTTCGGCGTCATGGTATTCGCCGGAGTCGGCATCGGTTTCGGCTACGTTCCCCCGTTTGCCATGCTGCCCGACGTTGTCGAAGTGGACGCGGTGAGGACCGGAAGCCGCAAAGAAGGCGCGTATTACGGTATGTGGACGTTTTTCTCGAAGATCGGCGTCGCGCTTGCAGCGGCGCTTGCAGGCGTGTTCCTGAGCATGGCCGGTTTTGTTCCCAATCTGGCGGACCAGTCCTCCTCCGCCGTCTTCACGATCAGACTCCTGATCGGGCCCGTTCCTGCGGCGGTCTTCATCGCGGGCATTTTACTCGTCGCATCCTACGAACTGGACGAGAAGACCTACGACGCCGTCGTCGGAAAAGGATAAATTCAGGCAGAGTCGTGGTGCCATTATAAAAAGCACGTTTTCACGTGCTTTTTTCCGGATATCGGTGATTCTGCTTGAGAATTATAGTTTATAATATTGTATCGGCTTTGCCTTATATTTATTA
>CAZVPD010000231.1:0-4323 GCA_964628455.1 uncultured Lachnospiraceae bacterium
GGAATCAGTTGAGGATTTGCGGGTTATGCAGTATGTTGTATTGCATACGGAGTATTTTCCGGATTACGGCAGCTTTAACGCTGTTGATGAAGCCTGGGGCGGCGACGGCATGGCAGTACCGCTGTTTTTATCGGTATCTCCGCTTCAGCGGTTGCTGACACGCTGGGCAAGGGTTGAAGATGCAGTATGTCTTATTGCGGACGAAACTGATGAGGTTGAGGAAATTTTCGGCCGGATAACCGAGCATGAAGCGGCCGTTATCGATATAATTGCCGAAGGGCCGGGCAAATATATAGAATTTGCCGAGAATCTGTCAAGTGATATTACGGGTGCGGGCTTCTTTAAAAAATATAATATGCCCATATACAGGGATCATACCGCCCGCTTACATAAGGCAGGCAAAAAGGTCGGTATTCATATAGACGGCTCTCTGCGCGGCTGTCTGGAACTGTTGGCGCCCTCGGGCTTCGATGTTGCGGAAGCCGTAACGCCAGCTCCGGGCGGAGATGTGCAGCCGGAGGATATTCGGGCATTGGCAGGCGACATTATCATATGGGGCGGCGTACCGGGAGTGCTGTTTTCGTCTTTATACAGCGACGAGTATTTCGAAAACTATGTTCGCCGTATACTTGATATATTCGGGAAGGACGACCGTTTTATCATGGGAGTGGCAGATCAGGTACCGCCGGACGGAGTTATTTCCCGAGTAAAGTTTGTAGCGGAAATTATCGATAAATATTATAAATAACTGGTTTTGTTTGTACGGATAAATACGCCGGACGAAATTAAGCATCAAGATTGCAAAGAGGGGATGCGGACAAAAACCCGGACCAAAATGAATGGATGACAGATAATTTATGTCTGTATACAAATGCGTTGTATGGATGTGTGATTCCTATAATCGCGTTAACAAAACTTATACCGCCGTCAACGATTTATACCCTCGCTAACGATTCCTATACCATCGCTAACGATAACCATACTCTCGCTAACGATTTATCCGGTTGTATCAAAATCTGCAAAGAAAAAGAGATTCGTTTATCCGGTCCCGGACCCGGCCGAAAAAAAGCGAGTGAAGAAAATTTCAACAAAAAGCAGGCATATGAGGACGCCTGTGCCCGGAATGCGGTTGAAAGCGTTTTCGGTGTCAGCAAACGAAAATACTGTCTGGACAGGATCATGGCGCATTTGGAAGAAACCACCAAATGTCTGATTGCCATGAATTTCTTCGTGCTCAATATGGAAAAGAAGCTTCGTCTTCTTTTTGCACAATTTTTAAAGAGGTTATTTTCACATGTGTTCAGCTCTCGCATATCCATATTCTTTAGGTTGAGTGAAGATTATTTGTCATTCAGTTAACCCTATTTAAACAGGAATGTTATCCGAGGTGAGTCCGATATATTTTCGGTAACGGACAGGATGCGTTATTCCGTTGACGGAAATTTATACAGTAAAAATAAAGCGGTCGACCACTCAGGATACAAAGGAACGCCGTGCGTTCCTTTCCCTTACGGCACAGCCGTTTATAAATGATAAAAAGAGCAAACTTTGGAAGGGGCGGTTATATGGGAATATCCTTGCACTTTACTTTGTTGCCTGACCACCCCGGTGCCGAAGCACCACCCTTCCGGAGGAGGGAATTTTCACCGCGGATCGGAATGTTATCCTATAAGCAGAGTTGCCAAACACCCGAAAATCTGATATAATAAGAACAGGTATGAAGGTGTAAAAAATTCGGAACGGCAGTATGAGGGAAGCCGGTCAGCCGATTCCGACAGCTGCTTTGAAAAGGAGAAAAAACGGCTTTGCCTATACTCTGTCCGCCCGTCCGGGCCGGTCATACCGATACAGGCTTATATCCCGTTTTGCGGACGTCGGGTCCGCAGCGGTTTTTGCGAAATACTTTAAATTTTATGGCAGTCTTCCCATCATCGTTTTCGGAAGGTCCGCATGGGCCGGTCGTCCGACAAAATCGAGCCGATTTGAAAGAGATCCGTTTACGGGCTGTTTTTGCGTCCTTCGCCGATGCCTTAACAGACAACCGAACCATATATAAGTGCGGGGCTGCCGCCGTTCGACTCCGCCACCCGCCTCCGCGGGTCCTGCGGGTTACCGGACACTCCGCGGACAGTACGGCATTGAATCATTGACCGGCGACTGCGCACCCCCGGTTTCATAACACCGCCGGTGCCTTTCGCAGAAAGGCGGATTAACCAAACAAATGAACAGAAAAATCAAAATCGCTCTGATCGGCGGCGGTTCCTATTCATGGACACCCATACTGTACGGAACCTTCCTTGACAATTGTTTTTTTGACCGGGATACCGAGTTCTGCCTCTATGACATCGATGAAAAAGCACTCGACGATCTTTTCGCCTATTGCACCCTGTACAACGAAAAAATGCCCGGTCAGGCGCTGACGCTGACCAAAACGACCGACGAGAACCATGCGCTCGACGGTGCGGATTATGTGATCATCGCCATATCGCACGGCGGTCTGGAAAGCGAGCTGGAGGATCACAGGATCGCGCGGCGCCACGGGTTTTACAATATAAAGGGCAGTGAGTCGGGAATCGCCGGAGCAAGCCGGACCATACGCCACGTTCCCGAATTTGTCCGCATCGCCCGAAAAATGAAAACACACTGTCCGAAGGCGGTCATCCTGAACGTTACCAATCCCCTGACGGCGCTCACCCGCTGCGTACAGAAATATGAGGGCTTTGAAGCCATCGGTTTCTGCCACGGCATCCGCAACCATCTGGAAATTCTGCTGCCCTATTTCGGCGCGGACAGTTTCGAACACGTCAGCTTTTCGGTCAGCGGCGTAGATCACTGCTCTTTTCTGACCGATGTACGGTATTATAAAGAGGACGCGCTGCAGAGGATGCGCGGCAAAGGCATGATCGAAGCGGCATGGGCGGGTCAAAGCGGCATCACCTGCGACGATCCTTTTGCCGGACGCGAAAATCAACGTATCCGCTTCATTCTGTGGGATATGCTCGGTTGTATGCCCGGCTTGAGCGACGAACACTGTGCGGAGTTTTATTATCAGACGACCGGAAACGCGGAAAACCGGGACTTCTTCGGTATGCACTACGACAGGATCAAGGAAAGACCGCAGGCAAAAGAGACGGCGAAAAACGCCGTCTGCTATTGTCTGGAGAAAAAGCAGGTTCCTCCGCTCCGCCCGAGCGAAGAGAATCTGCATCTCTCGATCGAAGCGCTGGAAGGCGGCCGTCCGTTCTACGATGTTTCCAATTACCGCAATCTCGGACAGGTACGCGAACTTCCGCCCGATACGGTTGCCGAAACCTTTATCAACATCGACGCTGCCGGCATACACCCCGCCATTGCCTCTCCCCTTCCCAAAGCCGCCGAAACGATCGTTCGTTCCACCGCCCTGCGGGAAGAGCTTTTTATGAAGGCGGCGGTCGAATGGGACGCACAGAAGCTGACAAGCGCTCTCTGTATCGATCCGCTGGTACAGGATTTCCGGCGGGTGCGTGATGCGGTCAGCGATATGATGGACTACAATGCCAAACACCTCACCGGGGGCCTGCTTTGAGAAACGTTCACTATCTCTGGAATCAAACCGTTTTAAAATCATCCGGCACCGACATTGCATTCAGAAAGCATATTATTAAAATAAACCGATCCTACCGGTGATTCCCGCCGCATTTTCAATAACCGGCAATAATTTTTTGAAAGAGTGAAGCAGAACTATTGAATATACTATCCATCATCATGGCCGTGTTTATGGTGACAGGCGCGATCGATCTGATCACCGGGGATAAATTCGGCGTCGGCGGAGCGTTCAAAAAGGGCTTCCTGCTCTTCGGCGAGCTTGCCCTGAGCATGATCGGTATGATCGTCCTGGCCCCCGTTATAGCCGGCCTGATCAGCCCGCTGCTCCATACGGTATCCGAATTCACACAGATCGACCCCTCCCTTGCGATCGGCTCGATTTTCGCAAATGATATGGGCGGCGCAGCGGTTTCGGCGGCGGTCGCAAAAAATCAACAGATCGGCAGCTTCAACGGCCTGATCGTCGCATCCATGATGGGCTGCACGGTATCGTTTACCGTACCTTACGCTCTCGGTGTGGTGAAAAAGGAATATCACTTACTTTTAAAACAATATCTCTCACAAAAGAACTCTCCTAACTTTCAACTGATTATATCATATGTACATGCTTTTTTATAGATTAAATCATTACTGGTACTTAGAATTTTTTTATTTTATTCATTAGAAACTTTACTTGATTTTGAGTGTTTTCAATACTTAATGAATTATCAATTATATAATCTGCCATTCTAATCTTTT
>CAZVPD010000232.1:0-4300 GCA_964628455.1 uncultured Lachnospiraceae bacterium
ATTCTTCCTCTGAATCTTTTCGCCGCGTATCCGAATTTCGGAAAATTGCCGGAACGTTATAATCTGCCGCAGGCAGCCGCCGTACCGGATAATAAAACCGGCGCGGCCGGTTTTTCCGACATAACCGGTCACTGGGCTGCCCCGGCCATCGGGACATGGTCGTCTATGGGTATTCTCAAAGGTTATAACGGCCTTTTCCGGCCCGACGACGCCCTCACCCGCGCGGAACTGACGGCCGTTCTGGCAAGGATCATCGGATTCTCCGGGACCGGGAGCAATCCGTTTACGGACGTCTCCGCCGACAAATGGTATTATGATGCCGTTTCGAAGCTGGCTGCGGCCGGCATCCTGGTCGGCTTCGGCGGACTGGCGCGGCCCGAGGCCAAGATCACCCGCGAGGAAGCGGCCGTGATGATCGTCCGGGCTTTCGGAATTCCCGAAACGGACGCTTATGTCAGACCGTTCAAAGACAAAAACAGGATCTCCCCGTGGGCGGCGGATTCGGTCAGGCGCCTTCAGGCCGCGGGATGCCTGTCGGGCAGACCCGACGGGACTTTTGACCCGCGGTCGTTCATGACACGGGCGGAATTTATCGCGCTGATCGACAATATCCTGCGGATATTCAAAGATCTGAGAGAAAAATTCCGGGACATCCTCGACGGGCTCAGACCGGCCCGGGATGTGACCGTCACGTTCAACCCGAACGGGGGCACGTTCCCCGGAGGCGGAAGCGACAGCATCTCCGTAACCGTTTCTTCGGGACAAACACTCGGCAGCAATATGCCTGTTCCTTACAAAGAAAATATGACATTTGCCGGCTGGTTCACCGATGACGGCACATTCTTAAACGAAGTAAAAGCGGACACCCCGATTACTTCGGACATGACCCTTTACGCCTGCTATCATTTTATCGTAACGTTTCATCCCAACGGCGGAAGCGACATCAGCCCTGTCGGTATCTCTTCGGGACAGCCGCTCGGTACTATGCCTGTTCCGTATATGGAAAACAGGATACTTGCCGGCTGGTTCACCGACGACGGCACATTTTTAAACGAGGTAACGGCGGGTACCCCGATTGTATCGAACATGGACCTTTACGCCTCTTATCTGGACGCCGCGGTCCTTAACGAGACAAACGAACAAGACTACGCAAGCGTTTCGGATGCAGCTCCCGACTTCAGCATGACCGTTCTCTCAACAGAACCGATGACGTCAGGCGAGGTCAAAGATTTCATAACGGTTGAATGCAAAAGCGGTGACAAGGAAGAATTCGCCGGCATTTCCGTAACGGAGGACGGCAGCGGACGATTTACGGTTGCGGCGGCGGAAGGATTTAAACCCGGCTGTTCGTATGCACTGATCCTTACCGACGACGCGCTTACCTTTGAAGGCAGGGAAAGCCGGGTCCGCACCTTCAATCTCACCATTGCCGCACCTGATCCCGTTCTGAACCTGAGGTTTAATCCCGATGTAAAAATGATCCCGGTTACAGAACTAAGCGACATCACCCAAAACGGAGAGCCGGATGACAGCATTTTCGCTCCGCTTTACGATATGGGCGGCGAACCTGTGGAGGAAATTTACGGGACGTTTACCTATAACGGCAGCCAGGAGCTTGCCTTAGGCGACAGCCTGGCGATTTATGACACGACTGCGCCGGACGAGCGCACGGCAGGCGCGGATTATTCCGACGACAATGTCGCTTATGTGACGGTCACCGGAATAAACGGCACCGCGGTAAGTTATTCAAATGCCAAAGCCGACGACGTTCTGTTTACTCCCGACATACTTCCGGTCAACATCGAAGCCGATACGGACGGCGACGAAAACAATCACTCCATCACCGTACCGATCGGAGAACTGACTTTTTCCGGTGAAGATTTCGCGGAAATGGGGCTTGACTCGTCCACTGTAATCGATATCGGAGATTTTCTCGCCTTTTACGAAGGAACGCTGCCTGACGATGCCGCCGTGACCGAATTTGCAAAAATCACCCACGTTATGAGCGACGAAGAAGTTTATGTCATCACTTACATATCCGTGACCGAAGAGGAGCTTCATGCCAGCATGGATATGGCTTCTTCCAGGACCCTTACCTACGACCAGCTCACCGAAAATACGGACATCGCTATGCTTGAGCATGAGGTTGAACAGCAGGTTACGGCAAGCGTCTTTGCAGGCAAAGCCGCGGATTTCCTGATGAACCTGGCAGCACTGGACGAGGATACCCGGAATCAGATCGTTCATGAGCTCGGAATAAAAGACTACAGAATGACGGGGAACGCGGTCCCGGTTCTGCTCGCAGCGGGAGAAGAAGGAACAGTCGGAACTGCGGCCGCTCCGGAAATAACCGTTGACGTGACCATCAACAGGGACGTGGATCACTTCGATACGGACAGCGGTCTGAACTGTGATATTACGGTAACGTGCAGCATTGATTTGAGCGAAGACGTCAACATCACCGTCACGGGAACATTCGAGCAGGAAATCGGAGTCGATTTTGACATTTCAAGCGAAGCGGTCTGGAAATGGTGGGGACCCTTCCCCTATATTGCCGATTATATAATAGACGCATCTCTGGACGTCTACAGCTACACCGGACTGTCTTTAAATGCCAGTCTGACCTCGGGCAGTCAGCCTGATCTTAATATTCAGGAAGAAATCGAAAAACTTAAAGAAACAAGCGACAACAGCGTAACACCGGAGAAAAAGAGTGATGCGGTAAGGGAGTTTTATGAGATCTATCAGGAGATGCTTGCACTGAACCATGACTACATCGACCTGATCAACGTGCCGCTTATTTCCGTTTCCGGCTGGGTAGACCCGCTGTATATCATTGCGTTCAGCTTCAAGACAGACTTTGTGGTTTCCGTCGATGTGGCATTGTCCATGGGAGCGGAGTTCGGATATGTAAAGGCAACCCGGTACTCCGTTACGCTGAAGCTCTTCAGCGGAACCGCAACATCCTCTCAGACCGACCTGGTTGACAACGATTACGGCTTTACGCTATATATTATGGGTACGATCGGTCTCAGAGCGGGTCTCAGAATGACCGTCGAAGTCGGTCTTTTCAGTACCAATCTGGATTCCATCGGCTTTACGGCGGAAGTCGGGGCATACTGGAGAATATGGGGCTTTGCCTATTACCAGCTGTCTCATCATGACGACATCACCGAAAGGCACTCCGCCGGAGCCTGTTATATGGAACTCGGCGTATACCTTGAAGTGAATTTCATCGCACAGCTGGGACAGGAAGCGTTCAGCTATGTCGCCACGCTTTATGAGCATGAGTGGCCCCTTCTGACCATCGGCAGCAGGTATTATGTCTTCGACTTTAATTATGAAACGGATGACAGCACCGACGATATAGCCATAAAATTCATCGATTCCTACAGGCTTCCCGCAACAATCTTTAAAATGTATCACATGGATTTCTACAACGGGCTGATCTCCGAAAAGGTATACCCCGCGGAGAATTTCGACCTTAAGATTACGGACAACAATACTTACAACGGATTCGTGGCAAGAAGCAACGGCGATATACTCATCAATCAGCCGTCGTCCGTCGTCCATAAACTTTCGGCGAAGCTGTCGGTGACATGGAAAGAACAGCCTCTGTCCTTTACTTCCGCACCGCTTATCCGAACCTACAGTCTTGCGTGGGATGACCTGGACGACAGCTATTACATCAGGTTTGAACCTAACGGCGGGAGCTGCATCCCCATGATCGTCGCAGAATACAACGCAGTGGTCACCCTTCCGACTCCCGTGCTGCAGGGCTATGTTTTCCAAGGCTGGTACAGAGTGGCGGACAATACGCTCTATGCCAACAAGGATAATCTTACGATCAATATGCGTACCGACAACCCGACGGTGTATGCAAAGTGGGAAACCGGGGCGGTACGATATACGGTTTATCACTGGGAGCAGCAGTATGACGGCACGTATAAAAGATTCTATCCGTCGACCGCCGACACGGGTATTGCATACACAGGCAGCAGCATAACACCTACAGTGGTTTCCCGCAACGAACGTATTTCACCTGCCCCGCAGACGGTTACGGTTGCTGGGGACGGCAGCACATTCGTTGAATACTTCTATGACCTGCCCGTCTGTACACTGACCTTTGATCCTGATCCGGCTGAAAGCGGTGACGAGGTCACGCTGACAGGCAGGTACGGAACCATGGTTCCCGAACCGATTTTTGTCAACAACGGATTTTCGGTCTCATGGAATCCGGCTCCGTCCTGTCCGTATCCCGGTTACGTCGGTTTCCTCAAAGACGAGACCTACAGCGCCA
>CAZVPD010000233.1:0-4251 GCA_964628455.1 uncultured Lachnospiraceae bacterium
CGGGCGCTCTCGATGGAGCCCGACGCGCTGCTCTTCGACGAACCCACCTCCGCGCTCGACCCCGAAATGGTCGGCGAAGTGCTCAAGGTCATGAAGAAGCTCGCGAAGAGCGGCATGACCATGGTGGTCGTTTCCCATGAGATGCAGTTTGCGGCCGAGATCGCCGACCGCGTCGTCTTTATGGACGGGGGCTATATCGTCGAGGAAGGGCCTCCCGAAAAGATTTTCAACCGCCCCGAAATGGAAAGGACCAGGACCTTTTTAAAGCGGACGCTCGAAAAACCGTGATCTTATAAACAAATACAGCCGGTTCACCCGGAAAAAAGGGGTCAGCTTATGACACACCGCAGATTCCCCGCGCTGATACTCGCGATCCTGCTCCCGGCGCTTCTGCTATTGTCCTGCGCGGACGCCGGAACGGCCGAAGCCGCCGGAACGACAGCAGCCGCGGCCGCCGCCGAAGAGACCGAAGCGCCGTCCTACATCTATTCGCTTCCCGCGGCCGATTACGGCGGAACGCCCTTCAACGTGCTCTGCCGCGACTACAAAGTCTACGAGATCTGGACCGAGTCACTCGACGGGGAAGTGGTCAACGACGCCCTGTACGAGCGCAACAGCCGTGTCGGCGAGCTGTTCAACACCGAGATCAGACACACGCCCGTGCCGGGGGCGTGGGACACCCAGCAGCAGTTCAAGGACGCCGTCACCTCCAGCGTGCAGGCGGGCGACAACGCCTACGACCTGATCGCCGGTTACCTGGCTTATACGACCACCCTCGCCATGGACGGCTATTTCATGAACCTGTACAGCCTTCCGGTGCTCGACCTGACGCGCGAATGGTGGGCGCAGGGCTTCGTCGAAAACAACACGGTCAACGGGCGCGCCTACTACACGGCCGGCGACATCTCGCTGACCATGTGGGAATACATGTACGGCATGTTCTTCAACAAGCAGCTTGCCGTCGACTACAACATCGAAGACCTGTACGCGAGGGTCGGCGAGGGGAAGTTCACGCTCGATTCGTTTGATGCCGACATCAAAAAAGTCACGCAGGACGTGAACGGCGACGGCAAATACGGCCCCGAGGACCTGTACGGCTACATCACGAACGCGCACAGCATCCGGAACTTCACGACCACCTTCGACCTGCCCATCGCGGCGCGCAACGAAGCGGGGTCCTACGACCTTGTCTACTACACGGACAAGACGGTCGAAGTATACAACAGGGTCTTTGAATTTCTCTACGGCGGCAGCTCGGTCTTCATCAGCAAGCCCGCCGACGACGCGGATTACGTCGAGATGCTGAACATGTTCATGGAAAACCGCGGGCTGTTCTTCTCGGGCACCCTGGACAACACCGCGATGCTGCGCGGCATGGACGCCGACTTCGGCATCCTGCCTTTCCCGAAATACGACGAAAATCAGGAGAACTATCTGTCCCACTCGTATGACGGCATGTCGGTTTTCGCCGTCCCGAAAGCGGTGAGGGACACGGAGATGAGCGGGCTGGTCACCGAGGCCCTCTGCGCCGAGAGCAGGAACACGACGGTGCCCGCGTTCTACGAGACGGTGCTGCAGACCAAGGTCGTGCGGGACGACGAATCGGCGGGGATGATCGACCTGATCCGCAATACGCTGCTTTTCGATTTCGGGTACGTCAATTCCGTGCCGGCCGGCGGCATGTTCCAGCTGTTCGGCGACTCGCTGAAGACCAAAAAAGAGAATTTCGTTTCCGTCTACGAGGCGCAGGCCAAAACGTTCGAGGCGAATTTCGCCAAGATCATCGACGCCTACATGAAACTCGAGGACTGAAAACCGAAAAGGGAGGACGGACGTTATGAAGAAAAAGATCAGGATCATTAAAATCAAAGGAATGGACTGCGGGCACTGCGTGATGGCGGTCGAAAGCGCCCTCAACGCGATCGAGGGAGTCAAAGCGAAAGTGAATCTGAAGAAGGGGACCGCCACCGTGGACACAGGCACCGGTGTGCCCGACGAGACGCTGATGTTCAAAATCAGGGAACTCGGCTACGAACCCGTGTCGATCGCTACCAAAAAGGGCCTTTGGTGAAAAAAACCTCCCGCATCGTCCCAATGTGACCGGGTCACGGTAAAAGCGGGCGGAACATGGTATGATGAGTCAAGCTTTTAAACAATATAAAATCAAAGGAAAGAGGTTTTTATTATGTGCGACCACAAATTTTACGTATGCAAGATCTGCGGCAATATCGTAGGCATGATCTTTTCGTCCGGAGTGGAGATTTACTGCTGCGGAGAACCCATGACCGAGCTTGAGGCAAACACGGTTGACGCCAGCAAAGAAAAGCACGTTCCCGCGGTCACCGTAAACGGCGATACCGTCACCGTAACGGTCGGTGCCGTAGCTCATCCGATGGTTGACGCCCATTACATCCAGTGGATCTATCTCGAGACCGAACACGGCGGACAGCGCAAGTGCCTCAGCCCCGGCGACGCCCCCACCGTTTCCTTCGCGCTCAAAGACGACAAGCCCGTCGCGGCCTATGCCTACTGCAACCTGCACGGCCTGTGGAAAGCTGCCGTATAACGGCAGCTGCCGTATAACGGCAGACTTCACAGAATCCCCCTGAATAAACGCCGCCCCGGCCAGAAGCCGGGGCGCTTTTTTACGGGGAAAAAAAGCCGGAGAGCCGCCTCGCATGGAACGCTGCGCTTTCCTAAGCAAGCGCCTGATGAGGGGCGTAATACCGGATAAAAAGCAGCCGGACCCCCTCATCCGTCGCTGCGGAAGGGTTCTCCGTAAGACTCCTGCGGAGGGACGAACCCTTCAGCCGCCTTATAAGGAACGCACGGCGTTCCTTGACAGCTCCCCTGCAGGGGAGCCAAAAAAAACGGCGCTGCGGAAGGGTTCTCGTAAGGCTCCCCTTCAGGGGAGCTGCCGCCTTTGGCGGCTGAAGGGTGCGTCCCCGGCTCCTTATCCGTTCTCTTCTCATGGATCGCGGAGTGTTTCATGCGGGGCGCCTGATGACGTTTATCCGGAAGATTTTATCAAACACAGTCGACAAACGCGAAAAAATCTGATATAATCATAAATCATTATTTGAGTTTCCGGGCGGGATCCCGTGAAATTTTATGAAAGGGTATGATGTCATCATACGGGGCTGCGATGAAAACGACAGGCTGTGAATTCAAAAAACCGTTCGGGAAGAATCTTCCCGGTTCGGACCGCACGGTATATTACCCCTATCCCAGGGAAAAACTGACCGCGGAGCCGGTCTTCCCGTATTTCGTGCTGGACGGGGGCGCGTTCAATTTCGCAAACAACAGGTTCGGCACCGCGGACGGTGATGAGCTCCTGGAACTTACGATGTCGGGCAGGCTGTTCGACGTTTTTACGTTCGAAGGGAAATTCGACTGGGAAAGGTCGTTTGCCTATACGGCGGACACCGGCTTTGACCGCAAATACGAGTGGCAGGTGTGGCCGCAGAGGCTTTATATGACGATCCCGGCCGCGCAGGCTTTCCTGAGGTCCGGCGACAGGCGCTATTCGGACGCGTGGCTGGCGATCGTAAAGGCCTGGGACCGGGCCCATCCCTATCAGGAGTTCGACGAAAACCTGCATTATCTGAAAACCGACATGGTGTGGAGGGACATGCAGGCCGCGTGGAGGTCGCTGTCCCTCATGCACGGCATGTTTATGCTCGAAGACGCCCCGTTTGACGAAGAAACGTGGGACTGGCTCTACCGGTTCCTCGAACTTCACGTGCGCCATCTGTATAAAGAGGCGGCCGACAGGCTTCGCAGGGGGATCAGCCAGAACCACGTCCTGCAGATCGGCACCGCGCTGATCATGGCCGGAGCTCTGTATCCCGGGTTCGCGGACGCGGACCTTTATGTCAAAACGGGCTGCGACATCGTCGCAATGAATCTGAGAGGGGCGGTCTGTCCCGACGGAGGGAGCATCGAGGACAGCCCGAGCTACAGCCATTTTATCGCGCGGCTCTATCTCGAAGCATATATGCTCCTCGAACGCAACGGCCTTGCCGCGATCGAAGGCCTGAAGGAGAGTATCTCCGCGCAGTATGAATGGCTCTGGCAGTGTATGTCTCCCGCGGGCCGTGTCCTCAGGCTTTCGGATTCCTACGGCATGGACGCGGAGGCCGATATCCGCCGTGCGGGAGAGCTCACCGGACTCGGTTTTGACCGCGAAAGGAAGAGCGTTTGTTTCCGGGACAGCCGCGTCGCCGTTCTGCGCGGCGGGCCGCTGACGCT
>CAZVPD010000234.1:0-4208 GCA_964628455.1 uncultured Lachnospiraceae bacterium
CGCTTCGATCACTTTATAGCAGCGGAGGACCTGCGCGGGTTTTACAATCAGCTCTTCCGTACCGTCGAGTGCGGCGCCGACATTTTTATATAAAGTTGCCCAGTCTTGCGGGATTTCGCTGTGCGGGAGAGGTATTTCCTCCCACTCGTCTATGCGGTAGCCGCGCTGGGGGCGGTGAATGACTTTTTTCTCGGTGTAGCCCGTGGCTTCGCCTTTGGTAAACTCGCTTTTTTTGATGCGGCGGACTTTTGCGCCGTTTCCGGAGAAATCCGGCACGATCAGCGCGCCCTTATCCCCGTAGGCTATCCATTTCGGAAGGGCGATCGGCGAATAGGTGGTCACTTCAACCTGTGCCACAAGGCCGCTCTGGAACGTGATGATGACTTTCGAATAATCGTCCACTTCCTCCGAATTGATCGGACGCACGTTGGCCGAAACCGTTTTAACCGGTTCCTGAATCAGGTAAAGGACCTGATCGAGCATATGAACACCCCAGTCGACCAGCATTCCGCCGCCGTGGTCCGCAAAACCGCGCCAGCCGTTCATCGTTCCCGAACCGTTTGCGGAATGGACGCGGTTCTCGAGCATGAAGGGCGTGCCGATGTCGCCGTTTTCGATGGACTGTTTGACGATCATAAAATCGCGGTCCCAGCGGCGGTTGTGGTGGACCGTAAAAAGGCGTCCGTATTTTTTCGCGGTGGCTATCATCTTTTCGATCTCATCCGAACTCATGGCGACAGGCTTCTCGCACATGACGTCGTAACCCGCTTCAAGCGCCCGGCAAACCATCGGGCAGTGGAACTGGTTGGATGTGGCGACAACGACGAAGTCGAATTCATGCGATCCCAGAAAATCCTCAAGATTGTCATAAGCTTTAAGTCCGCGGGCAACGGCGCGGGCGCGCGAATCCGGATTGATGTCGTAGGCCGCAACGGGTGTGAACGGTACGTCTTCACGGAGCGCGGTTCCGCAGTGATAACCGTCCGCCATTCCGCCGAATCCGATATAACCGATTTTATGCTGCATTATAAAGCCTCCAGTATAATAAAAAGTTTGTTTTGATGCGAATATAACCTATGATAATTCATGACGGCTCTTTTGTCAATAAGAAATACTTTTATCCGTATTTATTTTTTATAAATTCGGGAACTTATATTTTTTTATACCGTCAGATATAATGGTTTAAAGATTAACATATTGTGTAAATGCTATAAATAAACAGTTGCGGCTATTGACACAGCGGATGTTTGGTGTTATAATTTACGCGCATATATAAATATTTTCAATGAAACAACCAATTATCTTCAAACCGAACTTCGTCTTATCATACAATTATAAGGAGTGAATATTTATGAAAACAAGAATCCCGGCATTATTACTCGTTGCGATCATGCTTTTCGGGGCATTGTCTCTTTCTGTCAGCGCTGCGCCGACACCGACACTGCAATCCTACATCAACAGCGCGCTCGCAACACATACAACGGAAAAAGTAATCATTGTTCTTCCGGACGATACCGTTGCCGATACGGCGACAACAATACCCGTCAACATTTCCGTTTATGTGGGCCCTGACGTTAAACTTTTTGTAAATGCGGCCGTGACGGTATACGGAGAGCTTCGGACAGCCGTGCCGTCAAACATTATCATCGGCACGGGAGGATCCGTTACATACAGTACAGCGCCAATAGCGACTTTGCAATATTATATTTCGAGTGCATTGGCGGCAAATCCAACCGGTGAAGTATTTATCGCACTGCCCGGAGATACGGTTGTCGATACAGCTACGGTAATACCGTCCAATGTCACGGTATACGTAGGACCCGGTTCCAAACTTTATGTTTATACTGCTTTGACCGTATACGGTAAGCTTAACACCGTCAATGCTGCCAATATTGTTATCTTCACGGGAGGTTCGATTACATACGGTACAGCGCAAACAGGAACATTGCAGGCTTTGATTGCAGGTGCACTGGCTGCAAATCCAACCGGTGAAGTATTTATCGCACTGCCCGGTGATACGGTTGTCAATACAGCTACGGCAATACCGTCCAATGTCACGGTATATGTAGGACCCGGTTCCAAACTTCATGTATATGCTGCTTTAACCGTATACGGTAAGCTTAACACCATCAATGCTGCAAATATCGTTATCTACACGGGAGGTTCGGTTGTATACAATACTGCGCCGTATATTCCCGGTTATTATCCATATTATCCTTATTATGACAGTTATGTTTTCATACCCGGTTACGGTTGGATTGCTGCTAATACAGCCTGCATCGCGCCTGTTTCAAACATACCAGACGGAGCCACAGTTGATAAAGATACGAAGGTCACTTTGTCCTCGGCCACTCCCGGCACCGTGATTTATTACACAACCAACGGATCTGTTCCGAACTCTTCTTCGGCAAAGTATACCGAACCGATTACAATAACCAAAAACATTACAATAAATGCAATAGCGGTTCATCCTTTTCTATTCAACAGCCCCGTGTCTGTGTTTACCTACAAAGTCAAGCCTTCGACTGCGGCTTCTGCTTTCAAGGATATCGGCGATTTTCCCGGACTTGCCGCGACCCTTGACAAATTGATCGCAAAAAAGGTCATTACCGCGTCCGCTTCCTTTAATCCGAAGGGAACGGTTTCATGGAGCGACGTATCGGAATGGTTTATTGCTGCGGGTGCCAAAGTGACCAACGCCAATATCAAGCCCGAGACCGCTTTTGCCGATGCGGAAAAGTTAACCTACGAAGAGATGATTCTGACCTGCTATAAAATCATGAGAGCCGATAAGCTGATTGCAACGCCCCGAAGCCAGGGATCGGTCACCATCAAAAAACTCACGCATGTGTCGGAAATCACGGACAAAGCTATTTACAAAGCGGCTTACGCTTCTTTAATCGAAAATAAGGTCTTATACGGTCTTTATTTCAAGCCTCAGGAAGCTGCCAGCCGTGTATATCTCGCGACCGCCGTCGCCTGGGCGTCGGCAAAAGTAAAATAAAAAGAAAACTTACAGGGAGCTGTCCGAAGGGCAGCTCCCTGTTTTTGTCCGGACTTATTTTATCCGGTACCGCAGCGTCATGACAGACGCGGGGGGCAGTGTTATATGATCCGAACCGCATTCGCCGTATACGGGCGAGATCTCGTCGGGCGACTCGAAAGTATTACAGGCGTGTATGTCCCGGTGGGAAAGCAGGATTGTCTCCGCTTTGCCGCCGATATCGATCCCGACAAAAACAGGCTCAAGCGTTTCGCTTTCCGAAGCGGACAGATTTGCTGCCGTCAGCGTGAGGAAGCTGCCTTTCACGGAAGCCGATACAGACAGACGGTTTATAAAATTACGGCCGCCTCCGGGAGGAGTAAACTCGATTTGTCCGCTTTCGGTAAGTATTCTGACCGCTCTTGCTCCCTGATGTTCTTTGAACATATCGTATATATGGTATGCGGGGGTGACGCAGAATTTATCGCCCGAAGCAAAGAACAGCGTGTGGAGATTGTTTGCCAGCTGCGCGACGTTTGCCATTTTTACTTTGTCGCAGTTGTTGTTGAATATATTCAGAGTCAATGCCGTGACCACCGCATCGCGCATGGAGGACTGCTGTTCGAAAAGGTTCGAGCCTTTTGAGGGACCGGAACCGGCCGGGTGCCAGCAGCCCCATTCATCGACAAACAGCGATGCTTGATCCTCCAGGCCGAATCCTCTGATGATATTCCAGTGGCGGCTTAGAATCGCTTCCATTTGATTTGCCTGAAAGAGCAGCTGATACCATTCGTTTTCGCTGAAAGTGACCGCATGACCGGAACTGCCGCAGTAATAATGCATCGAATAAGCTCCCATCATACGGCCAGACGAAGCAAAAACATCGAGAAACCGCCGTGTCCAGTCGTAATCGGAACCGTTCGGCCCGCAGCCGACAAGGCACAGTCCCGGTGCCGTATTCTCCATGACCGCCGCGTATTTCCGGTATTCGTGCGCATATGTTTCGGGTGTCATGTTGCCCCCGCCGCCCCAGTTCTCGTTGCCGACACCCCAGTATCTGACGTTGAAGGGCTCGGGCGAGCCGTTCTTTTCGCGCAGAACCGCATAGGATGTCGTGCCGCGGGGAGAATTGCAGTAATCGATCCAGTCGCGTATATCGAGGGGGGTGGTTGACGTCATATTAGCGGCGAAATACGGTTCGGCTCCGACCAGACGGCAGAAGTCG
>CAZVPD010000235.1:0-4143 GCA_964628455.1 uncultured Lachnospiraceae bacterium
CGGAACGAAACTGCCGGCTTATATCATCCGGCCCGGATTCTGGCCGGATTGATCGGCCGTTCGGCTGATAAATATAAAATGTCTGTTTGCGGGGTAACGGGATGGTAAAATTTTTGAAGTATCTCTTTTTTGTTTTTTTGTTTCTGTTGTTTATAGCCGTAATAATATCCGTTTTTTTGATTTTAAGGCTGAAAATAAGTGTTCCCGATGTGATCCGCGGCACCGGACAGGACATCGTCGTCCGAGACGTACCCTATAAGTCCGTGGACGGCAGAGAGCTGAAACTCGATATACATATGCCGCATAAAAAAATATTCTCTGCCGCTCCGGCTATTTTTATGTTTCACGGGGGTTCCTGGGACAGCGGCGGCAAGGAACTGGAACAGGACGAAGTTCTCGACGCTCTGCTGAGTTTCGGCGCAGCCGTGATAAGCGTCGAATACCGGCTGACGGACAGCGTGACGGTCTTCCCTGCGCACATCGAGGACTGCGCGGACTCCGTCCGCTTTATGGACGCGCACGCGGATGAATACGGACTCGACAACAGGCGTTTTTGCGTCCTGGGCGCTTCCGCGGGAGGGCAGCTCGCTTTGCTGCTTGCGCTGGCCGGGGAAAACTACGCTTCGGACAGTTCGGATATCGGGGCTGCGCTGCCGATAACGTGCGCCGTCAGTCTGTGCGGTCCCACGGATTTCCTGAATCTGGAGGGATATACCGAAGAGGAGCGTGCCGAGGTGGACGAACTCCTGATGAATCTCTTCGGAGGAAGCGCCGAAGAAAAACACGAACTTTACGCGGAAGCGTCGCCCATAAGCCATGTCCGGCCCGGCGCGTGTCCGATTTTTATAGCCCACGGGACCAGGGACCGCATCGTTCCGTTCTTTCAGGCCGAGAGCTTTTATCGGGCTGCAAAAGAGAATCATATGAATATCACGTTTATTCCCGTTGAAAACGCCGACCATAAGTTTCGGGCCGAAGACGGAGTGGTTACGCCGTCTGTAGAAGAAGTTTTGCGAGAAATGGCGTTCTTTTTACTTCGGCATCTGATATTCGCGTGACACCGCTGTATCCGAGCATGACTTTAAGTATATGATAAATTTGCTTTTGTTTGTTTTTATGACCGGACCGCGTTTGAATTTATGAGGATTTTAGGAGATGTCGTTTATGGCCGAAAATAAAAAAAATACGGAAACCGTGGATGAATATATTCTGCGGTTTGATCCCGAAACACGGGAAAAACTTCAGGCTGTCAGAAGTATTGTCCGGGATTGTGCTCCGGATGCCGAAGAAAGGATGAGCTGGCAGATGCCGTCATACTTTTTATGCGGAATTCTGGTTCAGTTTGCCGCTCATAAGAATCACATCGGATTCTATCCGGGTCCGGAGGGTATTGCCGGATTTTCGGACCAATTCGGGGAATACGGATTTTCGAAAGGAGCCGTCCGGTTCCCGTTTGACAAACCGCTTCCGTCTGATCTGATCAGACAAATAATGAAATTTAAAATGGCGCTCAATACGGGTGATGAAGAAAAAAGACGGCCGAAAAGTTAAAATCAATAAGGCGGATACGGAGACGCGGTACAGCCGGATAAAATTATAATTCAGTCATGGAGAAAACAATGAGTATTTTGAATGTCGAACATGTGAGCCATGGCTTTGGTGCACGTAAAATACTGGAGGACGCTTCTTTTCGCCTGTTGAAGGGGGAACATGTCGGACTTGTCGGAGCCAACGGAGAGGGAAAATCCACCTTTTTAAATATAATCACCGGTCAGCTGATGCCCGATGAAGGAAAGGTGGAATGGTGCCGAAGGATCACGGTCGGATATCTTGATCAGAATACCTCTCTGACCGGGGGAAAGAGCATACGCGATGTGCTGCGCGAAGCTTTTCGGCATATGACGGATCTTGAGGGCGAAATGCTTGACGCATACGACCGGATGGCCTCCTGTTCCGAAGAGGAAACGGAGGGACTTCTGGAGGAAGTCGGAGAAATACAGCACAGCCTCGAGCACGGCGGTTATTACGGCATCGACGTTAAAATCGAGGAAGTTGCCAACGGCCTCGGGCTGGGCGATATCGGACTGGACCGTGACGTCGCCGATTTGAGCGGCGGACAGCGGATCAAAGTTCTGCTGACTAAATTGCTTCTTCAGAATCCTATGATCATGATTCTGGATGAACCGACGAATTTTTTGGATGAAAATCATATCAGGTGGCTGAAAAATTATCTGCGGGAATACGAGAACGCTTTTATTCTGGTTTCGCATGACATCTCTTTTTTAAACGAGGTGATCAATGTCGTGTACCATGTCGAAAATACCGCGCTTACGAGATACACGGGCAATTACGAAAAATTCCGGGAGATGTATGCGCTGAAAAAGCTCCAGACGGAAAAAGCTTATGACCGTCAGCAAAAAGAGATCGGACAGCTTGAAGATTTTATCGCGAGGAATAAAGCGCGTGCCGCTACCGCCAATATGGCAAAAAGCCGTCAGAAAAAACTGGACAGAATGGATATCATCGAACTTGCCGGGGAGAAAATCAAACCGTCCTTTAAGTTTAAGGAAGCAAGGACCCCCGGTAAAGTGATTGCGGAGGCAAAGGATCTGGTTTTGGGTTACGATGAACCGTTGACAAAACCCGTCAATCTTCTTTTGGAACGCGGGCAAAAGGTGGCTGTCAGGGGTGTGAACGGCCTGGGGAAGTCCACGCTTTTAAAGACGCTGCTCGGTATGATCCCGCCGGTTTCGGGAAGCTGCGAACTTGACCCATACCTGCAGACAGGCTATTTTAAACAGGAGGAAGTTCTGAGCAGCCGCACGGCGATGGAGGAGATATGGGAGGAATATCCCGGAATGACAAACGGGGAAGTGCGCGCCGCGCTTGCCGGATGCGGTCTGACCTCCGTCCATATTACGAGCCTGATGAAAGTTCTTTCCGGCGGCGAGAATGCCAGGGTACGGCTGTGCGGGCTTATGCTCCGGAACGTGAACTTTCTGGTGCTTGACGAACCGACCAACCACCTTGACGCAGATGCCAAAGAAGAGCTTAAAAGAGCGATAAAAGCTTTTAAAGGAACCGTTCTGCTGGTCTGCCATGAACCGGAGTTCTATGAAGACTGGGTGACCGCGGTCTGGAATGTGGAAAACTGGACGAATAAGATCGTATAGGATCCATAAAATTCTATAGGTCCCGAGAACGAATATGACGTTTCATGATTTTCGGGCATAGACCGCGGATTTGCTCCGGATCTTATTTTTCGCTTGACACAATAATCGGTTTATGATACACTGTTTTTGTTATAATCCATGTATGTAAACAAATTTTTATGCAGAAGGAGTCTGATGTCATGAAAAAAACCGGTTCGTTCCTTTTTGTTTTTCTGATGTTCGCGGTTGTTCTGACGGTTTCGCTTTACGGCTGCGGGGAAAGCGATTCGCCCGCAGACGGGGATACGGAGCCTGCCGGAACTTCCGCGGAATCGCAGGCGGACGGAACCGCCCCCGAATCAAAGACCTTTACGGCGGAAGAACTTGCTTCATACACAGGGAAAGACGGAACGCGCGCTTATATCGCCGTCGATGGCATCGTATATGACGTCACGGATGTCTCACAGTGGAAGGACGGCGGTCACGTCGGCGGAAAATTCCAGGCCGGTAAAGATTATACGGATGTGCTGAAAAACGAGGCTCCTCACGGTATATCGAAAATGGAAGGAATTCCGGTCGTCGGAACGCTGGTTGAGTAACACGGTTTAAACAAGAAAAAGGCGGATGACTTTATGAAATTTCTGAAATCGGGCTTTTCAAAATTACACGCTGTTTTAGCCCTCTTTGCCGGCGTCAACATAGTCCTGGGCCTTGCCCTGACATTCGGCATTCCTTTTTTCGGCACGGCAGCTCTGCTTCATTTTTTTGCCGGGTTACTCCTTTTTATCGTTCCGCTTCTGCTTTCGGTCTTTATGAAAGATTTTAAGACGGGGATCACCGGATTTAAAGGCAGGTTTTTTATAAAGCGAAAGGACCTGAGCAGAAAAATCCTGTTTGCCGCAAAACTCATCGGTTGGATCTTTCTGATAGGTCTGATCCTGTATGCGCTTTCCGGCATCATCATCAAATCAGGACTCGGACGGCTCATGCT
>CAZVPD010000236.1:0-4101 GCA_964628455.1 uncultured Lachnospiraceae bacterium
CACCCGCCGAAGGTCTCGGTTTTCAGGATATCGCGCTCCATCCCTTCCCAATAAGGCAGGAAGTTGATGAAGGGCACGAGTTCCGGCGCGTGCTTCAGCTGGATGCGGTACGCGGCGATGCAGGAACTGAAGGTCTGCTCATTGTGGGGTTCGTCGCCTATATGGAATCCGAACACCGCCCTGTGCCTGCCGAAATCCTCATACGCGGCGAGAAAACGCTTTTCGTAGCCTTCGGGGTCTTCGGCGGCGTTGCCCCACCGGGTCCTCGAGTCGCAGAGGATCACTTTGATGCCGTATTTTTCGCATTCGTCCAGAATGCGGAGCATCACGGCTTTGTCGTCCCGGCCGTCCCGGTATTCGGGGCTCATCGCCAGCGTCATGCCGAGGTCGTGCCAGTCCTTCACGGCTTCGGGTCCGTATTCGGACGCAGAGGTATAGTTCCAGAATCCTATCGGAAATTTCTCCGTCATTTTTTACTCCTTTTTTTAGATTCCGGCCCGAGCCGGATAAGATCGGTTTTCGTCTTATTTTTCGGCCTTGACCCACAGCAGGCGGGCGGTATGCGGCGCCGCAAAAAACAGGCTGATCCCCGACTTCAGTTCCCCGCCGCAGACGCGCAGCTCCTCTCCGCTGTCCTCGTCGGTCAGCAGGTACCGCGACTCCCCGTCCGCGAAGGGCAGCGCGATGTTCAGCAGCTCCCGGACGCACGCCTCCTGACGGAACGCGAACAGGATGCCTTTTTCCTCCCCGGGATCGAAATAGCAGAACGCGGTGAAGTCCGTGACGTCGTATTCGGTGCGCCAGGGGGTCAGGGTGTAAAAATCCTTTAAAAGCCAGGGAGAGACTTTCTTCCACTCTTTCAGGCCGAAGCGCAGCATGCCGAAATCCCCGCAGGGGTCCTGCACAAACCGGGAGGATACGTTGAGGACGGGGAGGTAGGACGCGCGCCAGATGTAGGGGTCGCTGTTCCCGTCCGCAGCGAGCTCGTGCTTTTTCTCTTTGGTGATCGCGCCGCAGGCGGGGATCCATTTGTTGAAAGCCGTTGTCATGGAGAGCCGGATGCCGGTCGTCTCTCGGTCGTGGTCGCTGCGGAGCAGCGGAATGCCCCGCCTCATCGACTCGAGGTCGTTGCGACCGCCCCCCGAAGCGCAGGAATCGACGAAACCGCAGCCCCCGTAAGAAAGCGTGCAGGCGATGATGTCGTCCCACATGCGGTAATGGCCGGCGATGAATTTGCACTCGGTGATCCCGCGCCGGTCGTCGCCCTCTTTCTCATCCAGATACTTCCAGAGAGCCGCGGCGTCGCTGTTGTTGTCCTCACGGTACATCTCGACGCGGTTTTCGCACAGCACTTTGCAGATGCGCTCCGTGGTCCATCTGCGGCATTCGTCATTGCCGATGTTGTTGGATATCGCGGCGCAGTTCTCCCGGACGATGGCCCATTCGGGTTTGTAGCCGTGGTTTTTCACCATGCTTTCGGGATCGGTCACCCTTTCGGGTTCGAACCACATCAGCGTTTTCATCCCGTGCTCGCGCGCGAAGTCGGTCGATTCGCGGAAAGTGCCCCCCGGCCACTTGACGGGGTCGAGTTCCCACGTGCCGACGGTCCCCCACCAGTCGCTCACGGGGCTCGAGCCGTCGGGCGCCGCGTACCAGCCGGCGTCAAACCAGCGGAAATCGACCTTCACGCCCTCGGCGATCATCTTCTCGAGGCTGGGGCGCCAGGTCGTAAAGCGTTCGGAGATGCTCCCGTCGGAATTCGGCAGTCCGGTGTCGTCGGAAAGGCAGCAGGTCGAAAACGGCCGGATGTCCGTTCCCGTCCCGTCCGCTTTGGGCATATTGTAAGCGATGTACCAGCTCCTCCAGTAATTCGACGCGTAATGTTCGTTCCGGACGGCATAGGGCGCCATGACAAAGAGGGCGGTCCGTATCTCCTCGCCGGGTCTGAGGTATGTCCTGAGCCCGTTGACGGAATTCAGCGTGCAGACGGTCTTTTGCCCGTCGGATTCAAAACGCGCGTTCCACGTCCCCGCCCAGCCGACGGCGAGCATGCAGCCTCCGCTGCCGTATTCGAGGTTGAAATAGGGGAAATGGATGTGCGTGGCCCTCCCGCTGTCGGAGGAATAATCCGCGGATACGCCGGCCAGGTCAAGGCTGTAGGGCCTGTAGCGGTTGACGTGATCCCCGAGAATGCCTTTGAGCACCGGCAGTTCCCCTTCGAATTCGATCTGTGACTGCAGATTTTCGAAAACGCCGCTGTCCCGGTCCGATCCGTTCCTGAAATAAACCGTCCATTCGGTCGTCCCGTAATCGAAGCAGTGGCGCAGGACAAGGGTCGCCCTGATCCCGTCCCGGAAAGAGTATACGAGGACCGTTCGCTCGCTTCCTCCCTCCCGTTCGGTGCGGCGGCTGTCTTCCGAAAAATATTTCCGCGGGAATCCGATGTACTTCACGCCCCCGTAGACAAACGAAAACGGAAGCTGCGCGCAGTCGTCAAGCAGGCTGCGGTACCACGCGTCCGCCGCGGGATTCTGATAATTTTTTTTCATGTCAGCTCCTTTGATTTTTATCGGTTGAACAGCATATGTCCGCCTGTGCCCGAAGCCGTAAAACATCCGTCGCGGTCCGGTCATCCCTTCGTTTTACCGGACCCCGTATGCTTTATTGACGATGATCTTAAGCCTTGAGTTTTTATTCACAAGCTTTCCGGCCAGAACATCCTCCTCAGTGATCACGGCCATCAGGATCTCGCGCGCCGACGTGCGCTCACGGTCATAGACGATACAGATATTGCCGCGGCCGTCTTCGGCCGCGTCGGGATAGGAGACATGATCGCGCCCGTCCAGCAGAAGATACCCTTTCCATGTTTGTCCGTCATCCTCCGAGATCATCGCCTTAAGGTTGTTGCGCCCTTTGAAATCATGGTGGTTGACCAGCAGCAGATTCCCGTTCCCGAGCCGCCTGATGCAAAAACGCGAACACGGACCGCCCAGTCCGCTGTCCTCCCCTTCGCTCCAGGTCAGGCCGCCGTCTTCGGAAAAGGACCGCCCGATCCCGTTTTTCGCGCGGATCAGCATCAGGATCACGCCGCTTTTCAGTTCGACAAGCATGTGTTCGTCGATGCACCGTTCGGAATAGGCGCTGCGGCCGATCAGCTGAAAACTTTCGCCTTCGTCCCGGGAGCGGTAGACGTTGGAGAATCTTTCTTCCGCAAGGTCATGGATCATATCGGGTACGACTCCCTCCCATATCGAACACGGGAGCAGCCAGTCCCCGTTTTTCAGGACAACGGGTTTGTTCATCATGATGCCGTTGGCTATGCGCCGGGGCGCGGAAAAAGTCATATCGTCCCCGTCCGGATCCTCCGAAACGGCCGCCCAGACTCCTGCCCTGCCGTCCATCAGCCGGCAGCTCTGGGCATAAAAAAGCCACAGCCTGCCCCTGTTGTCGCGCCAGAGGCAGGGATCGAAGCAGCGCACGCGGGGGGTGGGGGGGACCACGGCAAAAGCCGGCTTCGAAAAGGTCCGTCCGCCATCGCAGCTCGTGACGACGATCACGTAATTGCCGGGCATCTCGCCGGTCATCCCGGAATAAAAGGCGACGAACAGCTTTCCCCCCTCCGAGCACTCGACCGCGGGGATACCCTGAAAAAGGCGCCGGTCATCCCCGTATCCGCCGTCGGGACGGGTCCGTATTTTTGCGGGCAGCAGCGATTCGTTCTCAAATTCAGCATTCATAACAGACTCCCGGCCGGATTATTTAAACCGGTGCGGCACAGAACACAACAGCGCCGCAATCACGGTTCATCGGTCACATAATAGCATGATTCTTATGCTTTGTCAATGAAAAGGGCCGGATATTATGAACAAAGATCCCCGCTTTTATGCGTTGTCCGCGGAATCAGCCGCGGATAAAACTCCGCTTTCCTGCATATGCGGCGTAAAAATCTGTTTTTTCAACGCTGCCCTGTATTTTTGCTTTTACGGTTCGTCGTTATCCTCTGTAACGATATTGCTTCGCTTTTCCCTTTCCGTCCCGGCGATGTTCTGCCGGGTCACACAAAACGGACTCCCCGGTGTTTCATTGATCGGCTGTTAAAAC
>CAZVPD010000237.1:0-3343 GCA_964628455.1 uncultured Lachnospiraceae bacterium
TGTTCCCCGCCTTTTTCCTCTTCGCCGGCTTCTTCTTTATTTTCTTTATCTTCTTTATTTTCTTTTTTCTCCTCATCGAACAACGGCGAAAAGTCAATATCCCGGATAGCTCCGTACCGGCTGATGAAATACTTGTTCATGTAGTCCTCGCCTTTACGGGTCCCGGCGCCGAAGTCGGACAGCGAATAATGCACGCTCTGATGCGTTTCGTCGTCGCGTTCGATAAATTTGATCTCGTCCCTGCGGTAAAGGTTCCTGTTCAGAAAGACGGGGTTGTGCGTGTTGAAAATCAGCTGGGCGTTGTTTTTGTTGATGTCGTCGTTGTGGAACATGCCTATGATGTTCATGAGTGCCATCGGATGGATGGAGGTGTCAAATTCGTCGACCGCAAGCACGGCGCCGTTTTTCAGCGCGTTCAGCACGAGAGGAAATTCGCTGATGAATTTGATCGTCCCGCGGGACTCGTAGGAATCGGCCGACAGGGCTGTTTTTTCACCCCCGCACTCCAGCAGCGAATACAATCCTGCCTCGGACGCGCCTTCGGGTACAAGATAACCGAGTTCGTTTGCGCGTATGCCGAAGACTTTGGCAGCCTCGGCGAGTGTTTTGCCGGTATATTCGTTCTGCTGCCGCGGCTCCGCATATTTTTTAACGGGCTGCGCCGAATCCGGTTTGTCGATGATCATCAGCTTTTTCTCAAACCATTCGGTGATGATGCCCGTGAGTTCCGAACTGAACATCGATTTGAATCCGTTCGTAAGGAACAGATCTTCGCGCTGGGGATTGCTTTCGGCGATGGACATGACGGCCTTCATGTTCTTCCCGAGCGCCTTCATCCAGTACGGCCTGATCTCCCGAAGATCTCCGAATTCAAGGGTTTCTCCGCGATCAAAGATCATTTTTCCGTTGACCGACAGCTTTTCCTCCGTGATTTTCCTTTCATATTCTCTGGCCATAAATTTTCCGACGTCCATGCCCAGCGAATAATCGAACCGGACCTTCCGGCTGATGAAGGAGATCCCGAAGCGGATGGGCGCCGGTTCGGGCAAGGTATTGCACGGTATAAGCCCCAGGCTGCCGGCTTCGTTTTTTGAAGCCGCACCGCCGCTGCGGATGGTTCCCCGCAGAACAATGTTCCTCAGCGTGTCCATCGCGCTCAGTATATTGGTCTTCCCCGCCGCGTTCGGGCCGTAAATGACCGCGGACGACAGTCCTTTGTAGGTTTTTTTACCGATCTTTTCTTTCAGAAGGCTGTATTCGAGTCCCTTCTGCCCCGGAGCGGGCTGCATCGAAAAAACGACCGCCTCTCTGAACGTCTTATAATTTTCCGTTCTGAATTCAAGCAACATAGAAGTTCACCCCGCTTTCCACCTTTATCTTTATTATAGCATAAAGGGCTCCGATGTCAATCTTTCGGATATAAAAAACATATGTCCGCGCAAACTGCAAACATCCGCCGCAGTCATGATTATCATTCTGTTTTATTATTATAATCAAACGGGTAACCGGGAGGAATTCCAACATGTTTAAAGCGCAGAAACCTTATTTCGGAGCAGCATATTACCCCGAAGCGTGGGACAGGGAACAGATCGGCGAGGATATCCGGCTGATGACGGAACACGGCATGAATACCGTCCGCATCGCCGAATTCGCATGGTCGAATATGGAACCCGCCGAGGGCGTGTTTGATTTTTCGCTGATGCGGGAAGTCACGGACCGGTGCAGAGAAGCGGGCATCGCGGTTATCCTGGGAACGCCGACAGCCACTCCCCCGGCATGGCTTGAGGAACGGTATCCCGAAGTCAAGATGCAGAACACGCGAGGGGAGCGCATGACGCACGGCGCAAGGCGGCATGTCTGTCCCAACAACAGAAAATACCGGGAACTCTGCGCAAAGATCGTCACCCGCATGGCCCTCGAATTCAAAGACGACGAAAATGTCATCGCATGGCAGATCGACAACGAACTCTACAATACCGAAGGCGACGGCAGGGGGTGCTGCTGTCCCGTATGTCTCGACGCTTTCAGAGAAGATATGAAGCATCGGTACGGCGACATCGGCAGCCTGAACAGGGCATGGAACAACTCCATCTTCAGCCTTGAATACGGCAGCTTCGAGCAGCTGCCTTCACCCCGCACCGACATCTGGACCCACCCGTCCTATTCGACCGAATGGATGGAGTTTCAGAACCGCTCGTATATCGCTTTCGCCGCTTTTCAGGCGGAGATACTGCACGGCATCGTAAGCGTCCCCGTCGGCACAGACATGATGCCCTTTCTCGGCATCGACTACGAGGATATGAATAAAAACCTCGACGTGATCCAGTTTAACCACTACAACGACCCGTCCAACCTCCGTGACGTCGCCTTCTGGTGCGATTATCTGCGCGGTCTGAAAGAAAGACCCTTCTGGATCACGGAAACCGCGACCTGCTGGAGCGGTTCGGTCGCGCCCGCGGGACAGCGCCCGAAGAATTTCTGCGTCGCCAATTCCTGGCTGCCCCTGACCCTCGGCGCGGAGGCGAACCTATACTGGCTGTGGCGCGCCCATTGGGGCGGACACGAGCTGATGCACGGGTCGGTCGTGGACTCCTGGGGAAGGCCCCTGCATATAAAAGGCGAGGTACTGCGCCTTGCGGCCGAATTCAAAAAAGCATCGGAGCTGCTGGACGGAACAAGGCACCGGTCAAGCGGGATCGGACTGCATTTTTCCCACGCTTCGTGGACCATGGCCATGTTCCAGCCTGTCATCAACGGATTCGACTACAACCGCTTTGTCACCGAACAGGTCTACCGCCCCCTTCAGGAGATCCAGCTGCGCCCGGACGTCCTCGCCGCCGGCGCTTCACTTGACAGTTATAAGCTGATCCTGACTCCGTTTATGATGACCCTGGAAGAGAAGGAACTCGACAAACGCATCCTCCCGTGGGTGGAAGCGGGCGGCACATGGATCGCCGGTCCGATGACCGATATCCGGACGCCGGCCGCCGCGAAATACAGAAACGCGCCCTACGGCCATCTCGAGGCATGGACGGACACCCGGCACGAATTCATGCTCCCCGACGGTCAGAGTTTCCACGTCCGCTATGCGGACGGAAGCGAAGCGCAGACGGTGCCGCTCATCTACGACGCCCTGACACCCGGCGAAAACGGCCGCGCCCTCGCCCTTTACGCAGACGAAGGCGGATATCTCGACGGCTGCGCGGCGATCACCGAGACAAGAATCGGCAAAGGCAGGGTCATCCTGACGGGAACACTCCTCGCCCCGCGGGATCTCGCAGCCTTTATCACAAAGACGGCGGCCGAATGCGGGATAGAGCCGCTGACCGAGGCGTCGCCCTCC
>CAZVPD010000237.1:3353-4049 GCA_964628455.1 uncultured Lachnospiraceae bacterium
TCACCGCCCTGCGGGACGGAGAAGCGGAGACACTGTTCACGGCCGTCGAAACGGCGGATAAAGACGCCCTGTGCCTCCTCCCGTTTGACGCGGAAAACATCATCACCGGCGAAAAATACACGGCCGGGCAAAAAACCGGACTCGGCAGGCACGGTGTCCTGCTCGCAAAGAAAACAAAGCAGGGGTATTGATATAATCCCTATATCTGATATAATACCACTATCTCAATAAAAGAAAAGGGCGGAAGCATATGAGCGAAAGAGATAAATATCAGGCTTTTATGGGCTTGGCACCGAAGCGCATCCCCCACTGGGAACACTGGTCGGATCCCGACGCCGAAACCTGGCTGACCGGCATCGACTACTACGAGCATCCGAGGCTCTGCAGGCTTAGGCTGAGGGAGCTTTACCCTCAGCTCGAACTCGGCATCCCCGCAACAGACGAGGCGCGCCCAAGGCCGAAATTCGGTCCCGGCGGAGCGAGTTCCGACCCGGCCAGACATACCGTGCGCTGGGGAGAGGGCGAGTCGGGTACCTGGGAGCACGGCGAAGCGTTTTTTACTTCGGAGGAGGATGTTTTCGCCTTCAGCCCGCTGGAACACGCGGCGAAATTCGCCGGCTGGCCGCATGTCGTCGAAGCACGGGACTACAGCAGCGAGGAGGAGTTATACAGGCTTTACCGACGCGGTTATCCCGC
>CAZVPD010000238.1:0-3995 GCA_964628455.1 uncultured Lachnospiraceae bacterium
GATCGATCTGTCCGAGCGCGATGATCACCGCGATGCCCGAGGTAAAGCCGGTTATCACAGGCATCGATATAAGCCCGACCAGCTTGCCGAGTCTGAAAATACCGGCCAGGAGCATCAGCAGCCCGGCGATAAATCCCACGACAAAAACACCCTGCAGACCGTTTTTCGCGATCACGGTTATAAGAACGGCGGACATCGCACCCGTCGGACCGCTTATCTGGAACGACGCGCCGGACAGTGCCCCGATCACCATTCCGGCGATGATCGCCGTGATCAGTCCCGCAGCCGCGGTCGCTCCGCAGCTAACGCCGAACGCGAGCGCCAGCGGAAGGGCCACCGCAGCGACCGTTATTCCGGACATGAGATCTCCCGAAAGCCTTTTCCCGTCGTATCCTTTAAATTCGTCCTTCAATTGCGCCGCAAATCCTCTGAACATCGTTTTCTCCATGTCTTTTTTTAATACGCAGTTTTACAATTATACTCCTTCCCTCCCCGATAAACAAGATTATTTTATAACGAAATATCGTTCCGTTATCCATGACAAATTGTACAATTTTTTTACATAAAAAAACAGGCGCGCCCTGCGGCGGGCGCGTCCGGCAATCCCGGTAAACGGGCAAACCGATGTCTTTTGTTTTACAGAGCCCCGCTTAATTTAAATACCGTTTCGAAGTGTCCCACGGGAACTCTGCTGTCGTTGTACAGGATGCCGTCATGCAGCTGTTCCAGCGTTTTTTTCGTATCCGGCTGATGATATCCGATCTGCCTGAATATTTCGGCTATGATCAGCGGCCAGGTGTTTTCCGTACCGTCGGCCAGCTTCAGGGAAATGCCCGTCCGTTCTTTTTTCAGGCCGATGGCATAGATGCCGGCTCCGCCGCCTTTCGCTATGATGTTCGGATCCCGGTTGATGAGGGAACAAAGAAAACCTGTTCCCCTGATCATCCTGCTGTATTTGTTCAGCCGCGGGAGATACCGCGCCGCGGCCGAAGACAATGTCTCATCGCCGACCGTATCGACACACGCGAGATTTTTAAAAGCGGCAGCGGCATTTTTCATACTCACGGCAAAGACCGGAACGCCGCAGCCGTCCGTACCCGCAGCGATTTCACTTTCCGTCAGCTCCGAAAAGACCGAGACCGTTTTTTGGCTCCGGATGCCGGCAGGCGAGTCCGGTTTCCAGTAATCGCGGACATTTCCGCCGAGTTCCCGCTGAATCAGCATCAGCGACATATGCATGCCCGCGCAGTTGTGATAGATCCTGCGCAGCGGCAGCCCTCCCCGTATCCGCTCCTCGTTGGCGGAAGCATTGACGGGAGCAGCGGGACTCATGACCAGCAACTCCTCCGAAAGCCCGGTCTTTTCCATGACCGAACACAGTGCGGCGACATGAAAAGGTTCGGCTGCATGCGAGCTCGCAAACAGAACGCTTTCCTCTTCCGTTATGCCGTATTTTTTATCGAGTCCGAGAGCAACGGTATCCAGAGCCTGGATCGGTTTGGCCGACGAACGGTAATAAACATATTCATCGGGATCCCCCGCATGGCAGACAATACGGGATTTTTCATCCACGACGCAGATATAACCGCAATGAACGTTATCGGTCAGCGAACCGCGATATTCTTTCACAAGGGGTTCATATTTTGCCATAGATATTTTTCCTCGTTTTATGCAGAATAAAACTATAAATTACCGATCAGATCGGGAAACGGAGCGGACTTATGACCTATAAACCGACTGTTGCCGTAACGGCGCTCGGACATGCCGTATATTTCGGACAATTCGAAGGACTTCGCGAGGAACTTGAACGCAAAGCAGATGAATTTACAGACTATCTCAAAGCATACGACGCCGAAATTTTCTATACGGGCTATATCGACTGTCCCGAACAGGCTTTCGCGGCGGTCAGGGAATGCAAAAAGCACGACCCCGACATCCTCTTTGTCATTCTGTCGACCTACGTACCGTCCTCGGTCGCAGCCCCCTTTGCCTGTTATCTCGACATACCCCACGTCCTGGTCGGCATACAGCCGCTTTCTCATCTGGATTACGGCAGGGCGACGACCTATATGCAGCTCTGCAACGACGATATCTGCGCAATGCCGGAAGCGGCGGGGGTATACGAGCGGCTGGGAAAGCAGATCCCCCCCTGCCTGATCGCTTCTTCGGACCGCAGGGAGGAGATAGCGGGAGAAATTTCGGGCTGGATGAAAGCCGTATCGGCCAAAGCCGCATTCAAATACGCCTTTGTCGGATACCTCGGGCACACATACGAGGGCATGTACGACATGCACACCGACCCGACCGCATTCACGAGGACTTTCGGCTCCCACGTAAAAATGCTGGAGATGTGCGAGCTGGCGGAATACGTTTCCGCCGTGGGCAAAACCGAAACAGAGGAGAAAATCAGCCTGATCGAAAAAACCTTTGAGATATGCGACCCGTCAAACGACCCGCTGACCGACCGTCTCGGCCGCGGCGACCTCGAATGGCCGGCGAAAGTCGCGTGCGCGCTTGACAGGCTGGTGCAAAACAACGGCCTTTCGGCCCTCGCCTACTATTACAAAGGGGAAAACGGCAATCTTTATGAACGTATGTCCTCGAATATGATCATCGGCAACACCCTGCTGACAAGCGCGGGTATCCCGCTCGCAGGCGAAGCCGACCTGAAAACCGCCGCCGCAATGCTGATCATGAACCGCATAGGCGGGGGCGGGTCCTTTGCGGAGATCCATCCTTTTGACACAAAGGACAACGTGGTTCTCGTAGGACACGACGGTCCCCATAATATTACCGTCAGCGAAGGCAGGCCCCGCCTTCGCATGCTGAAAAAATACCACGGAAAATCGGGCAGCGGCCCCGGCGTCGAATTCAGCATAAAAAACGGGGACGTCACCCTGCTGAGCATAAGTGTCAAGCGCGACGGTAACCTGAAAATGGTCGCTGCGGCCGGCACATCGGTAAGCGGAGCCATCCCCCAAACCGGCAACACCAACACGCGCTGTTCTTTCGGCTGCGAAATAACCGGATTCCTTTCCCGCTGGTGCGCGGCGGGGCCGACCCATCATTTCGCCCTGGGCTGCGGAAACCGGCTGGAGGAGCTCAGGCGCTTTTCGCAGATAACAGGCATTGAACTGACCGTCGTCCGCTGAAACCGCAAAAACACGCGTTCAAGGCTTCACCGTTATAATTCCGCGGAACCTGCTTATTCCGGGAGAAACAGGGGCTGCGGATTTTTCCGGAAAAGGACAGGTGTAACCCCCGAAGTCCGTCCCTTCAGGCGCTGCGCAGAGTTCACCGGGTTCGGTTTGATGACCGTAAGAATACCGGCCGAACGGTTAAATCAGCCGCCTCTGTCCGCAGACTATTTGATATAATCTTCCATCGCGGCCATTACGCTTTCATAGTATTTATTGACAGCATTCTCTTTGGAAGCGTATACGGACTGAAAGTCGGAATTGTTTTTCAAAACAAGGTCCTGGAGCAGAAATGAAGCGCCCTTCCAGTTGTCGTAGATGAAACCGAAATCGAAGACCCGGCTCCCGACGATCATATCGAGTATTTCCACGGATACTTCGTCGCGTGTCCCCTTGACTTTCAGCGCCGTATCGTAATACGCGGGAACCACCTGCTTGTACGTTTCGGCGCAGAGCAGTTCGGTGATGATACCGACTTTGTCCATATCCGTGACCGTCACCGGAACGGCCATGCCTTCATGGGCGCCGTTCACGCATGTGTAATAGTCTGACTGACCCTCGTCCCATTTCGGATACGGAATGATGCCGTAATCGTGCTCGTTTTCACGGAAGTGAGAAAGCGCGTTGCCGATGTCGCCGAGACAAAAGACCGCGCGGCCCCGGACGAAGATCTCGAGCGCCTCCGTATAATCCGTGATCGCCGTTGTGCCGGCATTGTCATTGGCAACAGAATTGAGTTTGACCAGAATATCGTTAATTTTTTCGGTATTGATCCTGTTTTGCGGAACGCCGTCTTTG
>CAZVPD010000239.1:0-3993 GCA_964628455.1 uncultured Lachnospiraceae bacterium
TGCTTTGCGTATGTATAGCGAATCATAATTATAAGGCAGGGCATTGCTTGAAGGAGAAATTTCGGTACTGCGTGCTTCGATTGCTGCCGGTTTGATATGGACCACGATTTCATTTATTCCGTCATGAAGGCAATTCAATGGAAATTCTTGTTCGATAAACATATTGTCTGCAGCCGCGATAAAAAAACCGTTGACGAATATTTCGGATACCGTATCGATACCTTCGAAGTGAAGGTACAATTCCCGAAGACCGCCGGTAAAATAAAACTCATTGTAATAATACAGATGCATGCATTCAAGTTTTTGCAGTGCCAATGTGTTTACGGAATAATACGGGTCGTCTATAATACCCGCTTTATGTAAATCCAATTCAAAATTGCCCGGAACGGAAGCATCTATCGTATCATATCCGGAAGATTTAACAGATAAGACAGTATTTAAAAGATAATGGTCGGCAATAACACGGCTGTTGGGCGCATAAGCCATTTTCCATATGCCGTTAAGGGAAAACTTCTGATGATCGTTCATACAGGTCTCCTTATACAAAAATAAATATGATCCTCGCTGCATTGTATTGTAGCATAACTTTCCGATTTATACAATGATTTTTTCCGAATCCGGCGCAACAAACTATCTTTTATCATTCTTGACAAACACCCGGGGCTGTGTTATGATCGGTATGTAAAAACCGGGAATTATAACGCCGTATTTAACTGCGGATGTGAAGCTGTTTATATCATGGAAATGTTTTTTGGCATGCATATAATTTTTATATAACAGGGAGGCAGCTTATGCTTAACGGTCTGGGAATGAATTTAAACGGACTTTCGAGAATATCCGATGCAAAAACGCGTTCGATTTCCGCGGAAAATCCTGCAGGTGAACCGGGGAGAGGGGGTATGGCGGAAAACGGCACCGGAAAAAGTTGTGCCCGTGATCTCGGACGGGGCTGGAAAATATCCCCTTCCCGTGAGATCAAACCCGGAGAGACAATCAATCTGGCGGACATTGACGGTCCCGGCGCCATATTGAGTATCTGGATGGCGGGTTCGACGGACCGTGACCTGACTTTTCGCATATATTGGGATAATATGGAATATCCGTCCGTTGAAGCTCCGCTTCCGGCGTTTTTCGCCTTCGCATTCAATTCGAATATCGACAGTGTAACCGGTAAATTCCCGTTTATAAATTCAGCTGCGGTCATGATAGCTCCGAACCGCGGTTTCAATTGTTTTTGGGAAATGCCGTTCCGCCGTCATTGCAGGATAACTCTGGAAAACACTTCGGTTCATCCGAGGGTAACATATTATCAGATCAATTATACGCTGACCGGTGTGGATGACGATATGGCATATTTTCACGCGCAATACAGACAAGCCCGTCCGCTGAAGGAAAAAACCGATTATACGATCATCGACAATATCAGCGGCCGCGGACATTATGCCGGAACCGCGCTTTTTGTATCCTTAAATCAAAGCGGCAACTGGTGGGGCGAAGGCGAGATTAAATTTTATATGGACGGCGATACGGATTATCCGACTGTCTGCGGGACCGGTACGGAGGATTATTTCGGCGGAGCGTATGACTGGGATGTGGGCGGACATTATCAGACATATTCCGGGCTTTATATGGGTATGTATCAGGTTATCCAGCCGAATATGCTGTATGCATCACAGCAGCGTTTTTCTTTGTACCGCTGGCATATTGTCGATCCCATACGCTTTGAAAAGAATCTGAAAGTGACCATACAGGATCTCGGATGGCGCAGCGAAGGCAGATATCTTGCGCGCAGAGATGATTTTATGTCGGTCGCTTACTGGTATCAGACGGATCCCGCGCAGAATTTTCCGGTTTATCCCTCTCCGGATGATATAGAAGTTGTCATATAAAAACAAAGAATTCAGAATCTTAAATACTGCGGTACCGGCGGTTTGATCATAACGCCGCACCGTTTTGTTTTAACGGTTTATGCCGTTAAAGCATATTGTTTATCACTCCAAGAAGCTGCCCGGTCTGATCGCAGGCATGCTCCCAATACATGATGCCGAGTAATCCGTTGTCTCTGATATAATCACATTTTTCCGCAACCGACTGCTCGTCATCATAAGAGATAAATGTATTGCCGTCAAATAAATACGGTGCTTTGGCGATATCGTCCCAATAACGCTTGAATCCGTTTTTATTAATATAATTCTTATACAGATCGGTATAATCAGGTCCGTAACCGCCTGTTCCTTCGCTTGCTGCAGGTATCCGTTGTTTTCGTTTTTTACATTTTCCCATTTTCTCGAATAAAACGCGGAACCTATGACGATTTTTTTACGGGGCACTCCGGCCGATGTAAACAACCCGACCGAATGTTCCGCACTTTCGGGATCGGTTTCACTGTTTTGCGGCTTGAACAGATTCGTGTGATGTCCGGTCGTATATGACCAGCTCCCCCGCATGTCATACGTCATGACCGAAATGTAATCCACCATCGGGGCAATCAGGTCTATTTGCGTGTTTTTTATATAATAGTCTCCGGCACCTGCGGCGATCGTCATCATAGGCCGGTTTCCGGAATTTATTTTTTTTGTGTCGAGTTCTTCTCTGAGTGCAGCCAGCAATAAAGTAAAGTTGAATTTATCATCGGGTGAAGCTTCGATCCCGGCAGTATCGATACAGGGATACTCCCAGTCAAGGTCGATTCCGTCAAGACCGCATTCTGTCAGGATTTTTCCTGCCGATCCGGCAAATTTATGCCGGGTTTCCGGTGCGGATGCCATCGGAGAAAAACCTCCGGAACCCCATCCGCCGACGGACAGCAGTATTTTTATTTCCGGATTCAGTGTCTTTATCCGGTCAATATCCTCTGCGCATCCGCAATCAAAAACGATCCGGCTGTCGGCAACATGACCGAAAGCGATGTTCATTACATTGAGACTTAATGCTGCTTCGGCCGTTATCCCGGAGAGACTGTTTCGTCCGGCATAACCGGCTTTTATGAATTTTATCATGATGACCGTCCTTTTGTTTTGTTATAAGCAATTATATCAGACGGACCGAACAGATGCAATATTTTATTTTTCACATCAATGGTCGTATACACACGTTTTTCGGAATATTGACAAATGATTCGGATATTGGTATAATCTTTTTATCAAATCTCCGGGAGCTAAATAAAATGAATACATCGGGTATAACAAGAGCACTTTCACGCGACGGCGGTATCCGCCTTGTTTTTGCCGAAACAACGGCTGTAGTCCGTCAGGCACATATCATACACGATACATCGAAAACAATAACTGCGGTGCTTGGACGATGCCTGACCGGCGCGGCTATCCTGGGTTCGCTTCTTAAGGACGAGGGCAGTATCCTCACGCTTCAGATTGACGGCAACGGTCCTGCAGGCAAAATCATATGTATTTCGGATTATAAAGGGAATGTACGCGGGTATATTGAAAATCCGGATGTTGAAATACCCCCGAATGAAAAAGGTAAAATCAATGTCGGAGGAGCCGTCGGGCAGGGTACGCTGACCATAACGCGCAATCTCGGACATTCGGAAACCTATTCCGGAGTATCTGATCTTGTAAGCGGAGAAATCGCGGAGGATATAACCGAGTATTTTGCATCGAGCGAGCAGACTCCGTCCGTATGCGCACTCGGAGTGCGGGTGGCAAAAGACAATTCTTGCGTAGCCGCAGGAGGATTTTTACTCCAGCTGATGCCGGGGGCCGATGGTTCGGCGGTCGATATACTCGAAAAAAATATAAACGGCCTTGAACCTGTTTCTTATTTGATCGAACGCGGAGAAAAACCGGCAGATATCATAAAAAGTATTTTTATGGGGATCGAATATGATATTTTCGACGAAATCGGAATAGAGTATAAATGCCCCTGTACCCGTGAAACCTATATGCGTGCGCTTATAAGCCTCGGGGAAAACGAACTCGGTATGATCCACATATGATAATGTCTTAACATACCACAAATGAAAATGTCTCAAAA
>CAZVPD010000240.1:0-3954 GCA_964628455.1 uncultured Lachnospiraceae bacterium
GCTCCATCTCGATCCTGACACAGTTTCTTCCATCACCATCGAAAATCCGATCGAAGCCTATAAGCACCTGGACGGCGTGACCCTGAAAGTCGCCGTCACCTCCGGCCTTAAGGGAGCAAACATCCTGATGGAACAGATCGCGAAGGGCGAATCCCCCTATCATTTCATCGAAGTGATGGGCTGTCCCGGCGGATGCATCACGGGCGGCGGTCAGCCGAGGTCGGATGACCCGGACGTCAGGATCAAAAGGCTCAGGGGCCTCTATAAAGAGGACGAGGAGAAAACGCTCCGCAAATCCCATGAGAATCCCTATATCACAGCCATCTACAGCGAATTCCTCGAGTATCCCGGAAGCCACCGGTCCCACGAACTGCTTCACACACATTACGTAAAGCGCGGCGAATACAACGAATACGTCAACGCCAGCCTGCTCGAAAACGCCCTGAAAGAACTTGAAAGCCGCAAAACGGCAGACAAGCCGGCATTCCCCGCCTCCAATCCCAAACTCCGCGAGGAGATCGAATCGGCCCGCATCCTGGCCCTCGAAACGGAAAACGCGCGCCTCAAAAACGAGCTGGAGGACACCCTCGAAACGGTGAACATATTCAAGCAGGTCATCACGGGCAAACAGACAAAGAACTGACCCCGGTCAGGGCTCCGGTCCGCACAACATGCGTGCCGGAGCCGTTTTTACGGGCTGAACGCATAACTCTATTGACAATTTATTTTTATTATGTTAATATTTATAAAACCGCGGCCGGTCCGGCCGTAAAAACCGGATTCGGCAGCTGAATATCCTTACCGAACCGGAGATAAAAACGATGATGAAATACTTTCCGAAAGCATGCGCCCTGATCTTATGTGCGGTCACGCTTTTTTACGGCTGCGGAAACGAAAATACACCGGAAGCCAAGCCCGGCACCTCCGCCGAAATTCCGGAAACCGTGGAAACCGCCGCATCCGACCCGCAGCCCGACCTGCCGGACCTCGACCTCGAGGGCAGGGACTTCCGGTTTCTCGTCAAGATGGAAGGCGTCGAAACAGGCCGGTGGACCGCGCATGATATCTATGTCGAAGAGGAGAACGGCGAAGCGGTCAACGACGCCGTTTATAAGCGCAACCGGCTTGCCGAAGACAAATTCAACATCAACATCGTGCAGACTCTGACGGATATGGGCGGACAGTATACCTATACCATGCACAGGGAGATCGGTAAACTCGTTTTCGCCGGAGACGACACATACGATGTCGTCATGCCTACCATACAGGACAGCGCGTATCTCGCGCGCGACGGAATGCTGACCGACCTCGCGGGACTCGAATACACCGACCTCACCATGCCGTGGTGGAACCGGCGTTTCACCGAGGAAACCTCCGTCAGGAACCGTGTCTACTACGCAAACGGGAATATCTCCGAAACCTTCATGCGGGCCGTTTACTGCATCCTGTTCAACAAACAGCTCATCGCGGATTATTCATTGGACGATCCGTATGAAAACGTGGCCGGGGGAGACTGGACGATCGAAAAACTGCTCGCGATGTCCGCCGCTTTCGCCTCGGACCTCAACGGCGATGCCGTCCTCGACGATTCGGACAATACGGGGCTGATCGTCCTGAACAATCAGGTCGAAGCCCTTTACAACGCTTCCGGGCAGAAACTGGTGACGGCGGAACAGGACGGCACCTTCAGCTTCACCGGAGGCGGGGAGAGCAGCCTTTCCGTGCTCGAAAAAATTTTCGGATTATACGAAGCGAGGGACAGCGTGCTCTGCACCACCGACATGAGCAGGCGTTCGCCGGCGTCGGGCGGTCTCGGCCACGTCGAAGCCGCGGCGGCTGCTTTCGAAGCGGGGCGCAATCTGTTCCTGCTCGGTACGATGAACAACGTGCCCGGCATGCGGAACATGGAAACCGATTTCGGCATTCTGCCTCTTCCGATGTCCTCGGAAGGCCAGAAGGGCTATTATTCCTATGTCCAGACATGGGCGGCGGGGGCGGCGGCTGTCCCGGTCACGGCAAAAGACCCGGCAGTCTCCTCCGCGGTTCTGGAGGAGATGGCTTATCTTGCGTATAAAATCGTGACGCCCGCCTATTACGAGATCACCCTGAAGACCAAATACGCGCGCGACGAAGAGTCGCAGAACATGCTCGACATCATCTATGAAACGCGTTCCTGCGACCTCGGCAACCTCTTCAACATCGGCTCCCTCGTATCGGACATCACCTCGATGATCTACGACAAACGCCAGAACAATTTCGCCTCGCTGATCGCCGCAAGGCAGGAGGAGATCACAAAAACGCTTGCCGACCTGACGCAGCTATACGGAGAACCGAACGTTTGACAGCGATCAGCGAAGAAGAAAGGCCGGTCTGCACAAATATGACGGATTATAGCAGCTATGCCGACGTTTTCCTCGGCTGTTCCGACGTCGACCTTCCCGAACCCGAAGGCATCGCCGCTTCCTGGCACTTTATCAAGGGGCTGTGCGGCAACACGCATCCCGGGGCGACCCTCCCCTTCGGGCGCATGTCCTGCTGCTGCTACAGCGGGGGCTATTCGTCGGGTTACGGCAACAACCGGGTCAACTGCGGCGGCAAAATCGAAAAACTGTATGACGGCAATACATGCAGGGGATTCTCTCACCTGCACCTGTCCGGGATCGGTTTTATCGGCAAATTCTACAACTACGCGGTGACCTCACCGTTTTACGGCAGCCTCACATCGGCTTTTCTGCCGCGCGACATGAAAGACGAACACGCGTGTCCCGGACTTTACGGGACGACCGTCTTCTGCGGGGAAAACAGCGTCGAATGCCGTGTCACGGTGACCGGCCATAACGCCCTTCACTCCTATGTTTTCGGCAGCGAAGGGGGAAGGATCGCCGTGGATTTCTCCAACGACGGACTTTACCGCGAAAGCGGGAACGCATTCGGCCTGTCCGCCTGTTCGGAGATCACGCGCTTTTCGGACAGCGAAGCGGGCGCCGAAGTCGTGATGCAGGGCGTCAGGCTTTGGATCTATGCGCGCTGTTCCGGTTCGGCCCGGTGCGCACTGTGGCGCGAAAGCGGCGAGATCGCCGGCGATTCGCTTGTATCCGGCCCGACAGAAGACCGGTTCGGGGCTGTATTCGACGCCGCAGGCAGAAAAGCGGAGATCACGCTGTGTATCTCGGCCAAAAGCCTTTCGCACGCGCGCGCATGCGTCCTCGGCGAGACGCTTTCGTTTGAAGCCGCCGCGGACGCGGCTTACGCCGCGTGGAACGTCGCGCTCGGGAAAATCGAGATCGAAGCGGACGAACGCACGAAAAGGATCTTCTATTCCAACTTATACCATTCGCTGATCAAGCCCTCGGACCGCAGCGGAGAAGGCCTTTTCGGTTCGCGGGACGGTTTTGCCGTCGACTACTGCACGCTGTGGGACCAGTACAAAACGCATCTTCCCCTTGTCTTCACGTTCTTTCCGGATATGCGAAAAAAAACCGTTGAAACGTTTCTGGCTGCGGAACGCTACGCGGGGAAACTCCCGCACAACCTGATGCTGGACGCCGAACTTGACATCGAAGTGCAGCAGGCGCGGACCCTGGCGCAGCATGTGCTGGCGGACGCATATTTCCGTGCGGACCCCGACGGGGGGAAAGCCGACTCTGTCCCCGTTTCCGACATCATCGCCGCGTGTGTCCGCGACCTGTACCGGCCCGGATACCGGGATTTCACGCGGGACGGTTTCTGCGCCCGCGCCACCCATCAGCTCGATATGGCCGAGGCGTGCGGCAGTCTGGCGGTCATGGCCCGCGAATGCGGCGACGCCGAAACGGCGGAGCAGCTCGGCAAACTGTATAAGCTGCGTTTTGGGAGTTTTGATCCGGACGGCATGATGAGGGCCGGCTCGGTGTATTACGAAGGGACGCGCTGGAATTACTCTTTCCGTCTCATGCACGACATGAAGGCGAGAAT
>CAZVPD010000241.1:0-3931 GCA_964628455.1 uncultured Lachnospiraceae bacterium
TAGGTCCAGTCGATAATTCCCCCGAATTCATGGATGCCGGTGTAGCCGAGGTCGGCGAGTTTCTGCGACGCCTGCCTGCTGCGGTTTCCGCTGCGGCAGTATACGAGGATCTTCTGATCCTTGTCGGGCAGCATGCTCAGTTCTTCCGTGCCGATGGCCTCGTTCGGAAGCAGAAGCGCGCCGGGGATGTGTCCGCTGTCGTATTCCTCCTGCGTGCGGACGTCGAGGATGATGTAGCCGGTCTCCTCATCCATGATCTTTTTCGCCTCTTCGGCGCTGATCCTGACGTAAGAACCCGGGGCATTTGCCGGGGAACCCGCAGAATTTGTTCCATCCGCCGCCGTGATCTCTACCGCATCGGCAGTCGTTTCGTCCGTGCTCTCCGCCGGGTCTTTTTTGCAGCCGGCAGCCGACAGGACCGTCAGCAGGATGAGTATAAGCAGCAGGTATTTTTTGATGTTCATAAAAGTTTCCTTTCGTTGCGGATTTGATGAATGATCGGATCTCAAACAAAAAACCGCGTACCGGCGTCATTTCGCCGGCGCCTCCGGCAGGCCCGCGGTGATGTGCTTTCGGGTCTATTATAACATATTTCAGGAAATTGTCAAGTTTACGGTTCACGGACGGCGGCGGAGGCATAAAACGGCATACCGAGCGGCTGCGGAACCGTCAGGATATACCCGTTGACGCCGGTAAACGGGTGTGATACAATGGGCTTAATCACAGGACCGGAATCACCGGGTCAGCGGACGGAAAAAATCAAACGTGTATTATAAACGGAGGGCAGCCATGAAAAAAATGATTTCGCTTATTCTTACGGCAGGCATTTTACTCGCAGCCGCAGCCTGCGCAAAACAGGACGGCGTGACAGATACGGCCGAAACAGGAAACGGGACTTCCGCTCCGGCAGCCGCAGAGACGCTTTATCCCGACACGCTGCCGCCCGCCGATTTCGAAGGCCGGTCGTATGTGATCGCGGGCATGGCGGATTATTACAGGCTGACCGAATACACGGAACTGAACGGAGAACCGGTCAACGACGCGGTTTATACCCAGTATGCAAACACCGAAGAAAAACTCAACGTCAAAATAGAAAAAGCCGACCTGACAAGCGCTCAGATCACCGCTTCGGTCAAGGCGGGCGAAAACGCTTATTTTTCGGTCGTATTTCAGATGGTCGATTTTTCGAAATTATTCGTCCTGCCCGGCTATGTCATGAATTTATACGACGTCACGGGACTCGACCTGACGCAGCCATGGTGGAACCAGAGCGTCGTCAGCGAGCTGACCGTCTACGATAAGCTCTTTATGGCCTTCGGAGACTACATCCCCGACCACGGGATCACCTATACGCACACTTTCTTTTTCAACAAAAGCCTTGCCGAAGTTTATAACATACCCGACATTTACGAACTGGTCCGCGGCGGCAAATGGACGCTCGATAAAACGGAAGAGGTGATAAAGACCGTCTATACGGACGTCAACGGCGATTCCGGACGCGGTTTCGAGGATCTGTACGGCCTCGGTCAGTCGGTAGCCGTTTCGGGTGTGTATAAAGTGGCGTTCGATTATCCCCCGATGGCGCGCGACGAAAACGACCTGCCGTATCTCAACCTCAACACCGAAAGGTTCGCCGAGATCGTCTCCCGCGTGAGGACCCTGTGCTATGAAAACCCGTCGGTCCTGACCGGCGCCCACGCCGACGAAAGCAGGATACGCGATATGTTCACCGACAGCCGGCTGCTCCTTTACAGCGGTTTTCTCTGCGACGCACCCGCGCTCCGCGATATGGAAAACGATTTCGGGATCCTGCCTTTCCCCAAATGGGACGAAGCGCAGACAAACTATTACACGACCGTCCGCGGGGACAATTACCTGATGGGCATACCGGTTTCCGTTCCGAAAGAAGACTATGAATTCGCCGGACTGACAGCGGAACTCATCGCTTATTACGGCTATAAGCTGGTCCATCCCGCGACCTACGAGACGACCCTCAAAGCCAAGCTGACGCGCGACGAGGACAGCATCGAAATGCTCGATATCCTGAGCAGAGGCATCTACATCGATTACGAATTCGCCCATTCGGACGACAGGGGATTTATGTTTGTCCTGTGGCGGGTGCTGGACGGTAAAAAAGACTGGGCGTCCTACTATGCAGGCAAAGAAAAAGCAGCCCTCAAATATTACGACAGCGTTCTCGAAATGTACGCCGGCCTGAAATAAAGCAGGAATCTCGGCACTGCCGCGAAAATCGTAGAATATTAAATTCCCCTCTGCGGAGGGGTGGTGCGTAAGCGCCGGGGTGGTCAGACGGGAAACAAAAAAGCGTCATGACGTTCCTTCACAACCACCCCGTCCTACCCCTCAAAAGAGGGGAATAGTCTGCGGTTTAAAGCAGATCTTATCCTGATAACAAAAATCAGCCGTGTGTCAATCCTGTAAAAATTGACATACGGCTGATTATACGCAGATCATTTTACTTAAGGAAACGATGAGCGTCAAGGGCTTTCTGCCTTTCCTGCAGGGCGATTACAGCATCGCTTCCTATGTCTGGACCTTCACGCAGATCTTCAACAAGCAGATGACCGCGGACCTGAATCTGGAGAGTCCCTATGCCTATGTCAGGGACGGGACCTGGACGATCGACACCTTCCGCGAATATATCAAAGCTGCGGCTGCCGACGTCAACGGAGACGGCAAAATGAACAAGGAGGACAGTTACGGTTATCTGGCGATGAACGCCTACCCCCACCAGGTCTATCCCTATGCCTCGGGCATCGTAACGGTGAAAAAAGACGAGAACGATTATCCCGTCATCGTCACGAACAGCGAAAGATATGTCAATACCATCGTGAAATACATCGATATCATCTGGAAGGACGGCAGCACCTTCACCTTCGATTATGTGGAAGGCGATAAATTCCCGATCGCATGGGACGAAGACCGCGCGCTGATCCAGCTGATCACCATGGACGACCTGCGCTATTTCCGCAATTACGATTCCGACTACGGCATTATCCCCCTGCCGAAATACGACGAGGCGCAGGACGCCTACCATACGATCACCAACGCCAACGCCTGTATCTACATGCTCCCGGCCGATACCCCGGATCCCGAAAGGACGGGGATCATCCTCGAAGCGCTGACGGTGGAATCCTATAAATCGGTGATCCCCGTCTATTACGACACGGTCCTGAGCACAAAGTATACGCGCGACGAGGAGTCGGTCGCCATGCTCGACCTCATCTTCGGCGGGCGCGTCTTCGATTTCGGAGCCTTCTTCTATACGGACTGCACCGGCACGGCGGCGGTCAATCTGATCATGGCGAAGGACACCGGGGTCGCCTCCTATTTCGAAAAGAAGATGGCGGCCGCGGAGGAGAAATTCGACGGGATCTATCAGGCCTATCTTTCCAATGTTTCGCGCTGAAAAAAATTTACGAAGGCAGGTGTGAGATCAATGCGGCTTATGCGGTGCGCATGGATGACCCATGAAGACCGGACGCCGGGCATCCTTGCGGAGGGAAAGGATTTTATCCCGTCGCTCGGTCTGTGCGGAACGGTGACGGGTATGGGTGAAGAAACACCGGGAACAGGTCCCCTCGGCGACTGCACGCGGAGAAAGCTGACCGGAAAAACGGGATTCGGCGCGGAAGCCGAATGGATGCTGTCGGCCTATTCCTCGGGCGCGCTCGGGATCAGGCTCTCCCTGACCAATACGTCCCCTAAGGCAATGACGCTCGGGATGATCACGCTCCTGTCCTTCGGCGGGAGCACGGGTCCGGCCCTCGGCGGCGAACCCGCGGGATGGAGGGTGTATGTGGATTCCGGCGGCTGCGGGGGCGACTGCGCCTCGCACGGACTGACCGAAAACGGCGGAGTTCACCATTCCTGCGGACTCGCCGTTCTGTGGTCGCCCCTGACGGACCTT
>CAZVPD010000242.1:0-3832 GCA_964628455.1 uncultured Lachnospiraceae bacterium
ATGAGCTACTCTTTTTTTCTTTCCGGGGGGGCAGTTAGCTTTACAATCGGCCAAATAAAAATAAATATTTAAAAATTTCTGAAACATAATCACGCTGAATCGAATTTCTCCGTTTTATCAGACACAGAGCAGCGATGTGATAAAATCACGTGCGGCTATAATATCTTTTTTCTGTTGTTCGCCGGATATCTCACGTTCGATGACATAAGGACCGGGATAGTTCAGATCTTTTAATTTTTTCACGATTTTCGGGAAATCCGCCTTGCCTTCACCGAGAGCGACTTCACGTCCGAGTTGCTTGCCGGTAGTCGGGTAAAACCCGTCCTTGCAGTGTGTGTTGCGGACATATTTTCCGATCACATCAAGCGCGTCTGCGGAATTTGCTTTGCCGTAAAGGATCAGGTTGGCTGTATCGAAATTGACGCCCAGGTTTCCCGTGCCGATTTCCTCAATGGTGCGCAGCATGGTGACAGGTGTTTCCTGACCCGTTTCAAAAAGAAAATATTGTCCTCTGGAAGCTAAATAATGAGCCAGGGCGCGCAGTGCGCAAACCGTTCCGTTGAAATCGGGATCAAACGGATTTTCGGGAATAAAACCGGCGTGCGTGATGACGTCGGTCACACCCAGCATATGTGCGAAATCGGCGCCGGCGTAAAGTTCGCGCATGCGTATCTCACGGTATGCCGGCGGTACTATACCGAGTGTCGCCGGTCCGCCGTAGAAATTCCACTCCTGCGGACCGCTCCAGGCGGCCCAGTATGCCGTAATTTCGATCCCGGTTTCTTCGGAAGCTTTTTTGACTTTCATTGCGTTTTCTTGCGTATAGGACTTAAGGTCACCTCCGCACAGCTGGCAGCACTCGAGATTCATCTCCGCTGCTTTGCGGAATTCCGCCAGGATATCTGTTTTGCTGTTGTATCCGATCAGGACTCCGATTTTGTTTTTCATAAACACCTCGTAAATTTAATTTGATATTCTGACACCCAAAACATGGATGTATTGACGGCAGAAAGAACGGAACTCCCCTTTGTCGAGTGCATCGCGTATTTTTTCCATTAATTCATTATAAAAAAACAGGTTATGAAGAACAGCCAGTCTCATCCCGAGCATTTCTTTTGTTTTAAAAAGATGGCGTATGTAGGCCTTTGAATAATGTGTACAGGAAGGACAGCCGCAGGAGGGGTCGATGGGGGTGTCGTCATCGATAAATTGTTCGTTGAGTACATTTATTTTACCGCGCCAGGTAAACAGATTGCCATGCCGGGCGTTTCGGCTGGGCATTACGCAGTCAAAAAAATCAACTCCCCTGCTTACGGCTTCAAGGATATTGACGGGAGTTCCCACACCCATCAGATAGCGCGGCTTTTTTTGCGGCATGTAGGGTTCGACTTCTTCGATGATGCGGTACATTTCCTCCGCGCTTTCTCCTACGGCAAGTCCTCCGATTGCGTAACCGTCAAGGTCAAGAGCTGCAATCTCGTTCATATGCCTGATGCGCAGGTCTTCATAAGTGCTTCCCTGGTTGATGCCGAAAAGCATTTGACAGCGGTTAATGGTTTCGGGAAGGGAATTCAAACGGTCGATTTCGTTTTTGCACCGGTAAAGCCAGCGGGTGGTGCGGTCGCAGGATTTTTGCGTATACCCGTATTCGGCCGGATTTTCGATGCATTCGTCAAAAGCCATGGCTATCGTTGAAGCCAGATGCGACTGTATCCGGATGCTTTCTTCGGGACCCATGAATATCCGTTTGCCGTCTATATGTGAGTTAAAATATACGCCCTCTTCTTTGATGCTGCGCAGTTTCGCAAGCGAAAAAACCTGAAAACCTCCGCTGTCGGTCAGTGTCGGCCGTTTCCAGTTCATGAACTTCGGCAGACCGCCCAGCCTGTAGATCAGTTCGTCACCCGGCCTGATATGCAGGTGATATGTATTCGATAATTCGACCTGGCAGCCGACTTCATATAAGTCCATTGTGCTTATTCCGCCTTTGATGGCGGCGCTGGTTCCGACATTCATGAATACCGGTGTCTGGATTGTTCCGTGAACGGTTTCCATTTTTCCGCGTCTGGCGTGTCCTTCGGTAGAGATCAGGGTAAATGACATGTGATTTTATCCAATCTGATATATATTTATTATTTTACCGGTTGTCTGCGCTTGAATTTATTCTCATAAACGGCATACATCAGCATAATGATATAGGCCTGCAGTATACAGGACAGAATCTCTTCAGCCGCGCGCGGAACCCATAGAACGATAAATGCCCTGCCGTTCCAGACGGCAAAATACCGGCGCAGTATTTCGGTATTCACCGTGGTGATCAAAAAACGGGAAATAAACAACGCCAGCAGGATCCGTATATAACTGCCTTCACGGATGAAAAATGTTTCTTTTCTTATCTGCTTTTTTGTCATATAAAAGCTGACGGCTGAACCTATGCCTATGACCGCAAGTACAAACAATGAGATCAATTCAAATCCGACGGTCAGGAAGTTAATGTATCCGGACAGATTTTCACGGTATTTGTTTGTGATATCGAAATCCGAACCGCTTAAATTTATCTGGATGACACTGTTTTCCGATATAAATGAATCGTAACCGGCAGCGACAAAAGACAGCCCGTTTTCGGCGGAGAAGTCTGAAGCAAAACTGTCCGGAGGAGCGTAAACAGTCACACCGTCGGTGCCGTCAAAAGCGGTTTTATCGATCGAGAGAATATTCGACGATAAAAAAATCTTTTTTAAACGGTTATTCGAAAAAGTGTTTGCCGCTATCTTCGTTATTTTATAAGGGTAACCGTCAATGTCATAGGTTTCGGGAATTGCGATGATCTCCGCGCCGGATGCCCATGAATTGCCCTTGAGCGTTATGGTATCGTTTGAATACCTTGCCAGATTGCAGACAAAGTGCGAAAGGGGAGACAATTCGGCTGAAGAAATCTGACCGCGTGTCGGGAGTTCCGTGCTGCCGGCTGTCAGGCCGTTGATTATATTGTCGGCGTTCAGTGCTGCATGCACGGTGACTCCGAATATTCCCGGCAGCATAAAAACCGCTGCGATCACGGCTGTCAGCACCCGGTTGTTTTTCCCGATATTATTTACCGCAAACCGCCAGATCAATCCGGTCAGGAATCCGCTTATAAATGCGGTTAAAGACATCAGCGGAATATAGGCTCCGGCAGGTTTGAGGATGTAACCGAAAATATCGGCAAGCGCACTGACCGCTCCGCCATACAGCGGTCCGAACATCAGTGCCGGGAAAGCGGTGAAAATGCCTGAAAAATCCACTTTCAGACCGGCAGCGCCGAGAATAGGGAGGTAGAAAGATGTCAGTGTTTTAAGCACAAGCGCGAAGCTTAAAAAAACTGCCGACACGGCAATACTGTATAATATGCGTCTGCGTTTGCCGATTCCGTCGGTTAGCGGTGTATTTGTCCTGATATTCATAAAATATACGGCATGATGGAATTTGCCGCGGATTCCGCAAGCTTTTTATATCCTGTTTCGGTATAATGGACCGTATCCGGCTGAGGATAATCGGTTTTTCCTGCGACAGCTGCGAACAAATCATCAACGGCAAGGGAATATTCTGCGGCCAGTTTCCGGATTATGTCATTGCGTTCGAGAACCTGCTTGTTTTTTTCGCGATCTATAGTTCCTTCGGTACCTGCCAACGTATATACCGTGCTTGTAGCAAGAATCAGAGCAGCTTCGGGCCGCAGTTTCGTGATGCGGGCGATGATGTCTCTCATACCCGCTTCGTATTCCGCGGCGCTCAGATGAGAGCCGTGCAGCCCGTTATTAAAATGAATCGCTTTATATGTATGGTTATGGAT
>CAZVPD010000243.1:0-3796 GCA_964628455.1 uncultured Lachnospiraceae bacterium
GATCACCGGCAGACCGAATACCGCCTTTTGCTGCGGTTTCAGAATGTCCTTCTTTTTCACCAGCGCGGCCGTCAGATAGGCCATGACAAAGATGGCTGCAACCGTGATTATCCATCTGACGACCATGAAGTTCACGCCGAGGAATTTGGCTTCGTTTGCCAGCATCGGCAGTTTGATCACCGCCCACGAACTCAGGATGACCACGATGTTTGCGACGCTTGCTCCTTTGCCGAGAAGCATTTTGCCGATGGGGAACGCCGCGTAAACCGGTCCCGCGGAGATGCTGCCGAGGATCAGCGCGAGGATGTTCCCCTTGATGCCGGATTTTTCGCCCAGTCCGCGCATGATGAATTCTTTGGGGATAAGGGCGTCGATCACGACCGTCAGCAAAAAGATGACGGGCAGGACCTGCAGCATTTCGATCAGATAATAGACGCTGTTACCGACCGATTTCAGCGCTTTTTCCGGTGAAACGATCCACAAAACGGCATATGCAAGTATGACCGCGAGGATCAGTTTGTTTTTTTTCAAAACAGCGGGTATCTTCATATCAGCACTCCCATCGATAACGCCACGACGATCGCAAAACCAAAGCTCAGCAGATTTCTGGTGAGTGCGAATCTGATTCCGAATTCTTTTTTTTCAAGAGGGAATGTCACGATGCCGACCATTGTGAGCGTCGTTAGAAAAGCAACGGCCGGAACGATGCTTGCCCCCGCGTCGACCAGGGAACCCACCAGGGGGAATGCGACGAATGCGGGTATCAGGGTGATGCTTCCGATGACCGCCGCGGCTGCCGTTGAAAGATAGACGTTGGCGGACCCCAAAACCCCTTTGATCGTTTCGGGCGGGATCAGAGTGAGGACCAGTCCGATAAGAAAGATAACGGCGACGATTTCACCGAGCATATTTCCCATCATGCCTTTTGATTTTTTCATCGCTTCAAATGTTTTTTTCCTGTTCTTTGCGAGCGATACGATAAACAGAACGACCGAGATGATCCAGAAAATAATCGTAAAAATATCCAAACGGTTTCTCCTTGCTTGACTTTTTACTATTTTAACATTAAAATAAGTAAAAAGGAGTTACCGCGGTAACACTGTGACAGAGTTTATCAGAAAAACATTTAAGGGGAAGCCATGAACCGTATTTTATCCGGGATCGAAGACATCCCGCTGCTGAGGTCTCTGCCTCCCGATGAGGTCGCCCGTTACCTCGGGACCCGCGAATTCAAAGTGACGGGCTATAAAAAAAACAGCGTCATCCATCTGGAAGGACAGCCCTGCGGCAGCCTCGAGATCATTCTTTCGGGAAGGGTGGCGGTCGACCGCATCGACGAATCGGGCAGCCTTCTGACCGTCTCCGAGTTTTTCGCAGGCGATATCCTGGGCGGAAACCTGCTGTTTTCCCGGGATCCCGTTTATCCGATGACGGTCACGGCCGCCCTGCCTTCGGACATACTGGAAATAGGCAGAGACCTCCTGTTTGAACTGCTCTGCAAAAACCCGGAGTTTTTAAAACTCTTTCTCGAATCCGTTTCCGGCAACGCTTCCATCCTCGGCGATAAGATCAGACATAATGTCCGCACTTCGATCCGGGAAAGCGTTTTAAGCTGGCTTGAACGCGAAAGCAGAAAGCAGAATTCGAAAACAGTCAGGCTGACTATGACGAAAAAAGCTCTGGCCGATAAAATCGGCGTCTGCCGCACGTCTCTTTCGCGCGAGCTGGCCAAAATGAAAAAAGACGGCCTGATCCGGTTCGACGCCGCCACCGTCGAACTGCTCTGACGGAAAAACCTCCCGGCCGGCGCTTTTTCCGGTCTTGACACCCGCCGGAAAATCCGATATAATACGGGTGCGGGCATGTTTTGTCCCGCGGATACGCGAATACTCGAATATTAAGAAAGAAACCGAAGATCACGGAAATGATAAAAGCAAACAAAACAACCGAAGTGGCCGCCGCGGTGATCCGGAACGGCCGGGGCGAGTATCTGATCTGCAGGAGGCCCGAAGGCAAACACCTGGCTTTACTTTGGGAATTCCCGGGCGGCAAGCTCGAGCCGGGCGAAACGGCCGGGCAGTGCCTGGAGAGGGAGATCGCGGAAGAACTCGGCGCGGGGATCGAGGTCGGGGAGATAATCGGCGATGTCACGCACGAATACCCCGGCGGAGCCGTTCACATCGTTTTCTTCGCGTGCCGCATTTCGGACGGGATGCCGTCGGCAAAGGAACACAGCGAGATCGGGTGGGTGAAGGCGGACCGGTTCGCGGAGTTCGAGTTCTGCCCCGCCGACACCGGATTTGTCCGCGGACTCGCCGGAACCGCCCCGGACCCGGATGAAAAACATGCCGCGCAATAAATCCGCACGCCGCAGGCCTGCGGCTGACTCTGTTTCCGGAAGGGTGGCTGACCGTTGAATATTATTCTGAGTAAATTAAAAGAAGTCGTTTTTGCCGTTCTGCCGATCACCGTTCTGGTGCTGCTGCTCCGTTTTACGGCGGTGCCCCTGGAAACGCCGATGCTGATGCGGTTTATCATCGGAGCGCTGCTGATCGTCTTCGGTCTGACCGTCTTTCTGTTCGGCGTCGATATCGGCGTCGCGCAGATCGGCAATACGATGGGTTCGGCTGTCGCGAAAAGCAATAAATTATGGGTCGTGGCAGCCGCGGGGCTGGTCCTCGGCTTTTTCATATCCGTCGCAGAACCCGACCTGCACATCCTGGCGGGGATGGTCGACGCGGTGTCCGCCGGCCTGATCGCGAAGGGACCGATCGTGGTCGTTGTCTCGACGGGCATCGCCGTGATGACGGCGATCGGTCTGATCCGGATCCTGTACAACATCCCCCTGCATATCCTTCTGTTTGTCGTCTACGGCGTCATTTTTATTCTGGCGCTGTTCACCTCCCCCGCTTTTCTGGCCGTTTCCTTCGACGCGTCCGGTGCGACGACGGGAGCGCTGACCGTGCCGTTTATCCTCGCGCTGGCCTCCGGTGTTTCGCACCTGAAAAAAGACAGCGGTTCTGCGGAAAACGACAGCTTCGGGCTGGTCGCACTCGCCTCGTCGGGGGCGATCATCGCGCTGATGCTGATGAGCATTCTCGCGAAAACGGGAAGCATCACGGGTACAGCCGAAGTATATGCGCCTTCCGGCGCCGTCATCGCGCCTTTTCTGCATGAGTTTCCGGTGATCGCCGGGGAGGTGCTGGTTGCCCTCGCGCCGATCCTTGCGATATTCCTCTTGTTTCAGAAAATAAAATTCAAATTATCGGGTACGGCGGTGCGCAGGATCCTATTCGGCGTCCTGTTCACGTTCGTCGGACTCGTTGTTTTTCTGGTCGGCGTCAACGCGGGCTTTATGGAAGTCGGCAGGGCGGTCGGATACGCCCTGGCTTCGATGGATAATAAGTTCATCGTGATTGCCGTCGGTTTTCTGCTCGGTTTCGTCACCATTCTCGCGGAACCCGCCGTGTATGTGCTGACGCATCAGATCGAGGACGTCACAGGCGGTTACGTGAGCAGAAAACTCGTTCTCGGCGCGCTTTCGGTCGGGGTCGGCATCGCCGTCGCCCTGTCGGTCGTCCGGATCCTGGTCCCGGGGCTCGAGCTCCGGCATTACCTTCTTCCGGGATACATGATCTCCGTCGCGCTGATGTTCTTCGTGCCGAAGCTCTTCGTGGGCATCGCCTTCGACTCCGGCGGGGTCGCGTCGGGACCGATGACGGCCACATTCATCCTCGCGTTTACGCAGGGAGCGGCCGCAGCCGCCGAGGGCGCCGACGCGATGACCGAGGGATTC
>CAZVPD010000244.1:0-3702 GCA_964628455.1 uncultured Lachnospiraceae bacterium
ATGTATGTATGATTCATATCAAGAAATTAATGATTCGTAAAATATCACCGAATTTAGGTCGAATGTTGATATTAAGAAACTTAAAAGGAGCTTATTATGTTAAAGGCTAAACGAACTAAACGAAATATTTCTTTCGTAACTCTGTCGTTAGCGTTGGTCATGATTATGACAATTTCTATAAGCGCTTTTGAACTTCAGAGATATGCAGTTGATCCTATCGCTATCGCACTCTCTTCTTTAAAAGATTCGGTTTCTGGCGTAACATCTTCTAATCTTGCAGTTTCATGTACCGGAGAACTTGAATATTATGGATACACTGGGTATAGTACAAGCACTACTGCCGCAGTTACATGCAATAATGTGTATGCTAAGGTGGCAGTATACGATGACGATTTAGGTTGGTGGGTGGTAGTTGATACTGATGATGTGTCTTATACAACTTCAGCGTATGCTGCTGACCAATATGGTGATGGAACAGAGCCTTCTCGTGGCTATCATTATATAAAAGATAATAATAATGGTACATGGGGAAGCAAAACCAGCTATTTGACCTCGTTCAGTTATTAAGCACAATAATCGAACTAAAGTAAAAAGTAACACTATTTACAAGAGAAAGCATATACGCTTTCTCTTGTAAATACATATTTAATATAAAATGAGGTTATATTTTATGAAACACAAAATGGCTGCCTGTATTATAATACCGATAATATTTTGTTTAATTCTTATGAGTTCCTGTGAGAAGCCGGAAGAATTACAGAATTCTTCCATGACAGAGGCTTCCAAACAAAGCATAAAAATTAATCAGAAAACTGTAAACGCGTTATCTACTGTCAAATTTACGGATGGTCGCAGAAGTATGAGTAATAGGCCAGGAGGGATATATTTAATAGTGGGAGATAGTTTTTATATACTCAGTGAGGGAGGAGAAATATTTCGATTGAATTTTGCTACCGGCTGTTTATCACATCTTTGTGCCGATCCATTATGTGATCATAAGAAATACTCGTGTATTAATAATTTTGTTATTGATACCGCCGTCGTTTATAATGATACTATATATGTGAAAGGAGGATATATGACAGAAACCGGCGTAGGAGGATTATTTATAGGATATTATGATGATAATCTAAATCAGTATAAATTTTTAGAAACATGGGATGAAATCGTTGGGCAGGACGTGGGATCATCTATTCAAGTGTATGATGATTATCTTTATTATCTAAAAAAAGAAACTGAAACCATTAACAATCTTTGGAGAATAAATCTTAATAAAAATTCGAAAGCTGAATGCGTCAGCACGAACAACAAGAAATTCATTAATGGTTTTATAGTTAAAAACGGTTCAGTATTTTACAATTATACAACAGGTGAAAGTATTTATCAGGTTGATTTAAATTTTAATAATCAAAACACTTTTTCTCTTGAAATGACTCCGGTTTTTACTTTAATTGATAATTGTTTTATATATTCCAACTACGGATATTATAATTTTTATGGGATTAATTGGGACAAAGGTGAGAAATATACACCAAGTCAATATCCATATGAAGCTTACCGTTATAAAATAAATGAAAATAATGCCAAGGAAACAATAGCAAGCGGAATTATGGGAGCGACAGGGTTATATCTTGATCATGAGTATATAACTGCATTACCTGATAAGCTTACATATATTGACAAAGAAATTAAAAACGGGGAAACTATATATTATATAAATCCTAACAGCGCTTGTATATTAGTTGGAAATATATACAGCGGAACAATGACTGAAATTGATTTAAGCTCTGAATTAGGTATTAATTATCAAATCGTATATATAGCATACATAGATCATGACGTATGCATTGTATATTTTTCACATGCATACAAGGAGAATGACAAAGAAGGATATTACTTAATTAAGAATTATAGTAGTGAAACACCGTTATTTTATCGATTGGAATATGAATCCTGAAGGAGATTTTTTAATGACAATATGGTATGAAGGGGTAAAACTATTCAATCGTTTCTTTTGTTTCGTATTTGCTTCTTTATTTCTGATATATGGAATAGTCACTGCCATTAATATTATACATGATTTTTCATTTAAACAAAAATATGGTACAGTACGTATTCAATCCGTATATACAGAATATAAAAATTCACCGGATAAAATAGATGCCATTTATAAAAATCTGGAAAATCAAATAAACATGATAACAGCCGGCGAGGACACAAATCGATTAAAAGACGAGGTTTATACCGAATACGTTCTATATAATAAATTACACCAAGATGCCCAACAAAAGCAGCTATACCTTGATAAAATAAAAGTATTGCTTGATAAAGCTAATGCGAATCTTCTGACATATAATATTGAAAATATTTCAACTGATAAATATATATATCAATATCAGAAAGAATTGCTAAAAGTATATTCATCGGCAAGGGACAGTGTAAAAATTGGATTTGAACACTTATGCGGGTGGAATGTCTTTTTTAACGATATAAATTTTAGTGGCTATTTGTATGTTTTAGTTTTATTATTCCTGATTATTAATTTTTTTAATGACAAATATACGGAGAACAACAAAATTATACAAACTACTCGTAACGGACGTAAACCCGCCATCATATCGAAAATAATTCTTCATCTGACGGTTATTTTTTTCAGTATTGTATTTGTAGAGGGGATTCGATTATTTATAATATTACTTCATCACGATTTATCATCCCCTTTTAACAATATACAGGCATATATTTCGTTGTATCCATATGATTTATCTATCCTTAAATATTTATTCATATATATAGGTGTTAAAATATTAACAGCATTTGCAATATATTTAACATTTATCGTTATATTCTGTATAGTCAAAAATGTTTATATATTATTCGCTTTTTATATTTCTTATTATGTCCTAAACACCATATTATACAATTCACGAAATGTTAACATCTCATGTAACACTTTTTTTCGTATAAATACTTTTCTCTCACAATATCGGTCTATGCATCTTTTTTCAAAAGTATTCCCTTCCTTTTATTTTTATTTATTGGGCGCAGTATTAATATGTATAATTATGATTCCTTTAATAGTTTATTTGTATATTCCCATAAATATAACATTAAAAAAACCTAAATTTTTATATATAAAATCATTGGAAACAAAGAATATTAAAAGCAAAAAAACATATTCGACAAACTGCATTCCACATGAACTGTACAAGCAACTTATAGCTGATAAAAAATATTTTTTATTTGTTATTGTATTTATATCGATTGTGATTTTTCAATGCCGGATATGCAACAACGCAAATACATATATGGATTCATCATATAAAGATTATATTCATTCTGTCAATGGCATCTATACTGTTGACAAAGCTCAATATATAAAAGAGGAGAGGATTCGGATACAATCTTTAATTTCTCATGAAACACAAGCAATAGAAGATTTCCGGTTAGGAAAGACTACGCTTCCCGAATATTCAGAATACTCTAAAAATTTATATATTGCCAAAACGCAGAGTTATATATTGGAAAGACTTGAAGATACAACATACTTTTTTGAAACCACACTTGAAGAATATAATAAATACGGCAGCTATATATATGAAACAGGATACTTATTGTTTTTTGATCATTCACTAGGTGATATGATTACTGACCCATACGGGGTTTGACAGACACCATAAACATCAAGTATAATAAAAGAAA
>CAZVPD010000245.1:0-3688 GCA_964628455.1 uncultured Lachnospiraceae bacterium
GAGCCATCTGCCCGGTATTATCGCGGGATATTTTCTGCAGCTTGCGCCCTACGTCATCATCGGCGTACTGATCGGTGAAGCGCTCAAATTTACTTCCTGGACAAAACTGATTTACAGGTATATAAACGGCCGCCCCCTGCCTGCGGTTATAAGTGCGGCTGTTCTCGGTATAATATCGCCGCTTTGCACATACGGCACCGTTCCGGTCCTCATCACCCTTTACGGCGCCGGCATATCCGTGTATCCGCTCATCAGCTTTCTCGCGGCTTCCTCTATGATGAATCCTCAGCTTTTTATCATGACCGGCGGAGGACTCGGCTGGGATATGGCGGTTGTGCGTCTGCTTGCCGTTTTGATCTTCGGGATTTTTATCGGACTTGCCACCATGCTTATACCCGAACACTTCATTGTGCGTGAAAAATTGCTGTTGTCTGACAGGGAATCTATAGAAAACAGGACCAAACCCGCCTTCACATGGAAAAGCTATTTTAAAAATTCTCTCGGTACGCTGCTTTTTATACTGAAGATGATGCTCATCGGCATTCTGATCGCGTCCCTCGTCGAATTGCTGCCCGTAAATCTGTGGATGCGGCAAATCGATGTCGCCTCTCCCTTTTCCGTCGTTCTGGCCGCTGTGGCGGGCATCCCGCTCTATGCGTGCGGAGGCGGCACGATCCCCATGATATCTTCGCTGATGGCTCAGGGAATGTCCCGCGGCAGCGCGCTCGCGTTTATGATTGCCGGCCCCGCCACCCGCATCACTTCCCTCGCTGCCGTCTGCGTGATTTTTAAAAAGCGGTATATAGCGCTGTATACTCTTCTGCTGCTGCTCTTTTCCGTCGCGGCAGGTATTTATTATATTTAGACGCAAAAAAACATCCCGATTGGCTGTAGTCGGGATGTTTAAAAAAAGTCGGTTTTTGATCGGTGTTATAATCAGACCGAAAAACCGATCTGATTTACGGGTCTTTTATTAAAGGATGTAAAACGATGCGGCGTAATGCGGAATTTTTCAGAGGCTGTCTTGTCGGCGGAGCCATAGGCGACGCTTTAGGTTATCCCGTTGAATTTTTAAGTGCAGAAGAAATTGAAAAACGGTACGGACCCGGCGGTGTCGGTGATTTGAAGATATCGGCATCCGGCAAAGCCGTGTTTACCGACGATACGCAGATGACTTTGTTTACGGCAGAGGGTATCCTGAGAGCGGAGACACGAGGAATTTTGAAAGGAATCTGTTACCCGCCTTCTGTTGTGTACCGGGCTTATCTGAGGTGGTTGTTTACGCAAGGGTATCCGAAAGAAAAAGGTTTTGAATCGGAGTATGACGGATGGCTTCTTGATGTGCCGGAACTTTATCAAAAGCGGGCACCCGGCAATACATGCTTATCCGCACTTGCGGGCGGAAAACAGGGGACAATAGAAAAACCGATCAACAACAGCAAAGGCTGCGGCGGAGTGATGCGCGCGGCGCCTGCCGGATTATTTTATCCGAAGGAAATAGCTTTTGATTTAGCTGCGCAGTTTGCGGCGCTTACCCACGGACATCCGTCGGGATATCTGTCTGCCGGAGCATTGGCGCATATAATTGCCTGTGTCATAGAAGACTGTGATCTCGAAACCGCCGTCATAGATACATTTGCTGAACTTAAGCGTTTTGAAGGTCATGAGGAATGCAGTCATGCATTATACATGGCGCTGGCACTCTCAGAAAGCAGTCTGCCGGATATGGATGCGGTAACAAAACTCGGTGAAGGCTGGGTAGGCGAAGAAGCGCTGGCCATTTCGGTTTACTGCGCTCTGAAATACAAAGATGATTTTAAAAAGGCGCTTATCGCTGCGGTAAATCACAGCGGAGACAGTGACAGTACCGGCGCTGTTACCGGAAATATTCTCGGTGCGTATTTGGGATACAGTGAAATTCCGGTTTACTGGACCCGCAGTATCGAATGTTTGGACGTGCTGCTGCGGATAGCAGACGATTTGCTGATTAAATACAACGGGAATAATACGGATGTAAGCCGGTACCCCGGTTATTGACGGTATATTTTAAAGACAGTTACCGAAATTGATTTTCCGGAAACTGTCTTTGATCTTAAAATGTCATATCGTATATTTTAACGTTTTGAAAATCCGCGTGTCCGTCAAACAGGCAGATGCCTATAATTCCTGTCATTGTTTCGGGCAGCAGATAGGTCTGGACATACAGGCTGTCGATATAAAGCTCGAAATAATCGCCGCGTGCCAGAAGAATAAATTCGTGTGTCCGTCCGTGCCGTATTCCGCAGAACGAGGCGTGACCATACGGGCCGACTGTGTCCTCCGGGTCAAACCTGAAAGTTCCCTTGAGCCGTCCGCTCCGTCCGACGGCCAGATTTATACCCGCATTATCATACGGGTCCGAATCGGAGATCCGGTGTTCCGAATATCTGGCGCGCCCGATGCGCGTAACTCCCAGCGTTTCCATTAATATTACAGTCCCGGTTCCCGGCGCTTCTTCAAAATAAAAGCCGGCGGTGGTTGAATGATGATGAGTAGCGATGTTTGTCCGGCTTTCGTATACGGTCATTGAACCTTTGACAACAAAACCTTTTTTGCGGTCGGTTTTCACACAGGGTGAAACGATAACACCGTCACGGGATGCGCTTATGGACAACAGACCTTTTTCCTCCGCCGTTCTGTCCCCCGGGTCGGTGTGATTTTTCGGATGGAGCGTTACGAAACTTCCGGTTGATACTTCGGTTCCGATTGCCTTGTCCGTACCGTTCCAATATGCAAGGCGCAGATGCACGCCGTCTGTTATGATTCGTTTCAGCGAACCGACGGCAAATGTGGTCGAAGGGATATCGGGACGGCTGTGACTGAGCCATAACGCGCACAAAAATCCGTCCGGAGTCTTTATCGAGTGACCTAACCAGGTCACTTCGCGTCTCGTGGTTCCGCATAAACGGAACATCTCCCTGTCCGGACGGAACGGACCGCGCGGACTGCTGCCGATGAATGTATAAAGCGAATAGCCGTAGCTGTCCATATACATCCTGCCGGACATGGAAAGATAATAGATATCATCGATCTTTTCGACAAAGTTAAGTTCCATGTGCTGCTCGGGTATTTCACCCCACAGAATCTCCGGCGGGGGAAGCACTTCCCATGATATGCCGTCCCTGCTTTGCATAAAACCCAAGCTTGCGGTACCTATCGATTCGGAAGAAATGTAACCGTAATATAACGGATCTCCGGCTTCGTCGTAAGCCGAAATCACATGCACTTCATCCCAGCGTTCGTGATACATGCTCCGGTCGGGTACGACATCGTATTTGTCTCCGAGGTGCTCCCAGACGATAAAATCCGTTGTACGGTAGATTTTGAAGTGAACGCCCTCCTCTGTATTGGAACATGTCGGGTAGTAATAAAAATATTTGCCGGCTTTAATCACACCGAAGCCGGCGTGCGCCCCCGTTATCGGTATCGCATCTCTGATGATCCAGCGCCAGTGTACGCCGTCCGACGATTCCGCAATATCGAGTCCGATCGGATACGCATCCGGATTTTGTTTGGTTTTTCTTCCTGTCCCGAAAAATGCTATAAAACGGGTGTTCTCGTCATCGTATAAAACATAATTGGCCCATGCTCTTTTATCGGGAGCTGTTTTGGGATGATCGGTCGGCGAAATAAACATGGAGTTTTTCTT
>CAZVPD010000246.1:0-3670 GCA_964628455.1 uncultured Lachnospiraceae bacterium
TGATCGAGCGTCATTTAAAGGAGGAACTGCCTTTTATGGCTACCGAAAATATTCTGATGTATTGTGTAAACCATAAAGGGAGAGACCGTCAGATACTTCATGAAGCCATAAGACAGCATTCGGTAAAAGCGGCGGAACAGGTAAAATTATACGGACTTGAAAATGATTTGCTTGAAAGAATCCTTGCTGATGAAACATTCGATCTTACGAGATGCGAACTCGAAGATATTTTATCGTTTGATAAATTTACCGGCAGAGCGGCACAGCAGACCGACGAATTCCTTGACGGATATATCAGACCGATCCTTGAAAAAAACAGGGATTTATTGGGTATTGAAATAAAAATCAACGTGTGAATTCATATAAGAAACAGAGGATGATACGATGTTAACAGCTGTTGTGGGCATTAACTGGGGAGATGAAGGCAAGGGAAGAATGGTTGACCTGCTTTCGGAAAATTACGATATCGTTATACGCTATCAGGGAGGAAACAATGCCGGCCATACCGTGATCAATGACCGCGGCGAATTTATTTTAAATTTACTTCCGTCCGGTATCTTACGCAAAACGACGGTTAATGTGATGGGCTGCGGCATGGTTATCGATATCGAGCACCTTTCTGCCGAAATAAAAAAGCTGATTGCCAAAGGAATCGATATCAGCAGTGAAAATTTAAAAATCAGCGACCGGGCTGTCATATGTATGCCTTATCATAAAAGGCTTGATATTCTCGAAGAAGACCGTCTTGCGAAAACCGGAAAACAATACGGTTCAACACGGAGGGGTATTGCCCCCGTTTATTCGGATAAATATATGAAAAAAGGAATTCGCATGGGCGATCTTCTATATCCGGAAACCCTGAATGAAAAAGTTGAAAACATTGTCGAGTGGAAAAACCTGCTTGTTGAAGAAGGATACGGCGCAGAACGTATTGACAAAGACAAAATGGCTGCCTGGCTGCATGAATTCGGAGACGGATTGTCGGAATTCATTTGCGATACGACGGCATATTTGAATAAGGCAGCAGACAACGGTAAAAACATCCTGTTCGAAGCACAGCTCGGAGCTCTGCGTGACATCGATTTCGGTATATATCCGTATACATCCTCCTCATCGACCATAGCGGCATATGCTCCCATCGGTGCAGGCATACCGGCGAAAAAACTGGATAATGTCGTCGGTATTATAAAAGCTTATTCGTCCTGCGTCGGCGAAGGTCCGTTCACTGCCGAAATGTTCGGCGAAGAAGCCGAAAAACTCCGTTCCGCGGGAAAAGAATACGGTGCCGCTACCGGCAGGCCGAGACGGGTGGGAACTTTTGATGTTGTCGCTTCCAGATACGGAACGATGATTCAGGGTGCTTTATCCCTGGCTCTGACCAAACTGGATATATTATCTTATTTTAAAACAATACCGGTATGCAGCGCATATGAGATCGACGGTGAAATTACAGGTGAATTCCCGGTCGGAGACCGTTTATTGAAAGCGGTTCCCGTATATACTTATTTAGACGGATTTCATTGTGATATATCAGCATGCCGCCGTCCCGGAGATCTGCCGAAAAATGCACGTATTTATATTGATTATATAGAAAAAACAATCGGTTGTCCCGTTAAATATGTCTCTGTAGGAGCCCGGCGGGATGATTATATAACTTTTTATTGAAAGATAAATATCCATGAAACGTATATATGTAAATGAGAAATGGTGCCTTGGTTGTCATTTATGTGAATATTACTGCGCTTTTGCCAACCAGAACGGGAATAACATGGTAAAGGCACTGAAAGACATGATCATACGCCCCCGGATAAAAATAGAAGAAAAAGACAATATCAGCTTTGCCGTTTCATGCCGCCACTGCACTGATCCGGTTTGCGTAAAAAGTTGCATTACCGGATCGTTTAAAATCGTCGACGGAGTTATATTGATCGACCGGAACAAATGCGTCGGCTGTTATACATGCGTTCTTTCCTGCCCCTACGGGGCGATCTCACCCTCCGAAGACGGTGTTATGCAAAAATGCGAATTATGTACGCGTAATTCAGCCGGGAGCCCTATGTGTGTGGCCGGTTGTCCCAACAATGCGATCATTTACGCAGAATCGGAGGAGCCGGATGGATTATAAATATATTATAATCGGTAATTCAGCCGCCGCAATCGGTTGTATTGAAGGAATCAGAAGTATTGACGGTCAAGGCACGATCCTCGTCATATCGCGGGAAAAATATCATACTTATTCCCGTCCTTTGATATCCTATTTATTATGCGGAAAGACCGATATCGAACGCATGAAATACCGTCCGGATAATTATTATACGGATAATAAATGCGATGTCCTTTTTGATGTTTCGGTGCTGAAAATAGAAAACAATAATAACCGGATCGTTTTATCAAACGGTGAAAGTTATATTTACGAAAAATTGCTCGTTGCGGCCGGTTCATACCCTTTTATTCCTCCTATGAACGGAATCGAAACGGTTAAGAATAAATTTACATTTATGTCTCTTGATGACGCAAAAGCACTTGACGGGGCCGTTAAGCCGGACAGCCGTGTGTTTATTATCGGTGCCGGGCTGATAGGTCTGAAGTGTGCCGAAGGAATCATACACAAAGCGGATTCGGTCGTTGTCACCGATATGTCCCCCAGGATTTTATCGAGTATACTGGACGAGACCGGGTCGGCTCTCGTTTTGAAGAAGCTTCAGGAACATAATATAGAATTTCACTTAAATGACAGTGTTTTGTCTCTGGAAAACGATACCGCCATATTGAAAAGCGGCAAAATCATTCGATTTGACATTTTGGTTATTGCAGTCGGAGTACGGCCCAATACATCGCTTATCGGCGATGCGGGAGGTTCGGTTAACCGGGGTATCGTGACGGATTTACACTGCCGCACCACACTCGATAATATCTATGCAGCCGGAGACTGTGCGGAAAGTTATGATATATCGGCTTCTCAGAACCGGATTCTTGCCCTTCTGCCGAATGCTTATATGCAGGGCGAGACCGCCGGCATAAATATGGCAGGGGGCAATAAATTATACAACAGCGCGCTGCCGATGAACGCCATAGGTTTTTTCGGTCTGCATATTGTTTCAGCCGGAATTTATACAGGAGAAACATATATGGAGACAACGCCGGAAAGTTATAAAATCTTGTTCTACGGAGATAATTTATTAAAGGGATTTATCATAATAGGTGATGTTACAAGAGCGGGTATCTATACGTCGCTTATACGAAACCGCATACCCCTCGATTCGATCGATTTTGATTTGATAAAAGAAAAACCCCAGCTGATGGCTTTCGGTAAAAAAGACAGAACAACGATGCTTGGAAAGGAGCCGCTGCAGTGACCGAGCGAAAAATGGAATGTATGGGTGAGCGTTATGTCGGATGCGGAAGTTCCGGCGAACGGATCATAATAAACGGAGTTCCCGGCAATGCTTTGGGAGCGTATCTCAACGGTTCCGACCTTGTTGTCTACGGCAACGCCCAGGATGCGACCGGTGATACAATGAATGACGGGTCTATAACGGTTTACGGAAGTACGGGTGATGCTGCAGGTTATGCTATGCGCGGCGGTATTATCTATATTCGCGATAATGCCGGATATCGTGCGGGAATTCATATGAAAGCCTATAAAGATAAGCTGCCCGTCATGGTTATC
>CAZVPD010000247.1:0-3616 GCA_964628455.1 uncultured Lachnospiraceae bacterium
TAATATGCAGCAGGCGACGAGGATTTCCGACAAGACCGCGTTTTTTCTGCTCGGTGATGTGATCGAATTCGGCAGCACGGAGGATCTTTTTTCAAATCCGCGGGATAAACGAACAGAGGATTATATAACGGGAAGGTTCGGCTGATGATATGAGAAATAAATTCGACACGCAGCTCGACGAGTTAAACAACGACCTGATACTGATGGGAGCGCTTTGCGAAAACGCGATCGCTTCGGCGGTTAAAGCGCTGATGACCTATGACCTGCCTCTTGCCGAAAAAACGATCAGTTCCGAAAAGCAGATCGACACCAAAGAGAGGGAGATCGAGAGCATGTGCCTCAAGCTGCTGCTTCAGCAGCAGCCGGTGGCAAAAGACCTGCGGCTTATCTCCTCGGCCCTCAAAATGATCACGGATATGGAGCGCATCGGAGACCAGGCTGCGGATATCGCCGAAATCGTGACGTATATCGACCTCTCCGAAAGCAGGAACAAAGTGCGCATCGCCGATATGGCGGAGGCCGTGATCAAAATGGTTACGGAAAGCATCGACGCTTTCGTCAGGCGCGATCTTGAGCTGGCCAACTCCGTGATAAAATACGATGATGTGGTCGACGCTCTGTTTACAAGCATAAAAAACGATCTGATCAGCCTGATTTCAAGCGACATGAAGTATGGAGAACAGGCCATCGATATTTTGATGATAGCGAAATACCTCGAGCGCATCGGGGACCACGCGACAAACATCGCCGAATGGGTGGTCTTCGCCATCACCGGCACGCATGTCGAAAGCTGAAAACACCCGCATAATGGGAGGCCATTCATGATTTTTTGTGTGGAAGACGACAGGGGGATCAGGGAGCTCGTGGTCTATGCCCTGAACAATTCGGGTTTTCAGGCTGCGGGATTCGAGCGCGGAACGGATCTTTTCGCGGCGCTGCGCACGCAGACGCCGGAGCTTGTCCTGCTCGATATCATGCTCCCCGGCGAAGACGGCATTTCGATCCTCAGGCGCCTGAAGTCGGGGGACGCGTCAAAGCTTATCCCCGTGATCATGCTGACCGCAAAGGGGACCGAATACGACAAGGTGGTGGGGCTGGACAGCGGCGCCGACGATTACATCACCAAACCTTTCGGCATGACGGAACTGATCTCACGCGTCAGGGCTGTGCTGCGCCGCGCCCGGCCGGCGGATTCCCCGGTTCTTGCCGCGGGGACCGTCAGACTCGACGCAGGGGCGCACGCCGTCACGTCGGACGGACAGCCCGTCGACCTGACGCTGAAGGAGTTTGACCTGCTTCATCTGCTCCTCAAAAACGCGGGCAGGGTCCTGGACCGCGATATGCTGCTCGAAAATATATGGGGATACGGTTATTCCGGCGAAACAAGAACGGTGGACGTGCATATCCGCACGCTGCGCGCAAAACTCGGCAGCGGCGGGGATATCATCGAAACCGTAAGAGGGATCGGATACCGCATAGGTACCGCAAAATGAAAAAACGGATCTTCTGGAGCATCCTGTTCTCATCGTTTCTGACCCTGATCCTGGCGTCCGTGCTGCTGACTGCCGCGCTGTACGGCAATTTTTCGGCCGAGAAAAAAAGGGACCTCGCGGCCGAATGCGGCTATATCGCCGCTGCCTATGAGAATTCCGATATCGCGTGGCTGGCCGAAACAGGCCGCGAAAGCGATATGCGCATCACGCTGGTCGCCCCGGACGGCACGGTTTTGTACGACAGCTTCGCCTATATCAACACACTCGACAATCACCTCGGACGCGAGGAAGTCGCCGAAGCACTGCTGAACGGAACCGGCGAGGCGACGAGGATGAGCGACTCACTCGGTGAAAAAACCTATTATTATGCCCTCCGGCTCGGGGACGGCAGCGTGCTCCGCGTTTCGCAGACGGTGAAAAATCTTTTCGGCATCATCAGCGGCGCTTTTCTGCCGGTCATGCTGATCGTTCTTATGACCGTCGCGGGCGCCGCGGTCACCGCGCATTTCCTGACAAAATCGGTTGTTTCGCCCGTCAACAGCCTTGACCTTGACCATCCGCTCTCGAACAACACATACGGCGAGCTTTCGCCCCTGCTTCTTCGCATGGACAGGCAAAACAAAAAAATCACCGAGCAGTTCGAAGCCCTCGAACAGAAGCGGAACGAACTCGGCAACATCGCCGACAGCATGAAGGAAGCGCTTGTTCTGTTCGGTTCAGGCAGGCACGTCCTTTTTTCGAACAAGAGCGCGGATGAACTCTTCGGTATAAAAAGCGAAAAGAACCCCGGATATCTCGAATTATGCAGGGACATCAGCTATGTGCGCGCCGCCGAAGCCGCGTTTGCGGGCAGTCCGGCAAGCGAAAAAATCACGAGAAACGGGCGGATCTTTCAGCTGACGGTCAATCCGGTCAGAGACAATAAAAATTACGCGGCGGTCCTGTTTGCCTCCGACATCACCGAAAAGGAACAGAACGACAGGATGCGCCGCGAGTTTTCGGCAAACGTGTCGCACGAGCTCAAAACACCGCTCACCTCCATTCTGGGCTGCGCCGAGATCATGCAGAACGGCATCGCGAAACCCGAGGATTTCCCGCGCTTTATCGGTCAGATCCATGCGGAAGCCCGGCGCCTCATCTCGCTGATCGACGACATCATCAAGCTTTCAAGGCTTGACGAGGACGGACTGAAAAAGGAATTCGCCCCGGTCGACCTGTACGCGCTGTCCGAAAAAGTCATCGCGTCCCTCGCGGACAAAGCCGCCGCCGCCGGCGTTTCCCTCACGCTCGAGGGCGAAACAGCCTTTGTCGAAGGCCTCGCCCCGACCCTTTACGAGATGGTCGCAAATCTGTGCGACAACGCCGTCAAGTACAACAAGCCGGGAGGAAGCGTCACCGTCAGCATCACGGGATCCGGTCCTTCGGTCCGGCTTTCGGTCCGGGACACGGGCATCGGCATCGCGCCGGAGCATCAGTCCCGCGTCTTCGAGCGGTTTTACCGCGTAGACAAAAGCAGGTCCAAGGAAACGGGGGGCACGGGACTCGGTCTTTCCATCGTCAAACACGGCGCGATGCTGCACGGCGCCGCCATAAAACTCGAAAGCAATCCGGGAACAGGCACCCTGGTCACGCTGCTTTTCAACAAATCATAAAATCATAAAAAGGAACCGCAGACAGGATATGAAAAACAATTATTTAACCGCCGGCGACGTCGTCGGGATCCAAAAAGGCATGAAGGTATACGTTCCCCTTCCCGACGGCAGGCTTGAACTGACAGACTCGGCGGAAGGCGAATACGCGGTCGTCACGGCCGGCTCGACAGGACAGGGATCGGGTTACGACGGGTCGGTCGACGCCGCGCTGATCTATCCCGACGGCTATAAAGTCGTCTGCAGAAAGCTGAAGGACGGAAAATACGACGCCGAAGGAGCCGAGATCACGTTTTACCAGTCGGGATGCTTCTCCGCCATCCTTTCGCCCGGCATGATCCGGCCGTTGCGGAAAATCAGCTTCTGAATATTATTTTCCGAATAAAAAATCCGGCGTTAAGAACACCCGAAAGAGACCGTGATCTGCTCCCCGTCAAGAATACAATGAAATAATTTAAAATTTGTTTACAACCG
>CAZVPD010000248.1:0-3587 GCA_964628455.1 uncultured Lachnospiraceae bacterium
CATGAATGGAAGCCTACCGAAATGAAACCGAGAGCATGCAAAGGCGCATCGACGACGGGAGCGGGTCCTTATACCGAAGCTCCCGCTGTTTTCATGTCCGGATACCTGTGAAATTTTTCCCGCCGGAGCGGTCCGACAGAACAATTCAATAGAAAGGGCAAAGCCGGCGAAAGCCTGCGACGCAAAGCCACAGGGTCTTCGTTTATGTGCATTATATAAACATGACAGCCGGTTACCGTCAGGTTCAGTGCGGGACGTGACCCGCATGTGAGCTCTTTCTCCGCGGGCTCTTTTTTATTAACAAAACCGGGATGCTTTTATGGATTTTATAATAAAACGGAAGCGGTTGATGATCGATGAAATTTATTAACAGGCGCAAGCTGATGCTGATCTCGGCGGATATCCTCTGCTTCGCCTTTCTGTGCGCCGCATTCAACGCCGTGTCGAATCTTCCCTACCTGTCGCTGACCGCAAAGCTGTATAACGAGGCGCTGCTGCTTGGGTTCATCCTCTTCTCGAGGTTCATGCTGCGCGTCTACACGAGCATATGGCGCTACGCGTGTTCGGCGGAATACCTGTGGCTCGTGACGGCGGACTTCTTCGGCGGCGTGCTCTATCTGCTGCTCAGCCGCCTTCTGCTGCCGCAGCGGCTGAACCTGTGGTACAGCGTCGGACTGGTGACCACGGCCACGCTGGCCGTCCTCTCCATCCGCTTCCTCTATCAGTACAGGAACACGGCCCTGGCGGTCAAGACCGCCGAAAGGGACGGCAACAAGATCAACGTGGCCATCGTCGGTGCCGGCAGGGTCGGCAAGGTTCTCGCCGAGGAGCTGATGCTCGACAGGAACTCGCACTACAGGCCCTACTGCTTCATCGACAGGGACAAAGACAAGATCGGAAGCCGCACCTCGGGCATTCCGGTATACGGCACCGGGGACGGCATCCTCGAGAAGATCGCGAAGATGCCCGTCCAGGAGATCGTCATCGCCCTTCCCGACCTGAACGGGGAGGAAAAGCAGGAGCTCTTCGACTTCTACAAGCAGACGGGCTGCCGCGTGCGCGTCTACGACTTCCCCCTCTCGAGGGCGGGGAATGAAAACGCGAGGAGGATGCTGCGCGACCTGAACATCGAGGACCTGCTGTTCCGCGACGCCCTGCACTTCGGCAGCGGTTCGGCGGGGGACTACTACAAAGGAAAGACCGTCCTCATCACGGGCGGGGGCGGCTCCATCGGCAGCGAGCTCTGCAGGCAGATCGCGAAGTTCTCGCCCGCGAAGCTCGTCATCCTCGACATCTACGAAAACAACGCGTACGACATCCAGCAGGACCTTCTCGCCCGGTACGGCTGCTCCCTCGACGCGGTGATCGAGATCGCCTCGGTGCGCGACAGGAAGCGCATGGAAGAAGTCTTCCTGCGGCACAGGCCCGATGTCGTCTTCCACGCGGCCGCCCACAAGCACGTGCACCTGATGGAGCACAGCAGCACCGAGGCCGTCAAGAACAACATCTTCGGCACCCTCAACGCGGCGGACGCGGCCGAGAAGGCCGGCGTGAAGAAGTTCATCATGATCTCGACCGACAAGGCCGTCAATCCCACCAACATCATGGGCGCCTCGAAGCGCATGTGCGAGATGATCATACAGAGCCGGCGCGACAGCGCGACCGAGTTCGCCGCGGTCCGGTTCGGCAACGTGCTCGGTTCCAACGGCAGCGTCATCCCCCTCTTCAGACGCATGATCGAGAACGGCGGGCCCGTCACCGTCACCGACAAGCGCATCGTGCGCTATTTCATGACCATTCCGGAAGCGGCGCAGCTCGTGCTCGAGACGGGCGCCATGGCCCAAAAATCCGAGATCTACGTGCTCGACATGGGCAAGCCGGTCCGGATCCTCGACCTCGCCGAGAACATGGTCCGCCTCTCGGGCCTCGTCCCCTACCGCGACATCGACATCGTCGAGATAGGGCTCCGCCCCGGCGAAAAGCTCTACGAGGAGCTGCTGATCAAGACGGAGAACCTCGGCAGAACCTCAAACAACATGATCTTCATCGAGCGCGACCTCCCGCCTTCCCGCGCAGAGATCGACGCAAAACTCGCCGTCCTCGCCGAAGCCCTCGCATCCGGCACCAACGAAGCCGTCCGCACCGCCATGATGCGGGTCGTCCCCACCTTCCGCAGCGCCGACGAGGTCAACCGCGAAGCCTGCGACGCCGAAGAGATGAAATCCGCCTTTCCGGCGGGAGAAATCGCTGCCGCGGTGAAATCCGCCTCCGGCGGGTGAAATCCGCCTCCGGCGGGTGAAATCGCTGGCGCGGTGAAATCCGTCTGCGGACGGGAGAAATCCGCTGCGGCGGGAGAAATGCGTCTGCGGACGGGTGAAACAAATGACGCTGAACACCGATCGTATCCTGTAGTGAACGCTGTCCTCAGCGTTCAGCCAAAAAACCACCATCAATAAATTACATACCATAAAAAGAATACCGTACCTTGTTATGATCCTTATTATTTGCATAACGAAGATTATCAAACATTGTGCGAATAATTAAAATTTACTATATCGTTACCTATACGGGAACATGGAACGCGCGGCGTTCCTCTGATAAACCGCATACTTTGCGGTATCGCCTGAAGACCCATTTTCGGGAATATTTTTACCTATACATCCCTATTAATACATTGCGGTATTCGTGGAACGCTGGGGCAATGGAACGCTTTGCGTTCCTTGTTCCCTACAGATGATTAAACACCGTGCTCCCCAATATCCTTTACATATATCCGCGTTATCATTCCCGTCATTATCGTATCAAAAGCGCGCGCACCGTATTCTCTCTTTTGTTTAAGTTTTGTTTACGTTTTGTCTTGTTTAGATAATGCTGTCATTCCGCTGTCATCCGGGTATCGGTCCGGTATCATTTGCGCGACGCTTTGCGCGTCAGATGCATATCGCTTTGCATATCGCTTTGTATATCACTTTGTATATCACTTTGCATATCGCTTTGCATATCACTTTGTATATCACTTTGCATATCACTTTGTATATCACTTTGTATATCACTTTATTTTTCGCATTTATTTCGCTTCCGGTCACGGGCCGGACGCACGGACCCCGCCTCCCTGCGGTTCTCCCCTCGTGTTGTATGCGCCGAACAGGTCGATGATCGTGTAGGTGCCGCACCGGTTTTCCGATCCCTTTCTGTACCCGATGTACCCCCTTTCGGCAAGGTTCTCCCTCGCGCGGTGGAGCTGCAGGTCCGTAAGCCCCGACAGCGCCGAGATCATCGTGTTCGCTGCGGTGAAGCTCTCGGGGAACCCGATCTGATTGGCGTATTCGAGCAGGATGAAATACAGCAGGACCGCGTGCATCCCGATCGGCTCCTCCATCCTTCGCTTCCTGAATCCGACAAGCTGCAGAAGATAATTCATCGCTTTCCCTCTTTCCGATAATATTAGTTTTTCATTTGATATTCCTATATTATTATACCGCTTTTTTCGGCAGAAGTCAATACCTTTTTCGCCTTTTCAAAAAGAATTGTGCAGTTATTTTTCACCTCTCCCTTAAAAAAATCACACCGTAGGGGCGGCCCTATGT
>CAZVPD010000249.1:0-3550 GCA_964628455.1 uncultured Lachnospiraceae bacterium
TTCGGCTTTGTATAAAGCCAAATTCCTGCGCAGAAACAAAGTCGAAGTATATTCGTCGATCTTCGAGCAGTTTACCGAATTTGACAGCGGCGACATCATCGAAACCCTGAAGCCCTTCAGGACGCTGATCACGGTCATAAACTCCAGGGATACCTACACATACAAGCACGTCGAAAGGGTATTCAATTACTGCATCATCATGGCCGATTATCTGAATCTCCCGATCAAAGACAAAAAGACGCTGATGTACGGCGCTTATCTCCATGACCTCGGCAAGATCAATGTCTCCAAGGAAATTCTCGTTGCGGACAATCGTCTTACGAAAGAACAGTGGGACGAACTCAAGAGGCATCCGCGCGACAGTGCCGAGATCATAGGCAAGATCGAAGGTTTCGCCGATGTGGTCCGGGTCGTGCTTGAGCATCATGAAAAATACGACGGTTCGGGATATCCGGCCGGATTGACCGGCGAAAATATTTGCTTCCTGGCCCGCATCCTGACGGTCATCGACAGTTTTGACGCGATGACCAATCAGCGTACTTATCAGAAGATCAAATCGTTCGATGAGGCCTATGCGGAAATCGAACGCTGCAAGGGAGCGCATTTTGATCCCGGTATAGCGGACAAATTTATCGAAGTGATGAAAACATTATAATTTTCCGGACCGTAAAATCCGCATGCACAATAAAAAAAGCAGCTTTTGCAGCTGCTTTTTTTAATTTCGGGCTTATTTTTCGAATCTCTTCAGCATGCGCAGGATCACGTAGGTCAGCCATGGAGACGGCTGCTTTTTTTGTCCGAATTCCCATCCTTTCCATGCCCGCCATTCGGATTGCGGAGTATAAAATCCGTCCTGATCTGCCTGCGCTTTTATATGTTCCGTCATTTCCCGGAGCCGGCTGTCGTTTTTCAACCGTTCAAACTGCGACAGCACGTCGGTCACATGAACGATATCGTACCAGATCAGCGGCGCTTTGATTTTTCTGAAATCCGTACCCATGTAAAACATATACGGATGCTTTTCCCGGCTGTTTTCCCATAACTGCAGAAGGATTTCCGCTCCCCGGCGGCTTTCTGCGCTGTCTGCGAATTCCGGAAGTTGTGCGAGCACCTTCAGCATTAACAGTGTCGCATAGGGACACGGGTCGCTTTTGCTGCCCGGCCCCCTGAATTTTCCGAGTTCGGACGAAACATGGCATCCCCAGCCGTTATCCCCCGCTAAGGACAGTAAAAACCGTATTTCGGGCATGAGCTCTTCTCTCAGCCCGAATTTCAGCAGCGAATAAACGATTTCCGGTGTGTCGCAGAGACACCAGCCCCAGGTGTTCTGGCCGGTACCCCCGAAATGCACGGGAATATTGACCGGAACTTGAATGATCCCCTCTTCCGACCTGTGCTTCAGGATGACCGGAATGATTTTTTCGATTCCCGGATCATCCGCGGTCAGTCCGATATCCGCCAGAAAGGAAAGTTTATGCAGCAGAAGACCCGCGCTCTTGTGGTTGCTAACGATTTCCTCTTCCCAGCGGTCGAATTCCCGGATCATGGACCGGATCTGAGGATGTCCGGTCATTTTCTTTTTTGCTTCCGAAACTTCCCTGTCATATCTGTCCTGACCGAACAGATGCATTCTGACCCCGTATTCGGTCCACGGTTCGGCTTGGATCAGCCGTTCTTCCGGCATACTCACGGCTGCTTCATCCCTTCTTTTTTGCTTTCCGCGATCAGAAAATTCCGGACGTTCGAATCGCACCAGCCGCCGTATTTTTCTTTCATCAGGACAAAGTTTTCGCAGGCCGAAAGCACCCTTCCATCCTCCCCGAATCCGAGCGTAATCAGAGTTTTGATCGCCTCTCCGGTCTGTATAACGGGCAGATGATTGTAGCAGAGCTGTCTCGGGATCCATTCCGGCTTCTCGTTTTCCGCGCTCGCAAACTCGCTTTGGCGGTCGTCCGACGTAAACATGGCGTGCGCGGCAGTCGACCCGCCGAAGTTGTTTGAATGCCGGATGACGTCGGTCTTATATGTGCCGAGGAGCCATCCGGCGCTTTTTCGGATCCGTTCGTCGTCGGTTTTTATGCCCGCGATCAGCAGCAAACCGATATGGTGACATGTGCTCATCACGGTGCCGTTCCATGAACCGTCTTCTCTCTGCAGCGCGAAAATTTCCCCGGCGAGTGTTTCACCGAGCTCTTTGTCTCCCCGTGCGGGGGCTTTCATCAGGTCCCTGCGGACAGCGAGGCTGTACAGGTCTTTTCCGTCCCTGAACGGCTTAAACGGGTCGTAGCGGAATCTCCCGTCTTTCAGCATGGTTTCAAGATGTCCTGTATAATCCATCGCTTTAAGAAGCCAATATGAAATCCTGGTGCTGTCTTTTATCTTCCACCCGCCTGACGGTCTCTGGGTTTTTATGATTTCGTCTTTCTTAGCCTGAATCACTTTATACGCTTCCGGAACGGGTAAAGCGATGGTATACCGGTAATCATCCTGTTCGCATGCGTTTTTATACGCTGCTTCGGCTACCCACGGAATGTTTTTAAATCGCGGATGCATGATCAGTGCTTCCGCGACGGCAGATGAACACCGCATGTTCTCACCCTTTCTGAATTTTTATAACAGCGGAATAGCCTTTTCCAGGCATTCTATGGCGCCTTCATACGCGTCTGCGCAGCGGGTGAGTATCGGTGCGGTTTTGCTGCTTCTCTCTTCGTCGACGCCCCATGGTGAGTTCCACCAGAGCAGGCTTTCCGCGCTTTTTAAGATGGCCGCTTCTTTTTCGAATAAGGCCGCGGCTTTCAGAAGCAGTTCGGATGCTTTGTCGTATCTGCCTGCGATTTCACTCAGAAAACCGGCTGCGGCGCGGTGTGTTGCGCTGTAGATTCCGAAGCAGTAGGCGTCTCCCGCTCCTCTGTCTTTTCCCGGCTTTCCGAAGTCGTCAGCCCATTTTCTGTAGCACTGGATCCCCTGATACATCGTCCATTTGCCGTCCGGTTCGGGTTCGCGCGTATTGCGTCCGTGCCGTACGGCTTCTTTTATTGCCGCGGTCTCCGCGGCATACTCGCCGAATGCCGCTGTTTTTTCACCGATGAAGATCGCACCGAAAGCCGGACAGATCGTAACGGCTTCTTTGGCTCTGTTCCAGGATTCGGAAACGAAATCATTTATTCCTCTATAGGAACCGCGTCCCAGAAATGCGCTTTTCTCTTGGTCATAACCGCACACCACATCCCATTCGGCGTTGGTAAAGGCATGCCAGACCAATACGGGTCTGCCGTCATCGATTTCTTTCCTGACAGCTTCGGTCATGGGTCCTATCGATTCATCCGGATTGTCGTTGATATTGAATTCTTTTAATTCGTATCCCAGCAGCTTTATTAAATCTTTGGTTTCCATCATGGTGCTGCATGTCGGCGCGCAGGGACAGATGCCCGCGATGCGGAATGCGGCGCCCGATATTCCCTGGATATACGCGGGTGAGTAGGTTTCACCGAGATAATTCAGAATTACGCGGACCCCTTCAAACAGCGGTTCGCATATTTTGTATGGTTCG
>CAZVPD010000250.1:0-3520 GCA_964628455.1 uncultured Lachnospiraceae bacterium
CTCCGAGAGTGTTTGCTACGGTTCCGTCAAGGTCTAAAATGAATCCTTTGATATTCTGCATGAAAACTCCGATATTTATTAATAAGCGGTATAAAAAAATTTATACTGTTTTCTATATTATACACGCATAATTATCATTTTTCAATATATAAAGAAAAATATCTGAAAAAACCGAAGTCATATATGAACCGGAGGAAAAAGTATGAATATTATTAAAAACGAAGGTGTATGGCGGCTTCACGAACATCATGCCGTTTTGATTTTAACCGACGAAAAACAGCTCGAACGAATCATTGAAGGCCCGGATGTTCCGATTTTTTTCGATGAGCAGAAAGGTCATTCGGGCGAATCGGTGCGTTTCCATAACGAAAAGGAAACACTTGACAGTTTTTGCGCAAATGCGGCAAAAAGCGGAGCGGTCCGCATGGAAGTTTCTTATGATTTTTTCTTCGGCGGTACAAAACGATGCAATTATCCCGACAGCGAGGTCACCGTCAAAGCTTTTAAAGCAATCTGCGAAACCGCTGGAAAATACGGAATGTCGTTCGGTGCCAGTCTGATTTCTCCCCTTGATATCGGGGGTAATTACAGGAAAACACATTCTGACGGCGGAATTCAATGCCAATATACGGAAACCCGAATTGCAGCCGACGGCAGTTATAAAGCAGATATGGTACTTCAGCGCCAGTGGTATAATAACAAAGGACCGATAACACTGACTCTTGCGGAAGTCCGCGCATATGCATTCAACGAAGAAAGATATGGCGACACATGTTATTTTTATGTTAATCCCGAACATATCACCGATATAAGTGATACGGTATCCTATATCGAACACGAAGATTCGGTAAAAATAACCGGAGCCGGTTACGGTTACGGCCGGCTTGAAGTATACGGGAAATGGAAGAATCCGGCATCCGACAGAGTCCTGCTGGTTGCCGTTTATCACGTCCCGGAGATCGATTATTTTTCCGCAGGCGCGTTTGACTATATGAAAGGCGTGATAGACGCCCATGCCGCGGCAGGCATCCGTTACGGCGGTTTTTATTCCGATGAAATGCACATCCAGTTTGACTGGGATTTGGGAATGCATTTCGGTGAAACCGAATTAAACACCCGCTATCTGACCGAACCGCTTGCATGGGAATATTCCCGGTTATACGGTTCCGGATTTCATGATCTGATGAAATATCTTGTATATTTTTCCTATCATCAGCATGATTTTATGGAGGACAGCGAAGGAAAAGAACCGGCCCAGCATATCTTTCTTCCCGGTGATGAGGGAATATATAAAACTTGGCTGTTCCGTAAACGCTATTTTGAGCTGCTGCAGACAAAAGTAGTGGATCTTTCCATAAAAGCAAAAGATTATGCCGAAAGTCTGTTCGGAGCGCCCATTATGACCAGAGCACATGCAACATGGCAGGAATCTCCTACCTGTGATCATTATTACAGACCCGATAATCCGCCCCATTTACAATTGGGACCTGACGACCCTTCACTGACACAGGAAATGAATCATATCGCAAAGACCCGCCGGCTGTCGGAAATCTGGAAAGAGACCGGCATATCGCGTTACGATTATACTCCGAATTATGACTGGTCATCATCGATCCGTGAGAATATCTCCGCCTGTTATGATTACTTTATGTGGAATGATTTTCTGACAGGTGCGGGAAATGACCATCCGGAAGGGTCCAATACCGACCGAAATTATTATGCGCAGGCTTTAGCCTGCAGTTTCGGCTCCTTAAATAAATATGAACAGGCTTACTGCGCATGCTGGGGAAGCCCGCAGGAAATCATTCACAGGTTTACAATGGTAGGGCTTGCATACGGCAATCCTCACGGTTATAATATAGAACAGGGTATGCAGCACCGGAAAACCGATGTTCTGTGCTTATATCCGCTGGAACTCAACTATACGGAAGAACGTTTCGGAAGCTGGATGACCCAGTATGGTTATTGCAATTATATAACCGAAGCGAAGCTGCTGGAATTTGCGGTCACGGATGGCTGCGGACATATAAAAATCGGCGATTATACATATCGCGCATTGGTTGTGATGTATGAACCATTTATATCCGAAAAAACAATGATTTTCCTTCGGGATTTCGTTTCAGGCGGAGGGAAGCTGCTCTGGCAGGCTGTCTGGCCTGTCATGAGTGAAGAAGGGGGCAGTGTCCCGGAAGATTTTAAAAAACTGTTCGGTATTAAAAGCATCATCGCTTCCTGCCGTCCGTATACGGCAATGGGACAAAAAATCTGTTTCAGCGGATCTTTCAAAGATATCGAACCGATGCCGGTGATAACGGATCTGCTCCCGGATTATGTATATCCTCTTGAAATTGCAGACGGCGAAGCTGTGGCTTATCTGGGAGACCACCCCGTAGCTTCATACAAACGATATGAAAACAACGGAACCGCTCTTTACTGCGGATTTCGTCCCCGTGATGACCAGTCGGCGTCACTCGGTTATGATATCGACACGTTTTTCCGTCTGCTTCTGCATATCGGCGCATATGACCAAGACAGCCTTGAGATCAAATCAAGGCCGGCCGGTGCCAAATACGTTATGAATTCTTTTCCGAACGGTTCGGTTGCCATAGCCAATCACTACCGTACATTTGACGAAGCCTGGGACGGTCAGTTTTTCCGAAACCGTGAACTTGATGCGAAATTCCTCGAAGGCAGGATGTTACCCCCGCTTGACATAACGCTTGAAGAGGAGATACTGGACGGGCACAAAGTCACTTATTCGGGTCAGAATCTCCTGATTTATAACTATGCCGACGGCGGATTGTCCGCATACAGGGGTCAGGGAACCGCTGAGATCAAAATCGACGGCCGCGAGTTTCTTTTTGCGGATCGTCCGGTCGATATACAGTGGGGAAAAATCCGCGATCAATTTTTATGCGAAGGAATCAATGAGGTTTATATCCTGAATTGCAATACGCCTGCAAAACTAAGGCTCCCGATTCCGCTGAAAGCCAATCCCAGGGCGGAAATATGCAAAGACCGTGTTTTTAACACGGGTGCCCCCGTTGCTTTTACCTGGCATGACGGTATTTTTGAAATAGAAATTACCGAAGATCTGAAGAAACGCCGTATAGCGATCTATAATTAATATAAATAAAAAAAGAAATTCGGAGGATTTATTATGGCAGTCACAATTTCGCTGGAGTTATACTCGGTTCGCAAGTCTCTTTCCGCTGATCTTGAAGGCACTTTAAAAAAGGTAAAGAGTTACGGTTATGAGGCAGTAGAATTCGCGGGTGCACCGGAATTTCCGGCACAGAGATACGCAACCGCGCTGAAAGAAGCCGGATTATGGTGTTCGGGCTGGCATTTTTCCTATCAGTCGCTGCTTGGTTCGGATGAAGAATTCGAATCAGCCGTGAAATTTCATAAAGAAGCAGGAAACAAAAACATTATCATCTCGTGGATGCCCGAGGAAATGCTCGATTCATACGATTCCGTTTGCAGGACAGCCGAAAAATTAAACGCTGTATGCGTTAAA
>CAZVPD010000251.1:0-1812 GCA_964628455.1 uncultured Lachnospiraceae bacterium
GCCGTGCCATTGATTATATTAACTTTTTTGAGTGTATTAATCATCGATTACTTAACTTTTTTGAGTGTATTAATCATCGATTACTTAAATAAATATACGAAAACTATTGACTTATAATGGGAAAAACAGTATGATTAAATAGCCGGGATAAAATACACTTCCGGCGGGAAAATATTTTTACTGTCTTTTTACACATCCGGAAAGGGAAGCGTCCATGAAAAAGCAGGCGATCCTGTTTATCCTTTGTTTTTTGAGTTTTTCGACGGTTCTTGCGTTATTGCCGGCGGATCTTCGCCTCCGGGCCCGGTCCGGAGAATTTCAAAAAAGTCAACGCGTATGTCCCCGGGCAGTTTGAGGACGTTCCGGCCTCCGACTGGTTTGCCCCGAACGTGGCAAACGCCTATGAGCTCGGGCTGATGATCGGTGCGGGCGACGCGTTTTTCAACGCTTACGGCGACGTCACGATCGCGGAAGCGATCACGGTGGCCGCGCGCATCCATTCGGTCTATACGAGAGGGAGCGACCGGTTCGAAAAAGCGGCGCTCTGGTACCGCCCGTACCTCGACTACGCGGTGTGGAACGGTGTGATCGCCGGGGAGTATCCGGACTACGGCAAAGCGGCGACCCGCGCGGAATTCGCGGAGATCCTTGCCGGAGCGCTGCCCGCCGAAGCCCTCACGGAAATCAACACCGTCGCCGGCGGCGCCATCCCCGATGTCGATCTGCATGCGGAATACGCGCCGGAAGTCTATAAACTGTACCGCGCCGGCATTCTGACGGGCAATGACGCTTACGGCACGTTCATGCCGCTCAGCAATATCGCGCGTGCCGAGGCCGCCGCGATCGTCACCCGCATGGCCGACGCGTCCCTTCGCGTGAAGCTCACGCCTGTGGAAACCCCGGCGGATGAAGCGGACAAGCCGCTGACGGCCGGACAGATCTTTGCGGAATGTTCGCCGGCCGTGTTCCGTATCGAGGCCTATGACGCGGATGAAAATTTGCTGTCGTCCGGAAGCGGATTCTTTATCGACGCCGGCGGGACCGCGGTCACGAATGTTCACGTGATCGGGGGCGCCTCCCGCGCGAAGATCATAACGCCGTCCGACGGAAAAGAGTATGACGTCGCCGGTGTTTACGACCTGAGCAAAGCGAGCGGTCTGGCACTGATCAAAATCAGCGGGTCCGGTTTCCCGTATCTGCGGTTTGGCGATCCGGACCCGCCCGACGGCGGGGCGGCCGTCTATGCGGTCACAAGCCCGTCCGGAAAGGAGAACACGGTCTCGGAGGGGACTCTGGCCGGTTCGGAAAGGGTGATCGACGGCGTCCCGTACCTGGAGTTCTCCGCGGCCGTCCCGCCGGGCAGCAGCGGAGGCGCGCTGCTGAACGACAGGGGCAGGGTGATCGGCGTCACCGGCACGCATTTTACCGGGGGCCGGGATCTTGGTCTGGCCGTCCCGATCCGGCTGGCAAGCGGGCTTGCGCGCCGCAGCGTGACGGATCTGGCGGCACTTCTGAAAAGCACCGAAGCTTCAAGGAAAGTCACCGCGTCGGTCATGAATATCACCGTTTACGAGGGATCCTCTCAGACCTTCACGGTCTATACGGAAAACGCGGAAGACGACGACATTCTGCGCTTCCGGGGCGGCAGTCCGAACGTCGTCCTGGAGTGGGACGGCCGGACCGACGGCGGTTCCGTCCCGCTGAAGGTCACCGGCAAAGCTTCCGGAGAGACCGTGTTCCGTATCGAGCTGATTGAAGACCGGGACGGCGGCGTTGTCGATATCCTTTCCGTCTATGTGAAAGTGGTGGGCA
>CAZVPD010000251.1:1860-3504 GCA_964628455.1 uncultured Lachnospiraceae bacterium
CCGAAGTCCCCGATTTCGGCGCGTATTTCGGCATTGAGCGCTATTATCAGTCCAATGAATACGACGGGTCGGGCGATTATTATGCGTTCTATATCTATGAATATGAGGATTTGAGCGAAAGCAACGCTGCCGACGAGTATCTGACCTTATTAAGGCAAAGCGGGTTTTCTTATTATGACAGTTATTATGATGAAAAAGACGAGAAGACGACGATCTTTATAAATTCAAAAGCCGGCATAAAGGTATTGACAGGGATCTATTCAGCCGGAGGCGAAGTCCGTTTTTCCGTCTATATTAAAAAATCCGAATGAAGGACACAAAATTATAAAAGCGTATACGGTGTGCTTGAAATACATATATAAAAAAACCGCCGTGTGTGTATAAGATCGGAATATATAAAGCTCTTTCCTTTATATGCATCTGATCGTTATAGATGAATGTTCCGCAAAAAAAGAGAAGGCTATCCTGCGATACTCTTCTCTTTTTTTGTTGTCTGTGTTTTTTTAACTATATATAATCAACAATATAATTGCGTCACCAGCATAATCGCTGCAAAATAACATTTCTATGATACTTTATACTTGCCAGGAAATCGAATACAGATGCCTTGATAGCCGGAATATCTTTCAGGAATAAGTTACATATAGCATCATGTTTAAGCCATTTCCATAAACCTTCAATCCGATTGATGTTTGGCGCATATGGCGGTAAAAACATAAATGTTATCTCTGTATGAGCTTCCTTAAACGGTATAAGCAGTTTAGCATGATGGATCTTGCCATTATCAAGAATCATAATAATTTTCTTTCCTGCGTAAGCAGGTAAAACGGTATCGGTTATGAATGCTTCAAAGGCTTGTGTATTCAACTGTTCGGAAGCATCAACAAGAATATTGCCTCGATTATAATCAAGAACTCCGAATAATCCAACACCTTTATGCTGACCATAAGTCTTGATTTTCTTTTGCTTGCCCTTCTTTACCCAGGTTGCGCATAAAGCTTGATAATCTCTTATATAACTTTCATCTTCAAACAGCACTACGGTGTCAGTATCTATCTCTGATAACATAATTTGGAAGTTGCCTTCAAACTCCGCGATTTTTTTTAGAGGCTCTTGCGAGCACATATGTCGGACGATTAAAAGCGTAATCGTGCTTAATCAATATTTTTCGAATTCCTTCAATGCTATAATCTTTATTGAATTCATTCTTGATAAATCTTTGAACATCTTTTAATGTCCAATTCACGCTGTTTCCGCATTTCATTTCTTTTGGATTACTTTCGAGGGCGTCTTCCACAAGTTTTGTTTCCTGTTCAGACATACGACTTTTTCTGCCGGGACTTGTTTTATATTCGAGCAGCTTTTCTAAGCCGTCTTCGTTAAAAATGTTGATATATTTACTCACAGTATTATCGCTCAACTTCGTCAGCTTTTCGATTTGGTTGACACCAAATCCGTCCATGCAAAGCATTATGACTGTTATTTTTGTTTCTGCTTTTTTAATATCACTGTATTTCGATTTAACCTTCTTCAGACTTTCTGCTGTATAACCGTGTGTATTGGTTATTTCCGCTTTTTTCATCTTCATCACCCAACACCATTATACCACTTTATGTGTCGCAATTCAATAGTTATATATATATA
>CAZVPD010000252.1:0-3486 GCA_964628455.1 uncultured Lachnospiraceae bacterium
GTCTGATTGACAACGGCATGAAAAATACTCGCCGATATATCGGTCTTTTGCGCCCCCTGGTTCAGCAGGGGTTGAATATCGGATTTGGCAAAGACGCCGCAGCGGGAAGCTATCGTGTAAATTTTCTCATGCCGGGCGGCAAGAATATTCATTTCGTCTGGGGTGGTATTTAAGAGCGTTGCCATCTGGTCGATAAAAGCGCCTGTTCCTCCCGCACACGAACCGTTCATTCTGACTTCGAGATCAGGATTCGTGTGACCGGCGTCGGTTAAAAACAATATTTTGGCATCCTCGCCCCCAAGTTCGATTACAGTGTCGATTCTTGTTTCGGGGAGAAGATATTCCACAGCGATTCGTGTCGCGTAAACTTCCTGTATAAAAGGGATACTGCAGATTTCCGCAATACCCATTCCCGCAGAACCTGAAATACAAAGCGAATGATTTTCCGTATCTGCCGAACGGCTGTGCAGTTCTTTCTTTATATCGTGCAGCATGACAACCGCTTTTTCGGCGATTTTCGAATAATGGCGTTCATATTTTTTATAGATGATTTTCGATTCATGATCAAAAACGATTGCTTTGAGCGTAGTTGAGCCGATATCAAGTCCTATTTTCATTTATCTTCTTTCTCCGGGTTCAATGCATTATAAATGAAACCTTTTCTGCGCTTCGGTTAAAATGTTTTTTCTTTCAAACAATAAGAGTGAAATAAAGGTCAGTATACTTAATGTTATGCAAACATAGGACATATAGACGATTTTAACTTTTCCGAGCAGCAAAAACAACAAGGGCGTCAATCCAAACAATCCGTCCGCCACCAGTGAGATCACATAATCACCGGCGGGTATTTTCATGACCGCCGGAATAATCGTGAGCGCTGCGATTCCGACAATAAATATAATAGGCACCGCAAAATCCACCGACCAGCCTCTCCACCCGGTGATCCTATCCCAGACCAGACTGAAAACCGCAAGGAAAAACACCTGATATGTAATGTTTTTGGGTATGTTGTTTCTTTTCGGTATTGCGAAAGCCAGCATGATCCAAAAGCAGACAATTCCGCATACAATAAAAAACGACCAGTATCCGGTATCCGGGAACATAATGTTGATCATGACGGAGATAACGCCGACCGAAATAGTACCCATTGCAAGCAGTTTAAAAAACATGGAATTTTGCCGGTAAATCGTAGGAATTTCCGGATAAATATCCGGTTCTCCCGTTCCGGCTAGATTATTCTGGCATAACGGGCAATTCAGACGGCTGCCCCGCACCTTTACTTTACACTTGCTGCAATATTTCATATCATTTCATTCCCGCCGTTTTTATTCATCCGCAATCTGGTTTGCAGTAAGTTCGACTTCAACACCCAATCCCGTAAGAATACGGAAAAATCGTCTTTGAATATCGGAATTCATCAACGGAGTCGTAAAATTTATCGAAAGATTATCAAGATAGGAACATATGCAGACCTGAAGGCGGTTCGTACCTGTGCAGACATCAAACGACCGTATATAAGGGGCAATTTCCTCCGGGACTTTGATGATGCCTACATTGGACAGAGTCGCCGTGCTCTTTGCAGCGGCTCTTTCATATGCGATTTTTAAAGCAATATCTTTAATAAAAAGCGGTGCGACACGAACAAAAAAATTACGTTCGATAGAATACAGGGAGTTCAGGTGTTCGGTCATATTTTCAAGCGTCAGTTCCCTGGCAAAATCACCGTTGACCTTTTTGACAACATCCTCAAACAGAATATCCTGATCACCGAATAGAGTTCCGGTATAAACAATGCTGAAAAAATTCCGTGCGGATTCCGATTTAAAATAATTTCTTAAGTTTACGGGTATAGCCAAAACAACGGGATGATTTTTTGACATAACCGTTATTTCTTCGTTGATCGCCTGAATCAAACAGGCTGAGAGAAATGTTGTCAGCGTCGAACGGTATTCCCGGGATATTTTTAAAATTTCAGAAACGCTGACAAGACCGCGTATGATTTTTATACGGTTTTCCGAAAATCTCTGGCCTTTCAGCCTGTATGCCTTTATATATTTTGTTTTATTTTTGGACGTTTTTGCGTTTTTGTTGTAATAGCGTCTGAAACTGTCATCAGCCATCTGCATGTGAGATGCGTCATAATCCACCTCGGGTTCAGCCAGGGAATGAATTTCCGAAAGGTATTTTGTGACCAGGATTTTCAGGAAGTTCATAGCTCCGGTACCGTCTGTTAAAACATGATAAACCTCTAAATTTATGATGTTCCCGTAATATGTCACTTCATAAAGCAATGTTTTTTGATTGCGGTCGTAAAGCTCATTGCAGGGCGGTTTATATTCATGCCTGACTACAGGAATAAGCGAAGTGGATTCCAGATAGTACCAGAATAAACCGCGCTTCAGAATATACTGGTATACCGGAAATATATTCGTAGTTTCAATCAATGCATGCTGCAGGATATCCGGATCTACCGATTCATCCAGTTCACAGGAAAAACGAAACACATGCGTATCTGTTTTTGTGCTGGCTGCAGGATATATTTTTGCCGCGTTATCCAGTTTGTTCCATTTGGGTTTCATTTTATAAATTCTCCGCCCGTGCCGTCATGACACGCTAAATTACAAATTTTTCTTTTATAAAGTTATATATGGAAAGATAACTTTGGCGGACAGCTTTAAAAGTCCGGGGGAGCTTTAAAAATCCGTGAATGGCATCATTGATGCGGTGAAGTTCACACTCGCAGCCGGATTCAATCAGCCGGCGGGCATATGCTTCACCCTCATCGCGGAGCGGATCAAATTCTGCGGTCAGTATCAGCGTTTTCGGCTGTCCCGAAAGGTTTTCGGCAAGCAGCGGAGCATAATAAGGATTACGGTAGTCCTCGTCTCTGGTCAGATACAATGAAATATAATCGCATATACGTTTGGTCGTCAAGAGATAATCGCAGCCGTTTGTCGACAGGGATTTAAACTCAGACTGCGGGGTATGATCCCAGCCGGTCGAGGGATAAATCAGAATTTGCCGTCGGACAGGAAACTCACCGCGTTCGGCAGCCATAAGACTGACTACCGCGGCGAGATTTCCACCGGCACTGTCTCCGATCAATATCGTGTTGTCGGGATTTGCATTCAGATTTTCCGCTTCGCGATAAATCGTATAGGCGGCTGCATAGCAGTCATTCGGCGCATGGGGAAACGGAAATTCGGGTGCAAGCCTGTAATCGACCGACAATATGCGTCTTCCCGTATATTCGGACAAATTTAGACACAATCTCGTGTATGAATCGATGCTGCCCACAACCCATCCTCCACCGTGAAAAAACAAAAGCAAATCGCTTGATTTCTGTTCGCCGGGCTGAAATATGCGAACAGGTATACGGTAATCACCCGTGTCTATCTGCCGGTCCCAAATATTATAGTCTTCTTTTACGGGAGGATTTATAAATTCATGTAACCGGCGGTCCAATTTATAGTTTTTTGATACATC
>CAZVPD010000253.1:0-3432 GCA_964628455.1 uncultured Lachnospiraceae bacterium
CTGATCCCCGTCTTATAATCCACGACACGGATATAAACGTCGTTCCCTTTTTTATATGTATCGACCCGGTCTACTTTTCCGAAAATGTAAGCGTTTGTCCGGTCGGGCAGCGGGATGACAAAAGGCTGTGCTGCGCCTTCTGCTCCGGATTCGATCGGCAGTTCAAAGAAAGCCGGAATAAATTCACTTTGTTTAAATTCTTCAAGCATATTTTTGATCAAAAGGACCGCTGTCCGTCTCAAACGGCGGAAAAGATGAACCATGCGGTTTGAACGGTTCTGCGCGTCGTGAATAACGGCATTCATATATTCCGCTATAATATCGTCGGCTGCGGTCTCTATTTCCTTATCGGTCAGCTCCGGATTAATTCCGCTGTCGGTTTTTACGGATATCATAAATTTTTCAAGGACACGGTGAATAAAATTACCCGTATCCACGCTTTTAAATTCCGCGCGTTTATTTTCCGTCAGCTGCAGAACATAACGGCAATAATAGGAAAAGGCACACGAAGCGTAATTTTCCAGTTTTGCCTGCGTCAGAACCAGATCACCGCCGAATAATTTCTTTGATGTCTCCGGTAAAACCGAATGAAAAGGCTGTATAAACGGTTCATCGAGCGCCTTAAGCCGGTCCAGGTATGTGATATCTTTTGAATAATACGCTCTGAGCGCGTCGCCGGCCGGACTGCCGCGATACATAGCCGTATATTCGAACGAAGCTTCATATCCTTCTATCAGATCGAGAGGTTCGGCATCCGCGTAACGTTCCGTTGTCATATTGGGGAAAAGAATCTTCAGCCTGCCGCAGGCCGGCGACGGCAGCATGGAATGGCCGGCAAGGTCTGCGGTCGAATAAAGGACCGTGACATTTTCCTCGACGCATGCTGCAGCCCTGTAAAAATAATACAATTCATCCGCTGCCCGTCTGTCGGATACAGGGGTGATGACGATACCATAGGTTTCCAGCGTTATACGTTCCGTATCATTGAATATTCCGTCGTCCGCAACGTTCTGCGGGAATTTTCCTTCGTTGGCACCGAGTATGTAGATATTTTTGGCACGCCCGGGTCGAAACGACAAAGCTCCGCCGACCATTACTTCATCCATCGACGTAGGTATTCTGCCTATATCGGCTTCATCGAAAATGACCGCCAGAAGCCGCATATACTGTTCGGCGCCGACGGTTGCGCTTCCCGCGACTTTTACGATCTGGCCGAGAGTATCCATGATGATATTCCATACCTGCGCGGGTTCGTCTTCACCCAATTCTTCCGAACGTCCGCGGACGTCAAGGTCGCATAAAAAGCGGTATATCGCTTCAGATGCTTCTTTCACCGTACATTCGGGCGTAAAAGATGCGCTTAATGCAGTGAGAGGTGCCGTGAGTCTGCAGCGAATATCATGGACCGCAGACAGGATCTCCCTGCCTTTATCGGTCAGAACATCGGTGTATCCGTCGGGATTCATATTCCAGGGTGTATCGTCGGTCCAGCGGCGGCCGTTTATGTTCCACCCCGACACATATAATTCAAGCGTATCGCATTCATCGGCCGTTATACCCGAATAGCCTGTTTTCATATAGGATATCACATCGCCGCAGCGCCAGTTCCCCGACAGAACGGATAATGCCGTCAGAATCAGCTTGACAGGCGGTTTCATTTTCAGATCGGTGCGCTCCGACATGAAATACGGTATCTGATATTTTTCGAAAACCGCGTCAATGACCCCGCTGTAAGCAGCGGTGTCTCGGACCACGATAAGCTGATCGAAAAATCGTCCGCCCTGCCTGATACGGCGCAGGATATCTTTGGCAGCCGCTTCGGCCTCGCAAAAAATATCATTGCATTCGATTGTTTTCAAATGACGTGTTTTATCCGTAAAAACACTTTCCGTCTGTCTGTAGTCCCATAAATATTTTTCAAGGCAAACGAGTTCCGGTGTCCTGAAACGAAGTCCTTCTTTCAGGACAATCGTTTCATCAATGCTTTTGTGAGCATCCGCTATGATTTTTTTCAACTTGTTTTCCGTATACGAGACACCCTCAAGCATGATCAGGGAAGAACCCGGAAGCATCGGAAGCGTTATCGTTACATGATCCGCCTGAGTGACCATTTGCCTGATAATATTCATCTGCTGCGGTGTAAACCCGCTGAACGAGTCGAGATAGACATGGTATCCGCCGAAAAAAACATTCTTTTCAAGAAGGACTGATAAACGCGTCAGGTCCTCCTCGGGATCATCATATTCGTTTTTCAGAAGCATCTGATAACGGGCATAAATAAGCGAAAGGTCACGGAGCTTTCTTTTTAAACTGTCCGAAACCCTTTCTTTACCCATTGTTTCGGCAGCGTTTTCCAGGAGGACAGGCGTAATATTGTATCTTCGGAATTCACTGACGGTATCTGTCATCAGGCGCAGCATGTTTTTATCCGTCAGGGTGATATTCCTGTATTCGGTGAGTACCGGCGTTAATTCCGACAGCGCGCGCCACATGACGACATGGCGCGCGCCGTTTCCTATATAGTTATAACACAAGCCTCCGAAACGCCGGAATACACGGTTTGCAAGGCGTGTGAAATTTAAAATCTCCAGTCCTATAACCGGGACTCCGGCCTTTTCGGCTATTCCGGTCAGACGCTCTTCGGCCTCAACCGTCTGCTGCTCGGGAACGATCAGCATGGGTTGACTACCGAGTGTTAAATCTTTTATGATCTCTCCGGCTATATATGTACTTTTTCCTGTCCCGGCCATTCCGTATATAAAACGTATCATAGAATCATCGATCACAACGGCTTTTTACAGCGCGTCGTCTCCTACGTCAAGACTGTCCGAATATTCACTGCCGTGAACAGTGATAAAATCCCGCCGGGCGGCGATATTATCACCGAGAAAAGTATCGAATATTTTCTCGGTCAGAATATCATCGGCTTCCGTTACCTGAATCAGCCTGCGGGTAACCGGATTCATAGTCGTCTGCCACATCATTTCGGGTTCGTTTTCACCGAGTCCCTTTGAACGCTGAATCGAATACCTGACATTGCCGAGTTTAGCCAGTATCTGCTGCTTTTCATTTTCATTATAAGCAAAAAAGATCTTGTCTTTGCAGGTTATTTCGAACAGAGGAGATTCCGCTATATAGATTTTTCCTTTTTTGATCAGTGTCGGAAGAAGCCTGTACAACATGGATAATATCAGGGTGCGTATATGAAAACCGTCCTTATCGGCATCGGTGCATATGATGATCTTGCTCCATCTCATCGCATTGAAATCAAACGGGATAATGTCGCCTTTCGGCTTGTTTTTTATTTCGACACCGCAGCCGATTACTTTCAACAGGTTGATAATGATCTCGTTTTTGAAGATTTTGTCATATGTGCTGCTCAGGCAGTTCAATGTCTTGCCGCGCACCGGCATGATCGCCTGAAATTCAGCA
>CAZVPD010000254.1:0-3376 GCA_964628455.1 uncultured Lachnospiraceae bacterium
GACGGCTATACGCTGCAGACGCAGAATTTTAAGGCCGCATAATTCGCACATTTTTCGTATCTGCCGGTTTCGCCCTTCATAAAGGTCCATACGTAAAGTCGTGAATCCTTCTTTTCTTGTGATCACCGTGACTTTAACCGGAGCGATTTTATAATCATCGATCACCATAGGCTGACCCAGGCTGTGCAATTGTTCGGGAGTGATTTCCGAAGCAATACGGACATGGTATATCTTCGGCAGATCATGACCCGGGTGTGTCAGTTTATTGGCTAATTCCCCGTCATTTGTAAGAAGCAGCAGACCTTCCGATTCCATATCCAGCCGTCCGCAGGGATAAACACGGGCGCCCAGATCTTCAATGAGTTCGGCGACGCATCTGCGTCCGCGGTCATCCGACAATGTGGTGACATATCCGGCGGGTTTGTTCAGCATGATATAAATTTTCCCGGTGTGCACGGAGTTCGGAATCATATTTCCCTTATACCTGACCTCGTCTTTTCCGGGGAGTACTTTCTGCCCGAGGACTGCAGTCAGACCGTTCACCGTTATATGGCCCGCGCGTATTTCCTCTTCGGCGGAACGCCTTGACATAATACCGTTGTCGGACATAAATTTCTGTATCCGGATCTTGTTTTCATCGTCATCCATGACAGTTTGCAGCACTCCTTTTGATTCCGTATAAAAACCGGAAAAGTTTATGCGGAACCGGATATTGAATTCAAATAACGGGAAAATCGAATCAAAAAGAGCGAACGGCATACAGGACAACAGAACGGGACCGCCCGGTAAAGAGCAGGACTGCGATCTGTTCTATATGACACGATTCACTCTTTTATGACCGCTTCCGCGGAATTATTGGCTGGGATAGCTGGACTCGAACCAGCGAAATGCAGGAGTCAAAGTCCTGTGCCTTAACCGACTTGGCTATATCCCAATCGCACAACGTATATTATATCAATATTCGATAAAATTGTCAATACAATTTACGAAAAACGAGCCGTTCAGGAGGGAACCGGGGTGATGTATCGGCGGACCGCCCGTAAATAAACTTCGGCGGCAAAGATAAAATGGTTGAAATAAATCCATAAACGTATTATAATAAAAACACGGCGGAATAATAAAATGCATGAAAATAAAGAAAAGAAGAGGGAATAAAAGATTACTCCCTCCCGTATGCCGAAGATGCGTTACTGATTGTACAATTCTATCAGTGAATCCAGTTTTGCCTGATACTGACTGAAGTTTTTCTCGATTTCGGATGCGATGTTGTCTTTTTTATTGATGAGCAGGATCCGCCAGATATGCGCGGGAACACCGAGCGTTACGGCATACACCGTATTGAAATTATAGATCATGCCGTCGCGGATAATATCGATCATGGCGGAGCTGTCGTCGTCACGCGTATATTTGTTTTTGAGCGCGACATCATAAAAAGCGGGAACGACCGTATTCTTGGTTTCGACAGCCATCACCTCGGTAACGGCGCCTACCATTTCGGGGTTTTTAATGTTGGACGGGATGCAGAACAGAGAAAATCCGTCCTGTGAGATGGTCTGATAACGTTTTTGCTCTGTTTCGTATTTCGGGAGGGGCAGGATGCCGAAATCAAAATCATAGTCGCGCATCAGCGCGGAGTTGCCGAGGTATTCGGGCAGGATCAGAGCCCTTCCTTCGGCAAAAAAAGGTCTGTATAAGCTTTCGGGGCTGCCCGTCTGTTCGATCCCGGTATACGTTGTTTCCTGAATTCTGAGCAAATCGTATATTTTCAGGAAAGCGCTGTAAAACTTTTCATTCTGAATATTCAGCGCGGGCAGTCCGTCCTCCCCTGTGACGGTAACGGGTACATCGAGCGCAGCCTGATACGCATCCACCAGATTATGGGTGTCGGTCACATAACCGTACTGATCTCCTTCGGAGGTATTTCCGTCCCCGTCAAGGTCCAGATAGGCTTTTTTGGTAAACTCCGCCATTTTATCGATCGTCCATTCGCCTTTTGTGACAATTTCATATGGATTTTCGAAATTGTATCCCTCCCAGATCTGTTTGTTGAAATAAAGGCATACGGCGTTTTCAAGCGTTGAAAGGGCAAGGTCGCCTGTCATAAAATAAAGTTTGCCGTTTATGGTCAGTTCATTGATCAGTGTCTGATTCCACCAGGATGCTCCGTAATCGATATGCGGTATATCCTTCCAGTTGTAGAAATAACCCCCGTCGGTCAGATTGGCAATATACGCGGCATAACCCGCGACCAGATCGTAGGAACTGTCGCCGGCTGAGATGGAGTTCCTTATTTTTCCGAGGAAATTGTCCTGTTCTCCCCAGGTGCCCGCGGTATCGATCATATTGAACCTGATGTTAAAGCGTTCTTCGACTTTTACATTGCGGCGGTATACCGTATCGTTCACGATTTCACCGGTTTCGCCTTCGCTTTTAAATTCTTCGCTGACGTGAGTGCGCAACAATATGTTGAAATCACTTCCTCCGAAGTCCAGTTCGGGAACAGTATCCGCCGGTTTGGTTTGTGCGTCTGTTATGGCTGCTTTTTCTGCCGCGGTTGTATTGCCGGGATCCGTTTTTTTGCTGTGCGCAGCCGGGCGCTGCCGCGAAAAAGATCAGCATGGACAAAAAAATGCCGTGATTTTGATTCTCATAAATATTTCCCTTCTTCAGATTACATGTTTCAGAGCAATTCCGAATAAATTCACTCCGACATACGAAAAAAACAAACCGTTAAATTTTATACGGATTACAGGTTTATTATATACCGGAAACGATTCAAAATCAACCTGTAATCGGAAGGGATTAAAAATGTTACACAAAAAAATCGAAGCCATATCGGCAAGGATACAGTTTAAGGAATACAAACAAAAGGGAAACCCAGATCCTGCCGGTGAAATCCTTCGATTTAAAGGAGCAGACGGATATGACGTCTACAATCCGTCCGTTCCGTTTCATATAAACGGAAGGATGATCATAGCCGGACGCGTTGAAAACCGCGCAAACGAAGAATCCGTTACGATGTTTTTTGAAACAGACGGTGAAACCTGGAACCTGATAACAGACGCCCCGGTGCTGAAAAATCTGCAGGACCCTTTTGTGACATTTATTGACGGTCAGTTATGGCTGGGTGGAGTCTGCGTCGAATGGGTCGACGGGAAACTGATCCTGTATTATACGCAGTTTTATAAAGGTTCGGATATCTATGATCTTGAAAAAGTGACGCGTGGACCCGATTTCATGAAAGACATACGCCTTCATCAGATGGCGGACGGAAGGATCGCTGTATTTACGCGTCCTCAGGGGCAGCTCATGCTCGATCGGGACGGCTGCATTGCAAAGATCGGCTTCGCGGCAGCGGAAAATACAGATCAGATCA
>CAZVPD010000255.1:0-3344 GCA_964628455.1 uncultured Lachnospiraceae bacterium
CGGTGTTAAAACAAGTACACTGGCAAGCTTGCTTTCAAAGGCTTCGAGAGGCAGATTCAAAAATGAAAAAGCAAGGGAAATTAAAGATCTTGCCAAACTTTCCGTCGGTTTGAAAACCGCAAATACCGCTTTTGTCTTTCAATTAAAGCAAATGCTGATGCAAATCGAATTTTCGGAAAGTCAACTCGATGAACTTGAGAAAAAAATCGGTGTGTATTATGATCAATGCGAATCATTCCTCTCTACGATTGACGGTATCGGGGACACTTTGGGTGCAGCTATATTCGCCGAAATCGGTGATATCTCAAGGTTCGACAGCCCTAAAAAGCTGGTGGCTTTCGCAGGCATTGATCCGACTGTTCAACAATCCGGTCATTTTACCGGTACTCACAACTCCATGTCCAAGCGAGGTTCTGTTTACCTGCGCAGGGCTGTTTGGCTTGCCGCAACCGTAGCAGCTCAGAAAAATCCCGTGTTAAATCGGTTCTATTTAAAAAAGAGGGCAGAAGGAAAAGATTACATGACTTCCATCGGTGCGGTTTCCCGTAAACTTTGCTATATTATTTATGCTGTTTTAAGAGATAAAAAACCTTATACTCCTATTGCATAAATTTTATATATTTTCTATTGACATTTGATAGCTGGCTACAAAATATCAATACACTTTGCGGTAAACAGACATATTTGTAACTGTAAACAACGTCTGTCGGACATGATGCTGAATTTCGGCTATACCGTGGGGTCATGGAACGCGCGGCGTTCCTTGCATCCTGCGTGATCGCCCTCGTCATTTTCGCAAAGCGGAAATGCGATAAAATCCGCCGATGGGGAAAATTCCACCTTCGGTGGAATCAAAAGGAGACGAATGAAGAAAGCTGCTTTGGTGTTGACGGCTGCGCTCATCCTGCTTACGGCGGGGTTTATCTTCGCGCAGTCTTTGCCGGAGCCGGCGGTATCGGACGTCCGGAGCGAAGCGGTGAAGGAAGCGGTGCAGCCGGTCGTCGAGCCCGTTCTGGGCGAGATCACGAACAATTTCGTCCGGAAGACGGCGCATTTCATCGAGTTCGGCGTCCTCGGGGCGGAGCTTGCCGTCCTGGTGTTCCTGACGGGAAAGAGAGGGTATTTCGTCCATGCCGCGTTTTTCGCGGTGCTTGCGGCGCTCACCGACGAGACGATCCAGATCTTCACCGGGCGCGGTCCGCAGGTGGAGGACATCTGGCTCGACATCGCCGGCGCGGTCTGCGGGATGATCCTTGTCACAGCGATCCTTACGGGATTATCGCTGACACGGAGAAATCGCAAAGGCGGCGTAACCGCCATGCTGTGAAATCCGCCGATGGCGGGTGAAATCCCTTCGGGGTGAAATCCGCCGATGGCGGGTGAAATCCCTTCGGGGTGAAATCTGCCGCAGGCAGGTGAAATCCGTCTGCGGACGGATGGAGTGAGTGAAAAGCGATAAAAAAAACGGATGCGGTTGCATTCGTCCGGTTTTATGATATAATACATACGGAAGGCAAGATTTAAATTATCGCTGTGGATGCGGGTTCGCGCAAAGCTGCAACTATTGTATGGGAACAAGGAACGCCGCGCGTTCCATTGTTCCCTACGGTAAATTGGAGCTCTGAGTGAAGCCGTAATATTAAATATTATTTTTGAAAAACGTTTGCATTTGGTCGTTTGATAGATTCATAACCCGTAGGGAACAAGGAACGCCGCGCGTTCCATTGTCCCCAGCGTTCATGGAACGCTTTGCGTTCATGGAACGCTTTGCGTTCATGGAACGCTTTGCGTTCCATGAATATTACAATGTCTAAATCGGATTACAGGTTAAAAATATTCCCATAAATCCTTCAAGGAACGCGAAGCGTTTAAGCAGGACGAAGGATGCGGGAAAGATCCTTCGACTCGACCAGGGATGACAGGAACGAAGCAGGAGCTGCGGGGAAAAGCCCCCTTCCGTCGGCAACGCAAGAAACGCGCGCGTTCCTTTTAAGGCTCTCCTTCAGGGGAGCTGCCGCTGAAGGCGGCTGAAGGATGCGTATCCGCGGCGTTATACCCGCTGTGCGTTGATGGCTTCGTCAGAGCGAAGAACGCATCGCATAAAATAAACGCCGCGCATTCACCGGTATAAGAGGATTTTCTGTAAGGATGACAGGGATGGACGGAGGTTCTCAGGATAAACAGAATGCCGGGAGCAGCTTGAAACGCACGGCATTCATTCATGTCAAAGGATGCGCTCCCGATCAGGATGACAAGCAGGATCGTAAGATGAGGGAAAACGCCCCTCATCCGTCGGCTAAACAAGGAACCCCGTAGGCTCCAGGAACGCAAAGCGTTCCTTTTACAAAAGGAGCTGTCGCTTTGATGAACGCTGTGCGTTCATTGGTGACTGAGGATTCTTTGATAAGGAACGCCGCAGCGTTCCATGACACCTTCTCCCGAGGGGGAAGGCTCAAGGAACCCCGTAGGCTCCATGGCGCCCCGTAGGCTCCAGGAACGCAAAGCGTTCCTTTTACAAAAGGAGCTGTCGCTTTGATGAACGCTGTGCGTTCATTGATGAACGCTGTGCGTTCATTGGTGACTGGGGATTCTTCCTTAGGAGGTGGCATGCCAAAGATGAACTCTGTGCGTTCATTCATGTCGGAGGATTCTTTGATAAGGAACGCAAAGGCTGTATGGAACGTAACCCCACAGGGGATATAGAATGTAACCCCATAGGGGATTTGGAACATAACCCCACAGGGGATATGGAACATAACCCCACAGGGGATATGGAACGTAACCCCACAGGGGATATGGAACGTAACCCCGCAGGGGATATGGAACTTCACCGGCTGAGAGACGCCCCCTTCCGTCGGCATACGCAAGGAATGCGCGGCGTTCCTTTGCGCCGGAATATTTTTACCATATACACCCAACATATATTTATTTTCAGGGAGGTTATCACCATGAGCGCCGCTAAAAAAGAAGTCAGCTATGTGATCGCCGTTTCGCTCGGGAAGGGCTGCTACAGGCACATCCGCATCTCATCCAAGGCGCTGCTGACGGACCTGCACGAAGCGATCCTCGACGCTTTTGACTTTATCGACGACCATGCCCACGCGTTCTTTATGGACAACCGCGCGTGGTCGGACGAGGATTCCTATTTCAGCGAAGGGATCGAGGACGAGGAACGGTATACGAACGAATACAAGCTTGAGAAGCTCGGGTTTTACCCGGAGATGAAGTTCAAGTATGTGTTCGACTTCGGCGAAGACTGGATCTTTCAGTGCAGGGTCCTGAAGGTCACCGCGGAGATCACGGAAACGCCCGTTGTCGTGCGTACAAAAGGGGAAGCGCCGGAC
>CAZVPD010000256.1:0-3332 GCA_964628455.1 uncultured Lachnospiraceae bacterium
AAGGCGTCATCACCGACAACGCGCCTCCCGCGGAACTGATCAAGAAGATCGAAGGCAGAGTCTGGAGCGTTCCCTGCGCCGAAACGAAGGTGACCGTGATGCAGGAAAGGTTCCGCGTTACCAATATCGTCAAAAACGATACCGGCGTATCGCTGCGGATACTGTCGGATACGAAACCTGAGGATCATGCGATAAACGTGTCTCCGTCGCTTGAAGACTATTATCTGACTGTATTCGGTGACACGCTGAACAGTGTTTCCGAATGACATAGAAATTTATATATAGAAATATTATTTTTATCCATGAAATGTTATATTCATCGATTTATCATTCGATGTTACCGATTCTCGGTCGGAACTTGTTACATAAATTTACAAACCTAATGAATTATACCTGTTGATAAAAAGCGCTTATTTAAATATGAGTATAAGTCATATCAAGAGATTGATTGTTCGATGATACCATTGGGTATAGGTTGGAAAGCGGTATCGAATATTTATTGTGAAAGCAATATATGTTGTATGTAACGCAAAAAAATTATTATAATTATTTTGTTTATTCGGGCTTGTTAAGAACTTGGATTGTAACACAGCGGAACAAAATCTTAAAATCAAATACAATACAGTAGATCTCCAAACCAAATATGAGCGGAATGTATTGAATATATACGGGCATGTTGCGGAAAACGTTCAGTTAAGCGACAGCGATTTCATTTTATCGAGCAGATATTTTCTATACACTTATGATGTTGTTTATCCGGCGATTATAATTTTTATATTTACTGCCGCGGTCTATATAGATGATTACCGTTTTGACCTGCTGTCGACTTCCGGTCAGTCGGTTATAATCATCTATTTGTTATTCATTTCCTACTGTCTTTCAATGCAGATCGGTGTTGTAAATCGGTTTACCTGCGCTCGATCGCGGTGGTACCGGAAGACATCACGCCCACATTGTCAACAGGAACCAGCCCCGACCACGTCGTTTCCATCCTCGCGGCGCAGGTCTCGGGCGTCATAGGGACCTATGCCGGTCCCCAATGGGTGTTCTTTATGGCCGCGTTCTTTTCACTCGGCAACCTTTTCGTAGCCTGGCGCATTAAAGAATAAAACACGATGTCTATGATATAACCGAAGTATTTATCTTTTCTAAGAAGGTGATGATACATGGTACTGTTCACAGTGTTATTAAATCTCTCAGATGATGATCATCAGAATTTTATTCTTGACTTATATAATCAATACAATAAATTAATTCACAGTATTGCTTTAAACTATATTCACAACAATCAAGACGCCGATGATATATTGAATTCAGTGATGGTTAAAGTTATAAAACACATTCATGTTTTTGAGGGATGTTCTGAAAAAGAATTAATCAGTTTGATTGTTACTTATTCGCGGTCTACGGCAAATGATTATTATCGTAAGAATAAACGTATAATAGAAAAGGAATCTAAAATCGGGATTATAAATGATGACGATGATAAAATTTCAAATGATATAATCGACCGGAGTATGGACGTTGAAAATATCGTTATCACCAATGAGATCATTGAAACTGTCAAAAAAGCGTTGTTGGAATTGAGTCAAACAGATCAGGAAATTATAAAATTACGGTTATTACAGGAACACAATTCTAAAGAAATAGCGTATATTTTAAATATTTCAGTTAATGCAGCAGACTTAAGATATAAAAATGCGAGAGGAAGATTGCTCCGCCTGATTGAGAGTAAATGACTATGAAGAACGAAACCTCCAGAAAATTTAACAAGTTCGATGCTGTAATATTGCTTGCCGGAGATGTGCTGATCGAACAGGATGTTGCATATGCAAGGTCACTCAATATGGCGGACAGTATGATATCAAAGCGTGCAGATCGTAAAATCAAGCGAAACATAAATATGGCTTTTAAATCACATGAATACCGGCGGGGTTTGGTTATTACTAAACGAATTGTCGCTGCCCTGTTGATTGTCTGTACAGTATTGTTTGCCGGCGCCATGAGTATTGAGGCAGTTCGAAACAACTTTTGGAATGCAATAGTAGAATGGTTTGATGACTATATTTCAATAAAATTTGATCAAACACCTGCAGTATCTACTGAAAATACGGCGGACTTTAAAGAACCTGCATATTTGCCGAACGGATATGAAGCGGCAAACCGGTTTATTACCGACTACAGTAATAAAATTACATATCATATAAATGATACTAAAGCATTAATTTATATTCAAAAAGTGATTTCTTCTAATGAAACATTAATTGATAATAAAAATTGTATCATATATGATATAGAGATAAGCGGTTATCCCGGTATTTTAGCGGTATACTCAAATGATATTTTATCATATACTTTAATGTGGGAAGATTTTAAATACAGTTATATGATTGAATCATATAACCTGGATTTATCAGAGGATGAGCTGATTAAGATAGCCGAGAGCATATATCAATAGACGAAGAGACGAACGTTTTGCTATTAACGTTCGTCTTTTTATACATATATTGACAATATATTTGTAGTTATTTCACAAACTTTTAAAAAACAAATAAAACAAGAAAGATTTTCAATGATCAAACGTTATATAGAGTGAAAGCCAATACAAAAATTTATAAGGAGAGATTGAAAATGAAAAGCAAATCGTTATTGTGTATGATTCTTGTTGCAGCATGCCTTGTCATGGGGACGATCCCGTTATATGCCGCCGAAGTTAATGAAATCAGCGTATATCGATGGAGTTATATACGCAGTGTTTCATGCGACATATATTTTAACGGTACTCAGGGAAGTGTTTTGGCCTCTGTTTACGGAAATTCATCAGTCACACGAATTGTCGCGAAAATTGACTTTTATTACAAAAACATATTCAATATCTGGGTTAAAGTTAATCAAGGGTGGTCCTATGATGTCAATTCGGATGAGTTAGACATATATGAAACATTCAACGCGGTCAGCGGACGAGAATACAAAACCTTATTGAGCGCGACCGTTTATGCAGGGACAAACAGTGAATCAATTTCTTTAACCGCAACGGGAACATGCCCGTAATAAAACACATAAACCATTGATCAAGGATTAACATATCTCAAAAAGATATAGCAGTAATTTCTGCAAATGTCAATATAGGTGCAGCAGCAGAATCTATGTTGAAAGAAACTATAGCAACCTGTCTGTAAGAAGCTAATGTTGATGTCACGAGTTCTCGGCCGGAACTTGTTACATAGACGCCAGACCTGATGAATTCACATAATATTGTCAAAAGCATGCGTTGATGATGTATGTATGATTCATATCAAGAAATTAATGATTCGTAAAATATCACCGAATTT
>CAZVPD010000257.1:0-3312 GCA_964628455.1 uncultured Lachnospiraceae bacterium
AAAAAATATATTATGATTGACATTTTTATGTTTATAATTATAATGATATATAAAGGTGCCTGCAATAGTAAAAAAGTCAAACTGCATACGATTTCGGGCAGAATAAAAGAGGTGATTTAAAACTTTGAATTACACGCCTGTTAAAGTTTATTCACTGCTGTCTGTTCGTAATCTGTATACGATTTATCATCTGACATTTAAAAACGATTATATATTTCCGGGTGAAAGCCATAATTTTTGGGAACTTGATTTTTTTATAGACGGAGAAGCGGGTATCACTTCCGGAGATAAAGTTTTTGAATGCCGGAAAGGTGATATGGTGGTTCACCGTCTGAATGTGTTTCACACCGCATGGTCATACAATATGCATCCGTTTGAAGTATTTATCATAAGTTTTGACGGCAGTGGTTTTGAAAATATAATGCCTGTCGGTAAAATCCGTCTCAGCGTAAAAGAAATTGAGCATATCAGCTGTATAATCGAAGAAATTCCTTCGATATTCGAAGGATTTAATATAAATGAATACGCTCATCTGAACAGCACGTCTGCTCCTGATGACATCGGTTATCAGATCATAAAAAGTCATCTTGAATTGCTATGCCTTTCGATCAGCAGACGCGGAACCGAAGCTGTCGGTGAAGCATCACAATCATATAAATCGATACATTATTCGGAAATAGTGTCATACATGAAGGAAAATATCGACCGCAATCTGACCGTCGGGGATATTTGCCATGACCTGTATGAAACGCCGGGTACGTTGAAAGCGATTTTTAAGTTGTATACAGGGGGCGGCATTATGAAATATTTCAATTATCTGCGCTGTGAGCACTGCATAAGACTGATACGCAGCGGATTGACAATGAAAGAAATTGCCTGCAGAATGAATTTTTCGTCACCGTTCTATCTTACATATTTTATAAAACGCGAAACCGGCTTTACTCCGAGCAGTTTTAAAAACATATTATAATAAATAAAGGAATGATTTAGATGCTCGATATCAAAAAGCGCAGGGAATTTTTCTGGGACGATACGATGATCGATAACCCGAAAACAGATGCAAGACCGAAACTGCATGAACCTGTCAAACGGGAGATTGTTCTTGTGCACGACGCTCCGTGGGAAGGAGACGGGTGCGATTACCATAATTTTATTTACGACGACGGATTATACAGGCTTTATTATCTGGGCTGGCAGATGATCAGTTCCGATAAGACCAGACATACGGTTTCCGATATCCGCGTCTGTTACGCGGAAAGCAGGGACGGCCTCCACTGGACAAAGCCGGATCTCGGCTTACGCTTCTTTGACGGTTCGACCGAAAACAACATCATCCTGGACAGTTCCGACAATCGTTTTGATAATTTCATGGTGATGAAGGATCTGAATCCCGAATGTCCGGATTCCGAACGGTATAAGGGTATCGGTTCGGGTGAAGGCGGACTCTGGTGCTGGACAAGCGCCGATGCGATTCGTTTTCAAAAGGGATGGGTTATGACGGATAAGGGCGCCTTTGATACGCTCAACACGGTTTTGTGGGACGGGATAAATAAAAAATACATCGGATATATCCGCGGGTTTCATGACGCTGCGGGGCAAAATGCCAATTGGGTGGGAATACGGGATATCCGGTATATCGAATCGGCCGATTTTAAGAAATGGAGCGATCCTGTTCTGCTGGATTTCGGTGGCGGCGATGATGTTCCGCTGTATACCAATTGCGTGAGTAAATATTACCGCGGCGAACATGTTCTGACCGGCTTTCCGACCCGGTATGTGGAGCGCACGGGCTGGAATGACAGTTTTGAAAAATTGTGCGGCAGGGAACAGCGGCTTATGCGGATGAATTTGCATCCCCGTTACGGTCTGACGGTGACCGACTGCGTGTTTATGACTTCGCGCGACGGGATGAAGTGGAAACGTTATGATGAAGCGTTTATCCGTCCGGGTCCCGAACAGCCGAAAAACTGGGTTTACGGTGACGGGTATCCGACATTGGGAATGATCGAAATGCCGGGGTATGAACCCGGAACGGACAACGAACTGGCGATGTTTGTGATGGCGAATCACTGGATGGGCATTCCCGCGGTGCTTTACAGGTACAGCCTGCGGGTGGACGGATTTGTATCTTATAACGCGGCATACGATCCGCAAAGGGTGGTGACGAAGCCGTTTATTTACGGGGGGGACGAATTGTTTCTGAATTTCAGCACGTCGGCACTCGGTTCGATCTATATTAAAATATCCGGAGAGGACGGCACCGTTCTGAACAGCGGTGAAATTTTCGGAGATAAAGTCGACAGGCAGATCGGTTTTGAAAACGGGTCGCCCGCATTATTGAAAGGGAAACCGGTTGTTATGGAATTTGTCATGAAGGATGCCGATATTTATTCGTTTGTTTTTAAATAGGATCACATGTCTGAAAGGACCCGGTAATGCCGTGATAAAAATCCCCCCCGGATATTCCTTAAAATGGCTGTATGCCGCAGGCACATTGTGCCTGCTGACCTTTCTGCAGCTGATTGTTTTTGCCGTGTTATCGGGCATGACTCTTGCCGTGGAAAACATGACCGGCTTTGCGATTTTATCGGCGGTTGTTTCGGCGGCTGTCACAGCCGGAGGATGGCTTGATAAGAAAATATTTTTTTATACGGTTTTTCTGTTCTATTTAACGGCGTCGGGATATATGTTTTATACGGCTCTTGCCAAAACAGCGGAAGGATGGACAGACCTTGTCGGCATCGTTTCTTTTATGTTCATCATTGCGTCCGGAGTGGCGGCAGGAATCATCCTGCAGTTTCTTGTATTCATACTGCGGAAAATAAAAAAACGGCATTGATCCATATCAGGTCGCAAAAAAAACTGCCCGTCGGCATTCCGTTGATGTTTGGGCATCTCAGTCCAGTAAATTCATATTGACAGTTCGGAAATTTTATGTTATCTTTATATAAATGATACACCCTATCATTAATCCATTAAAAAGGCGGTTAAAAATGCAGAGATTCACAGCGATAATACTCGCATTGCTTATGCTGTTCTCCGTTGCGTCCGGCTTTGCCTGCGCGGAAAAACAGACAAAGGATAATGCCGATACGACAGTTCCGGTAAGTACGGCCGAGACAACGGAACCGGAACCGGATTATGCCCCCGACCTGCCCGATATGGATTTCGAAGGCGCTTCTTTTTCCATGGTTTCCCGCGACGATTCCTTTCATTCTTATGCCGCCCATACCCATGACCTGTTCGCGACGGAAATAACCGGCGACCTGATGAATGACGCGACCTACGCGAGAAACACAAAAATCTCGGAAA
>CAZVPD010000258.1:0-3252 GCA_964628455.1 uncultured Lachnospiraceae bacterium
ACATACATCAAACGACGTTCCTCTTCTACCTCAGACGGAACTTGAAGAGTTCTTCGAGAAGGGAAAAACGGTCCCTGTGCTGTTCGAAAAACGCGATGTCTTCGGATACCGACGCGGCTCTTCCGCACGGGTCTTCCTTCACTTTGGCGAAGAAGTCGGCGATGCGCTTTTTCGTATTGTGAAAATCGGGAATGGTTTCCGAAAGCATGCCGTGCGGCATGTCCGAGAGCATCTGCTGAAAATTGCCGAACGCATAACCCGTGCGCCGCATGGTTTCGGCGCTCTCGACTTTTTCGAGCGTGACGGAGTTTTGAATATAATCCGCTATGCGCCAGAAGTGAATGTCGTCGAAAACAACGTGGTTGGCGCCCGTCTTTGTCTCGAGAAAAGTCAGAACATCGCAGCCGGACCCGTTGCGCTTCCCGCGGAGCCAGTCGGTGATCGCCTTGATGTTGTTCATGATCTTCTGCGGTTCGCGGAAGACGTGGCTGTTGATCTGCTGTATGATGTACCGGGTTTCCGCCCCGTTGTTCTTCAGGACGATGTGATACGTGTGGTTGATATGGCCGTTGAGCACGGGACTCAGCGAGACGATCTCTCCTTCGAGTCCGTAGATGACGCATAATTTTTCTATGGTGGAACGAATATCTTCCGTCATTTCAAACCTTCCGATCTTTTATTGATAATCCCGGAGAAGAGTAAAAAATAATCGCACGCGGCCGTCGGTCCGGCACGGTCGGATGGTGCGGTATTTGTATTGGGATTCGATTCAGTATAACATTTAAATATAAATAATTCAAGAACGGTATTTGTTCTATTGCGGAATTTTTTCTCGATGCACCGATACAGTGCGGAAAAAGACGGATGTAAATGCGATTTTTTTAAAAAAGAGATCTTCCGGCCTGCGCAAATAAAATATATATGTTCAAATATTAAACACGAAATGATAAAATATTCATGCTATACTGAGTAGATAGTTCAAATTCGGAACATAATAAAATGTCTGCCGTCATACCGGAACGAAAAAGCCTTTGTGTTTTATTTTTTGCGGATGAACGGATGACGGACGGAAAACCGGCTGCGGCCGGAAGGATGCCGCCGCGCTGTTTTACGGGGTGAATGAATTATGCTGAAACTGCTGCTTTTTATAAAACGAATGCTGCTGACGGGCTCAATGCTGCTGCTCCCGTTTCTTCTGCTGCCGCTGTTTGTTTCCGCTTCGTCCTATGACAGCTATAAATACGTCATGGCGATGAAATACGACGATGTCGAGATCGACGGTAAATATATTTACTACAGTCTGGACGGCAGGTGGGGCAGGGCCGACCTTGACGGTCGTATCATCGATGCCGGGATTTACGCCTCTCTGGCCGAAGCGAAAAGCAGGTCCGAGGCTGTCCCGGAAACGCCGCTTGTCCCGTTTAAAGGGGACAACGGCCTGTCCGGCTATAAAAACAGGGACGGGGAAATCGTCATTCAGGCGATATACGATACGGTGGCGGACCATTTCGAAAACAATGCCGCGATCGTTCAGTATAAAGGAAAATACGGGATCATCAGCGCTTCCGGAGAAACGCTTTACGGCTTTGTCTGCGATACGCTGTATAAATCGGATATAAATCAGTATTACGCGTATACGCTGGATGAAAAAACCGGATTTATCAACGATAAATTCAAAAAACTGAGCGAACCTTTTTTAAGGGCGACTCTGGTATACATGCAGGACGGTTATGTCGTATATCAGGCTCCCGGCGGTAAATACGGTCTGGCTTCGTATGACGGGAAGATACTCTCGGGCGCCGTATGGGATTATTTCCGCGATTTTTGCGAAGGGCTTGCAGCTGTCGGCGTGAACGAAGATTTTTACGGTATCAATATCCGGTGGGGTTATATCGACAAAAAGGGCAGCACGGTCATTCCGGTCATTTACAGTTCGGTCAATCCGGCATCCCTTGATTTTTCGGAAGGCCTGGCCGGGGTGTGCGAGGACGGCAGCGGATATTATATCGATAAAAACGGAAATACAGTCATCGCGCTGCCCGGGGATACCTATCCGCATACCGGTTTCTCAAGCGGGCTGGCGGTCGTTTCAAAAAACCTCGAAAAAAAATACATCAATAAAAACGGCGTTGTGATCCTGGAAGCGGCTCCGGGCGTTAAATGGTACCGCGCAGGGGCATTCCGCGGCGATATCGCGGTCGTTTCGTCGTATTTCGATACGTTCACCGAGGGTTATGCCGGCGTGATACGCTATCTGTACAACACGCCCAGTTCGTGGGCTCTGCCGGAAGTCACGGCAGCCAAAAAAGCCGGTCTTGTACCCGACGAACTGGCAGGACAGTATAATGTCGCCGTAACACGGGCCGAATACTGCCGTCTGGCGGTCAGGCTGGTCGAAGTGTATTCCGGCAGATCGATCACGGACATTGTGAGATCCGTAAACAGTCATATTTTCAAAGACACGGAAGACGGCAGTGTCCTGTATGCCCAGGCGCTCGGTATCGTGGAAGGGCGCGGCGGCGGCATTTTCGATCCGAACGGTAAAATAAACCGCCAGGAGGCGGCTAAAATACTGGTTAACACCTATAAAACCTGCGCCTTTCTGCCCGTTCACACAAGGCCGATGCCCCTTTACGGCGACAGGGCGCAGATCGACCTCTGGGCGGAGGAAGGAATCAGGTATATGGGCGAATGGGGCGTTATGATCGGCGTCGGAAACAATCTCTTCGCCCCGAAAAAAGATTATACGCGCGAACAGTCGGTCAGCACGATGATTCGCCTTTATAACGAGATGCTCGACAACCGGCCGCAGACCGTTTTTATTTCACCGGAGATCACCGTGACGGAGGGTGACAAAACCGACAGGTATGCAGCCGATCCCGAATTCTTTATAAAAATGATCCTGCCCCCGGACTGGGAATACAACCCCGAAACAGGTGTTTTCACGTCGTCGGGAAACAGACCCGCCGCGGAACTGAGCGAACTGACCGTGTATCCCGGGGGTGTTCCGGATAATAAAAACGACGAGGAAGCGGGGGTATACCTGCTGACATCAGGGGAATACCTGCAGATGAAGCTGGTGTTCGGTCCGCAGGTGACATCGGCCGATGCCGGGCGGATCTATGAGAGCATCGCCGTTTACGACCGCAAAAGACCTGCTATGTCCGAAGATCTCGATTCGTATATGTATGACGTGAACCGCCGTGCGGCCGAAGCGCTCGGATGGTTCGAGATGAGCACAATGACCGCTCG
>CAZVPD010000259.1:0-3236 GCA_964628455.1 uncultured Lachnospiraceae bacterium
CATATCTTGAGGATTTCTTCTCGCTTTTTTGGATCACATCATTGTATCACATACAAAAAAACATTCATAATATTCATAAAATATATTGCAAATATAAATAATATATGCTATAATGGCAGAGTCTGATACACTTAATATTTTATGAGAGGTGGCAATATCCATGAAGAAACTGGCATTTCTTGTTATTTTTACACTGTTGTTCACGACCCTTGCCATGATCGGCGTTTCGGCGGCTGATCCGCTCGTTGTCGAGAGCATCGCCGAAGGCAAAAACATCCTGACGGCCAATGTCGTGCTTGATTCCGTGGTCGGGACCGAAGGATTCGCCAACGAAGGCGCGCCGAATCTGTTTGACGGTGATACGGCGACGAAATTCTGCACCGGAACTCTTCCCGCCGAAGTGACCTGGAAAATGGACGCGGCTTATGCCGTCGACTATTATCTGCTTGCAACGGCAAACGACAATGCCGAATACAACGGCAGAAACCCTGAGACTTGGATCCTTTCGGGTTCGAACGACAACGCGACATGGACGGTTATCGACGAAGGCGCCGAGGCCGAACTTGCGGAAGTAAACTTCACATACTTCATGTTCCAGGTTGCCGCTCCCGCAGCATACGAATACTATAAATTGGAAATGCCCTCGACACTGTCCGCCGTTCTTCAGGTTTCCGAAGTCGTTCTTTGCGGAGCTGCTCCCGCTGCCGCCGCTCCCGCAACCGAAGAAGCACCCGCAGCCGAAGAAGCTCCCGCAGCCGAAGAAGCTCCTGCAGCTGAAGCTGCGCCTGTTGTGACAGCCGCTCCTCAGACAGCCGACGCTTTCGCGGTTATAGTCTGTGTGCTTGCCGCCGCCGGAACTGGTATCGTCATTTCCAAAAAAAGATAATCAAAGAATAAACCGATAAACAAAAATGCGTCGGAAGCGATACTCCCGAAAGAAACAACAGCAGCCGAACAGGACAGATACAGCCCGCAGATTCATTTCGAAATCTGCGGGCTGTGCGCTTTTATACGGTCGGAAGTCTGTCGCAGAACATAATTAAGTTTGACGTCACTTTTTCATTCTCGGCAAGAGCTTTGAATCTGCCGTCGTCATAAAGGATGTCCATTACCATTACGGCTACAGGATTGCTTACAAAACCACCGGCGTTCCAGCTTATAATAAGGTCTCGCATTTGAGGCGGATAGTTTTTGGCAGTCATCTCCGCGGCTTCAAGAGCATATCCTGCGAATTTCTTTTTAAAAGTATCGTCAAGCGATGGTATTTTTGCAAATAAATCTTCTGCTTCTCCTTTGTAAACCATGATATTGATTTTATTGTCATCGGTGAGATACTTCCGTTCTCTCAGCCGTTTGAACTTATCTGCGTTTGCCGGATTATCGGTAATTTCACCGGTCATAAACTCATATAAATATTCATAATCGGAAGTCTGATTGTTTTGCCAGAAACCTTTTCTTGAACTGAATTTTGAATCTACAGACCATGAAAACACCGGATATTTTTCTGATCGGCGCGTCATACTGCCGCAAGTCCATAGTTTCCGGGGTTTCAGAACAGAAACGTAATCCGTATCGGTCTGCTCTGACGGTAATTCAACAAGCGTGATAAAATTTCCGCCACCGGTTGTTTTAATATAATATTTTGATAAATCTTTATTGATCGTGATCTGACATTTACTCGCTACTCCGTAAAAGACAGCGAAAGCTTCAAACAACTCTTTGTTACCGCCGGGAATATACACATTCCGATCATCGGTAATGGCTTCCCGTATTGAATCGGCATAATCCCGGGCGAGAAGACCGGCAATTTCATACTGCTTTTTCAGCTTGTTTTCCTCTTCTTCAAGCGAATAGGTTTCGGGATCAAAATTTACAAAGGTGGTAAAACGGTTTTTTTGCTTTCTTACCAAAAATCCGTTGCTTTCCAGAAATTCGATTTTTTCGTCAATGAAAACGGGGGTAACACCCAATTGTTCCGCTATTTCTTCCCTTGTTTTAGGATTGTGATAAACGCTGTAGACGATGTTCAGATTTAAACTGTCTCCCAGGTAGAATACGGGACCGCCGTTTGTTCCGGGATCTCCGCTGTGTCCGATGCTTGTTGCTTTGATCGGTTTCAATCCGAGTTTTCCGATTTTTCTTTCCATAATAAATCCTTCCTTCAGGTCATTTTTTGCTTTATTGAGATGCCACTTGACTGTTCCGGCAGGCAGATCCATAGCGGATGAAACGGCAGCGATGCTTTTATTTTCGTAATAATATGAATAGACAATTTCACGGCGCACTTTCGTTAGGAAAGATATTTCGCGGCGCAGGTACAGCAGCTGTTCGTTTTCACCGGTAAAATAGACGTCTTGAAACGGAATTTCTGTTCCGTCGATAGAAACTCCCCGGTGCTTTTTCTTTGACGAGACGAATTTCGAATATACATGCGCACTGATTCGCCATACATAGCCGTCCATATTGTATATCTCACCCGCAGTCAGCAGCGACCGGTACAGTTCGCTGATAATATCCGCGCACAAGTCCTCAGATTCCTCGTAACTGAAGGCTTTTTTTACGGCAAAGCCATACACTTTGGGGAGGTATTCCGATATAAGATCGTCTGCTTTTTGTTTATTCACATTTTTTCTCCGGAACCGTTTGATTATATAGTGGAAAGAAATCATGAAAGGTTGGCATATTCAAGAAAATATTTTTTGTTTCGTCAAAATGCGATGAATGCTTTATACATGCCCATCCCGAAATTCTACTCAGGCAGCATGATTTTTTTACGTTATCCCGCTGATAAGCAAACGGACTCCGGGCACGGCTGAGCCGCAGCAAAATTTTGGTTTTGCTGCGGCTCCCTTTTTTTCGGGCGTATGTCAGAAAAAAATCGCCGGTATTTCCGCTGCTTTTTCGGCTGCCGGTTCTGTTTTTCCGTCGGCGACGTTATACAGCTCGCCGTTGGTTTTTATAATGCCCGAAACGAATTCGTCATAGGGGCGGTTGCAGACGTCGACCAGGCCTATCTGGTAATTCTCGCCGTCAAAGCGCCCGAGGTATCCCTGGTCGTTTAAGGTGAAGTAATGAGCACCGACGCAGCACGGGTGCGCGGCCGCGGCGTGCATGTAGTGCCGGTAAGCCTTGCCTCTTTCTTCCTGGGTCGTCACGCCTCGTATGCCCGTCGCGTCCAGTCCGCGGTCAAGCGCGCCGAAGTGGAATTCGCCGATCATCAGCGGTTTGCCGTTTTT
>CAZVPD010000260.1:0-3220 GCA_964628455.1 uncultured Lachnospiraceae bacterium
CGAACATAAAGGGGAAATCATGAAAAAGTTTATTGCGTGTTTTATACTTGTTTCACTGCTTACCGTCATCCTGTCCTGTTCCGCTTCGGATCCCAAAACGGAAACTGCCGACACATCAGCCGAAACAGCCGCCGAAACCGCTCCGGAGCGTCTGTATCCCGATCTTCCCGAGTCTGATTTCGAGGGTCATATTTTCAATGTGCTTCATTATGAAATTGCAGACTGGCCCATAGGCGGCGTGAATCGTGATATTTATGCCGAAGAAGAAAACGGCGAAAGCATAAACGATGCCGTGTTCAGACGAAATCTGACGGTCACGGAAAAATACAACGTAAATATTAAAATCGAGAATATTGCATACGGCCAGATCAAAGGCGTGATACAAAAAGCCGTTTCGGCGGGGGATGATTCTTACGACCTGTCCTATGTTCGTCTGTATGAAGTTCCGTCGCTGATTTCCGGGGGTTTCCTGACCGATTTAAACAAAATGGAATATATTGACTTTACGAAACCGTGGTGGGATCAGAATTCGGTTGAAGACCTTTCGATAAACAGCAAATTATATCTTGCGGCTACAGATATCAATATTATGGATAAAGACGCTACTTACTGCGTTTTATTCAACAAGGACCTTGCTGCTGATTATAATACGCCCGATCTGTATGAAACCGTTAACAATAAAACATGGACTATGGACAAAATGCTCGAACTCAGCGCCGGTGTCGCGTCAGACTTAAACGGCGACGGAAAACAGGCAAAAGAGGATCTTTACGGTATTTTGGGAAGATATGACGCGACGGGAGCCTTGTTCCGCGGTGCGGGCTGCCTGCTTGCGGACAAAGACGAAAATGATATTCCGTACCTGACTTTCAAAAGCGAGTATAATTTTGCGGTCATAGAAAAAATTTTTGATTTGATCTATGATGACGGATATCTCGACCTTCATGCGGACGGAGTTACGGAAGCCGAATTCTTTACCATGTTCACCGAAGAAAAAGGATTATTCTGCTATTTTACGATCATGTCGGTATCTGCGCTCCGTGCTGTCGATTTGAATTTCGGTATACTGCCTATTCCGAAATACAACGATGAGCAGCAGGAATATTATAATCTGGTAAGCGTTCACTGGACCGGACTGATGTCGGTTCCCGCAACCGCGGGAAATCTTGAAAGGACAGGCATCATTACCGAAGCGCTTGCGGCAGAATCAAAGTATACGCTTCAGCCTGCTTATATGGAAATCAATCTCAAAGGCAAATCCATCCGCGACGAAGAGTCCGAAGATATGCTGAATTTAATTTTTTCCAACAGGATTTATGATATCGGCGATATTTTTAATTTTGCCGATTTCAGCTATCAGTTCCTTTGCATTTCGGGAACAAAGAGCCGGGACATAGCTTCATTCTATGAAAAATACGAAGTGAAAGTTCAGGCCGCGCTGGATAAAACAGTTGAGGAGATCATGCTTCTCGAATAATATCTGCGTTTAAACATATAAAAGCCGGGAAACTGCTTCAGTTTCCCGGCTTTTATATGTTTATATATTTATTTTACGACGATCGAATTGTTTGCGTCACCGATATACGCGTTCTCAAGAAGTTCGGTCAGTGCGAGTGCGTCATCGATGCCCAAACCTTCCGGTGAACCTGTCCCGCTGATACAGGCGTCCACAAACTGGAGAAGGGGGATCGGATTGCTCTTCGGGATGGCGGGTTTTATCCATCCGTCGGCATAAGGGCTCAGTTTTGCGGCTAAAAACTTCACATCGCCGCCCGAGGAGATCAGAGTTCCCTCGGAGCCGTAAATCTCGATCATTTCTGGGGAACTGTAGGTTATGAAAGAGGTTTCCCCGATACCGATGAGACCGTTTTCAAATTCGGCAACTGCAACGGCATTTTCATCCACTTTTGATCCGAACGGAGCGGTAAACATACCGGTAATGCGCTTCGGCTTGCCGCACAGATAAGCCAGTGTATACATAGGGTGACATCCGAGGTCCATCATAGCTCCGCCTGCCGCGTCTTTCTTTTCGAACCAGTAAGCAGGCAGCCAGTTGCCGCTGACACCGTTATGGCCGTTACGGATGCGTATAAGAGAGATTTTGCCGAAAGCGCCGTCCGCAATCATTTTACGTGCGAATTTAATAATGCCGGAACCGCGCATCGGATACGAAATGACGAATGTAACACCGTTTCTGACAATGGCTTCTTTGATTGTTTCGCATTCGGCGAGAGTCGGGGCCAGTGCTTTTTCGGTAAAGATATGCTTTTTAGCATTGGCGGCTTTTACGATGACATCTTTATGCGCGGTTGTGGCTGCATCGCATATGACGGCTTCGATATCCTCTCTTGCCAGCAATGTGTCGAGACAGGGCTCAAAATCGGCGTTCAGCCGTTTTGCCCATTCACTGCCGCGTTCGGCGTCGTCGTCCCAGACCGCTTTGATTTCGACTTTACCTGTCTGGAGCAGCTGATTTGCGTAACCTTCCGCGTGAACATGCCATTTACTCAGCATCGCTACTTTTAACATAATCATCCTCCTGAAACTGTTTATTATATTTATTTACTCTTGATTTATGCGTCTGCCAGATAAGCGATCGTCTCTTCCATAGCCGCAATCATTTTCTGCTCGATTTTAGCCATTGCCGAAACGATATCTGTTTTGCCGTTCATAAGTCCGCCCGTGATGACATCCTGCGCGTTAGCCCATAAATAAATGTGTTCGATCTCAAAACAGGCGGGACTTGCGTAAATAAGATTAAGCATCTCAATCGAAGTTTCATCGCGAATATATTTATAGTTCAGCAATACGGTGAAGTAATCATCGCGAACCAGCCGGTAAGATTCGGCAGAAAGGTTTTCGAGCACAGCGCCTGTCCGCAGCAAATCGGAATTTGTGACCGGTATAACGGTGGGCTGTATCTGGTTAGTCACGAACGAATAATATTGTTCCTGTTCGTTATCATATTTCGGGAAAGGAACGATTCCGTAATCGGGTTCGATTTCGCGGAGCGGATTCAATTGTCCGACACTCATCGACATAAACAAAAGTCTGCCGTTTGTAAAAAGATCCGTATAATTATCGTTGGATCGGGAAATCGTTTTATCACCGATAAAAGTCGCGAATTTTTCATATACGGTCATATATTTATCGTTGATACCCGTATAAACGGGTATATTGCCGGAATCCTTTTCAAAAAGAGCGGTATCGCAGCCGTGCA
>CAZVPD010000261.1:0-3210 GCA_964628455.1 uncultured Lachnospiraceae bacterium
CATCAATATCAGCATACGAAAGTGCTTTCAGCGCAGACATCATGATTTTGCTTAACGCCACAAGAATACTCCTTGTCTAAAAATGAATACACTTTCCGGAATGCCGGTTATTCAATCAATAAATATTTATTCTGATAATACCTTCGATAGCATAAAGTGCGTCAAGCGTATTCTGAGGTATTCTGCCGTTGATCTCGACGATGGTATAGGCATATTCTTTTTTTGAACGATTCAGCATGTTTTCGATATTGATCTTTTCCGCCGATACAGCCGAGGAAATCTGAGAAAGCATGTTGGGTATATTTTTGTGCAGAACACATATCCGTGAATCTCCGGAATGGGGCATCGAAGCATCGGGATAATTGACGCTGTTTTTTATATTGCCGTTCTCGAGAAACTCTATCAGTTCCTGTACCGCCAGGACGGCGCAATTATCCTCCGACTCGTTTGTAGATGCGCCGAGATGAGGGATGGCTATAATTCCGTCTACACCGACCGTCTCATCTGTCGGAAAGTCCGTGACATAACATGCGACTTTTTTGCTCTGAATAGCTTTGATCATATCCTGTGAATGAACAAGGTCGGCACGGGATAAGTTGATAATTCTGACTCCGTCTTTCATTTTTGCAAAGGAAGCCGCGCAGAACATCTCTTTGGTTTCTGGGGTAGCCGGTGCATGAACGGTTATATAATCCGCATTTTTATATATTTCGTCATAACCCGAGGCTTTTTTTATGGAGCGCGACAGACTCCAAGCCGCTTCAACCGTAATATAAGGGTCATATCCGATGACATCCATCCCGAGATTCCTTGCGGCATTTGCCACCATTCCCCCGACTGCCCCCAAACCGATGACTCCGAGTGTCTTCCCTTCGATCTCGATGCCCGCAAATCTGGCTTTTTCTTTTTCGACTGATTTTGCGATTCCTTCTTTGCCGGCCTGACTTTTTGTCCATTCAATACCGCCGGTAATATCGCGTGACGCCAGTAAAAGCGCGGCTATGGCAAGTTCCTTAACACCGTTTGCGTTTGCACCCGGCGTATTGAAAACGACGATGCCCTGCTCCGCACAGCGTTCCACGGGAATATTGTTGACTCCTGCACCTGCCCGTGCGACGGCCAGCAATTCGCGATTGAATTCGAGCTGAAGCATGTCGGCCGAACGGACGATGATACCGTCGGGGTTTGCGATATTTTCACCGATTTCGTATCTGGACGTATCGAAAATATTCAGACCGACTTTGGCGATTTTATTTAACAACCGGATTTTTTTCATTTTTAGCTGCTCCTGTCTTATTTGGGATTATTTGTTTTGAATGCCTTCATAAAATCAATAAGCTTTTCCACACCTTCGGCAGGCATGGCATTGTATATGGACGCTCTCATGCCTCCGACAGAACGGTGTCCCTTAATATTCTTAAAACTGACCGCTTCTGCTTCTTTGGCAAATTTCTTGTCCAGGTTTTCATTGCCGGTAACAAAAGTGACATTCATCATGGAGCGATAATCCGTTACGGCAGGTGCTATATAATAATCGCTGCCGTCAATATAATCATATAAAAGGCCCGCTTTATGCGCGTTTATTTTCTTCATCGCATCAAGACCGCCCAGTTCGAGCAGCCATTCGAATACCAGTTTTGCTATATATATGGAATAACACGGGGGGGTATTATACATCGAATCGTTTTCGGCCATGATCTTATAATCAAACATGACAGGGGTATCGGGACGCGCATGTCCCAGCAGATCATCACGTATGATGACTACGGTAAGTCCCGCGGGAGCCATATTTTTCTGAGCCCCGGCATATATGAGCCCGAATTTCGTCACATCAACCGGTTCCGACAGTATGCATGAAGACATATCGGCAACCAGAGGTATATCGCCTGTATCCGGTATATAATTAAATTTCGTCCCGTAAATCGTGTTATTGAAACATATGTGAACGTAATCCGCATCAGCCCGGAAATCTTTTCGGGTAAGCTGCGGAATATACGTATTGTTTCTGTCCTCGGATGATGCGGCCAGCCTGATATCGCCGTATTTTTTTGCTTCCGTATATGCTTTTTTAGAAAACATGCCGGTAACGATATAATCTGCTTTGCCTGAACCGACAAGAAGATTATAAGGAATCGAGGCAAACTGCGTAGTAGCTCCGCCCTGCAGAAAAAGGACCTTGTAATTTTCCGGGATATTCATTAAAAGACGAAGCTTTGCCTGAGCCTCCGCTATAATATTTTCATATACCGCGGAACGGTGGCTCATCTCCATGACAGACATTCCGGAATCGCCGTAATTCACCAACTCACCTGCCGCTTTTTGAAGCACCGGCAACGGAAGCATCGAAGGCCCTGCAGAAAAATTATAAACTCTTTCCATTGTTATTCTCCCTTTAAAAATTAATTCTCAGACTATTGTATAAAAAAAATCATTTTTAGTCAAGTTATATTTTGATGAAAGCAAATGTTATTTTGTAAACTTTCATGTTTAATGCAACAAATCGGTTTTTTTTGCCTGTCCTGTAATTCTGCAGATTTTAAAGAACCATGATTATACCGCAGACGAAAGATCGGATATAATTCAATATAATACGATATCTTCGAGTTTCCTTTTGGGAACATGGTGTATATCGAAGACATCCCGGTAATAAGCGGAAGAACCGCCCTGATCGAGAACTTCCAGGACAACTTTTTCAGCCGGTTTTCCCAGTGCCAGGACCAGTCCTATCTGCCAGCTTTCGGGCAGCTCAAGCGCCTTTGCGATTTCACCGGCATTCATATTTCCGATCATACAACCGCCGTAATCCGAAGAAGCCGCTTCCAGCATAATTGTCTGAGCCGCTATTCCGATGTCTTTGGCAAAACGTTCCGGAGTCGCATTCTGAATGTTTTTATCAACGCATATTATAATATAAGCCGAAGGGTTCTCCCCTTCTTCGGGTCCGTTAAAATCACTCAGCAATCCTGCCCAGCGGATATGAGGACGGATTTTTGCATTGGTTTCGGGATTGAAGGCTAAAAAATATTTCAGCGGCTGGATATTGACGCTGGACATTGTCAGCCGCGCCGTGTCGGTCCACTTCAGCAGTGTTTCGCGTGAAATTGCAATGCTTTGTTCAAAACGGCGGTAGCTGCGGTTTTTAATCACCAGATCATGTATGTTCATTTTTTACTCCTTAACCTTAAATTAATATGCTAAATCTACAAATAA
>CAZVPD010000262.1:0-3202 GCA_964628455.1 uncultured Lachnospiraceae bacterium
TATGAATGTGAAGGGAACAAATAATGCGGTCAGGCAGACGCATAGAACAGCGGCAATGAATTTCTTTATGTAAGTGCTTTTCATTAAAAGAGTATCCTCCGGATATATTTGCGTTTCATGATTTCCGGTTGAGCGGGAAACGATCATATCAGCGGATGAAACGCTATAATAAATATATCAGATTTTAGGGAGAAAATCAAGGTATAAATCTATTTATATAATAAATATTATGTATCGGTCAAAAATAGCGTATCATAATTGACAAGAGCAGCTATTTATGATATAAATAATACGTTGATATGCTGGTAAGTATACAATGTCAGCTTCGTTTGATATGCAGGGAAACGGACAGCGGACAGTCATCATGCGGCGGAAAGGACTGACCGGTTATAACATTTTATAAAAACGCCGAAGAAAAGGAATGCTATGCAGAGACGGGATTTTAATCACGGCTGGATGTTTGGCTTCGGACATGCCGCGCTTGACGGCAGGGAATTCGGACCCGTAACATTACCTCACGATTTTTCGATTTCTCAGCCCATTGAAAAAGAATGTCCCACAAGAAGGGACGGCGGGTATTTTCCGGGAGGACACGGCATATATATCAAAAATTTCGAAGCGTCGGAAGATGATCTGAAAAACGACTGCTATATCGAATTTGAAGGTGTATATATGAACGCTGAGGTGTGGCTTAACGGCAATCTGCTCGGTCGCCATCCATACGGTTATACATCTTTCTTTTATAAACTCGGTGATTATTTGCGAAAGGGAAACAACGAATTAAAAGTGACGGTCGACAACACGTCGCTTCCGAATTCACGATGGTATTCGGGTTCGGGTATTTATCGCCCGGTTTGGTTTTATACGGCAGATAAAACGCATCTGGCTTTATGGGGCATCTCCGTTGAAACAGATGTCTCCGGCCGGATAAAAGTCACTGCTGAGCTGGAAGGTGATACTTCGGATATCGTTTTATCTCATACGATATTCGACGCCTGCGGAAACAGGATGATTTCTACGATCGAAAAACCGTCGGATAGAATGCATACATCTGTGCTGATGATACCCTCCCCGCGGTTATGGGATTCGGATTCGCCGTATCTCTATATGCTGCAGACGGAAATTTTACGCGGGAATATTCCTGTCGATTCACAGGATACTGTTTTCGGTTTACGTTCGGTTGAAGTGGACGCTCAAAACGGACTGCGGATAAATGGTAAACCTGTTAAAATGAGAGGAGGGTGCGTCCACCATGACAACGGTATTATCGGTGCCGCTTCTTTTAAGCGTTCTGAGGAAAGAAAAATCGAATTGTTGAAGTCATCGGGTTTTAACGCCGTACGCTGTGCGCATAATCCCCCGTCTCCCTCTTTTCTGGACGCATGTGACCGGCTTGGTATGTATGTTATTGATGAAGCTTTTGATGCATGGCGTCAGCCGAAGATGCCGTATGACTACCACCTTTATTTTGAAGAGTGGTGGCAGCGCGACATTGCTTCAATGGTCAAGCGCGACCGGTGTCATCCGTCTGTGATCATCTGGAGCATCGGCAATGAAGTACCCGAACAATACGGAACCTCGGGATGTTATGAAAATGCCGGCCGGCTTTCAGCCTGTATCCGCACAATCGACGCGACACGGCCGCTCACGCAGGCTATTAACGGCGTCGGACGAAACACCGACAAAACTTTTGCTCCGCTTGATATTGCGGGATATAATTATGATTTTCATAAATATGAAGAAGACCACGCTTTGTTTCCGGACCGTGTGATGATGGGGACTGAAACGGTTCCCAAACTGGCATATGAAAACTGGTCTAAAGTCGAAGCTCTTCCTTATGTAATCGGTGATTTTGTATGGACATCGATGGATTACCTCGGGGAAGCCGGTATCGGAAGGGTCTATTATGCCGAGGAATATGAAATAAACAGCCGTTTGTATGATTTTCCCTGGAACCGTGCGCACTGCGGCGATATTGATGTCTGCGGTTTTAAGCGGCCTCAGTCTTACTACCGCGATTATATCTGGGGGGTTAGGGAGGTACCTTATATTGCTGTCCGGCGTCCCGTAAACGATGAAAAATTAAAAACCGAATGTACTACTTTTTGGGGCTGGAATGACAACCTTTCTTCTTGGGATTTTCCGGACTATGAGAGCAAAACGCTGCTGGTTGACGTATATTCATCGGGAGAAAGCGTCGGTTTATATCTCAACGGCAAATTATTGGGAGAAAAACCACTTTATAACAATGAAGACAAAACGGTTTATTTTAATCACGGTCCTTCGCGTATTATGCCTCGTTATGCGGCTTTATTCGAAGTGCCGTATGAACCGGGTGAACTTGTCGCCGTTGCGGATAACGGCAGCCGGTATACATTGAAAACCTCGGAAAAACCCGCTGCTCTGCTTCTGACCCCGGACAGAATTGTGATCGGTACCGACAATGACCTTTGCTATGTAACAGTCGAGGTGGTTGACTCGGACGGGAATTGCTGCTGCTCATGCACAGATAAAATCTTTTTTACTGCGGACAACGGCTGCCTGCTGGCACTCGGTACTTCAAATCCGAAAGACACCGAACCGTTTACGGGCAATATGCACAGAGTTTATGACGGACGCCTGATGGCTGTGCTTCGTTCGGACGGCAGAGGGGATATCACGCTGCGCGCGATGGCGGACAATCTTGCTCCCGCGGAAGTCATGATCAAAACATTAGATTAAATTTTGAAAGTCGAGAAACGTATATGAAACATCGTGAATTATCTCTCAAGCCCGATTATGACCGATCGGCGGAACGCTTTGAGGCCTTCTGGAACTTTGACGTTGCCGACCGTCCGCCGGTAAATATTGCTTTCCCGCGAAAAAATTATGCTTACCCGAATATCGAACCGAAAACTTACAGTTCATTCCGTGAAAAATGGCTCGATGTCGACTATCGGGCAGCCCGTGACGCGGCATGGGTTTCCTCTCTTGAATATTACGCGGATTCCATGCCGATGGTATGGCCGAATATGGGTCCGGAGATTTTTTCGGTCTGGTGCGGATGTGATTACGATTTTACCGAATCCACCACCTGGGCAAAACCGCTTATAAAAAACTGGGAATCGGATTTCGGAAAAGCCAAATTGAATATGGACAGCGATATGTTCCGCCTTGTGGACCGTTATACGGATCTTCTGATAGAATACGGAAAAGGGAATTT
>CAZVPD010000263.1:0-3181 GCA_964628455.1 uncultured Lachnospiraceae bacterium
CCGGAGACGGAGCCTGTGACCGAACCCGAAACCGAAAAACCCGCGGTCGCCGGCGAAATACTCTCGGTAGCACTGAATACGGATGAACTGAGTTTAAAAACGGGAGAAAAATATACCCTTCGGGGAGTGATAAAATATACCGGTGCCGGTGCCGACAACAGGGTCACATGGAATTCTTCGGATATACGGGTCGCGACCGTCGCTGACGGAACCGTCACCGCTGTGGGACCCGGGAGAGCCGTGATCGGTATTTATACGGTAAACGGGAAAACGGATACATGCACGGTCACCGTCACCGAAACCGAAGCGTCCGGCGTATCCCTTTCCGCTTCGTCGGTTACCCTTGCGAAGGGGGCTTCCCACACGCTGACGGCTGCGGTTTTTCCGGCCGGTGCTTCGGACAGAACGCTGACCTGGACTACTTCCGACGCCGGAGTCGTATCGTGCACCGGCGGTGTTTTATACGCGGCCGGTGCGGGAAAAGCGACCGTTACAGTCCGGACCGTCAACGGAAAAACGGATACATGCGCCGTTACGGTGACCGAAACGCCCTCAGCCGCGGTCTCCGTCACACTCGATGAGAGTGAACGGACGGTCAGAGTCGGCGAAAGCTTTACCCTGACCGCCGAAGTGATGCCCGAGGCTGCCGCCGGCAGCAGGATCATCTGGTCCTCCTCGGATAAAAAAGTTGCCGAATGTATCGGAGGCCGGGTGACCGCGCGCATGCCGGGTGTGACCGTCATTACAGCCAAGACGATAAACGGTAAAAAAGCGGCGTGCACGGTTACGGTGACAGCCATCGAGGCGGAATCGGTCACCCTGTCTGACGTGAAGCTGTCGCTCAATGTCGGGGACATCGTGACGCTGACTGCCGTTGTAAATCCGGCTGATACGACGGACAAAACGCTTTTGTGGCGGTCGGGGAATGCCGATATCGTCCTTTGCGAGAACGGAAAACTGACGGCAAAAGCTAAGGGCACCGTTTATATATCGGTGCTGACCGTTAACGGCAGGGAAGCGATATGCACCGTTGACGTTTCGGAAGTCAAAGTGCCCGTGACGTCCGTGGAACTCGGTGTTTCCGAACTGACGCTCGAACCCGGCGACCTTTATACCTTCGAGGCGGCCGTGCTTCCGGAAAACGCTACCGACAGCGATCTGACCTGGCTGACCGACAACGCCGCTGTGGCGCAGATCATAGGCAAAGGCGGTGCGATACTTGCAGCAGGCGAGGGAACTGCGGTCATCACTGCGACATCCTCCAACGGAAAGAGCGCGAGCTGCACGGTCACCGTAAAAACACCCGAACCGGAAACCAATCCCGAAAGTGACTTTGTTTTCAGCTTTGCCGGGTCCGGCTCGGTCATTGTCAATTACATCGGGCAGTCTCCCGAAGTTAACATTCCCGAAAAACTCGGCGGATTTGCCGTTACCGCTATCGGGGACAGCGCTTTTAACAACAAAGCCGTCACGAGTGTAAAAATACCGTCAGGCGTAAAAACCATCGGTTCCTTCGCATTCGCCAACTGTTCGCTGCTGACCGGCGTCAATATCCCCGAAGGGACCGAGTTCATCGGCGACTATGCGTTCGCAGCCTGCGCCTTGAAATCTCTCGTCCTTCCCTCCACCCTGGTCTCTGTTGGGGAAGGATCGTTCGGGAACTGCATAAAGCTCTCGGATCTGACTGTTTCTGCGCAGAATCCCTATTATACCGTGATCGGCGGAATTTTATACAATAAAAATGTCACGAAACTCGTCTGTTTCCCGGCCGGACTGATGATTGCGCCTTCTGTTCTGCCCGTTTCGCTGACCGAGATCGGCCATGCCGCGTTTTTCGGATCCTTTAACCTGAATACGGTCATTCTGCCCGAAAACGTGACGGCGATAGGCAACCGCGCGTTCGCTTACTGCGGAAGCCTGACAGCCGTCAAACTTCCGCCCGGCCTTGTTTCCTTGGGAGCCGAAGCCTTCCTGTCCTGCGGCAGCCTTAACGGCATCTTTATACCGTTGAATGTATCTGTGATCGCTGAGCGCACTTTTGCAGGCTGCGCGAACCTTTCCTCAGCCGTCCTTTACGGTAACATAACCTTGATCGCCGACGATGCATTCACCGGATGCGACCTGCTGGTCATCACCTGCCCTCCCGGTTCGTATGCCGAACAATACGCGCAGAGCAAGGGGATACCGACCGAAGACGGTGCATAAAAGACAAAAAACATACGCGCCGCAGAGATGCGGCGCGCTCCTTTTTTGTGATGCCGGTTCCCGTCATCACAGTTCCGCTATATACAGGCTGCCGGATTCGCACACGGCGGGCAGCGTACGGTAAGGGATCCCGTCCACCGCGGAATAAAGTCCCGGATGGTAGTGTCCCTGAAAAACTCCCCTGACCCTGCCGGATTTGTTGATCACCGAACGGACTTCGGATGCGTTTTTCAGAATGTGATGCGCTTCTGCATTCGGGTCGAGGCACTGGTGTATGAAGATATACGCGTCCTCCGGACCTGCGGCGAGGGAGTCGCGCAGAAAAGCCAGCTGGTCTTCGGGCAGCAGGGAATCGGTCCAGTCGATGTCGCGCAGCCTGTACGGCGTGCCTCCGGTATTGTAGTTGGCATCGAGCGTGATCATGCGGACACCGCCGCGCACGGCGCAGAAAGGGGCGGCGGTCATGCCCGACAGTTCCGCAAGCTGTTCCGAAGTAAAGAGTTCTCTGTCGTGGTTGCCCTGTACCAGTAAGCACTCGATGCCCGTCAGAAGAAGCGGCCGGCAGATCCTCCGCAGGTTTTCTTCGTTGCATCCGCCGTCGTCATTGATCATGTCTCCGAGACAGAGGATCAGGCTGACGCCGGCGCTGCGGAACGCTTCCGCCGCGGCCTCGATCCTGCCGAGGGAACGGGTGGGATACCGGCTTCCGGTCTGAGTCTCGGTCGAATAATGAGGGTCTGCGATCAGACCGATTTTCAGGCGGTTCATAGCACTCAATCCTTTCATGGAAAGCAGACACCCGGAGGATCAGAACCCGATCTCGATCATCTGATGGATGAGAAATTCCGGAACGGTAAAGGATACGAAGCCCTCTCCGGACGTGAAGGGAAGGTCCCGCATCTCCGGAACAAGTTTCACGGACTTCGGTTTCTCCGGACACTTCACCGATATTCCGACGTTATGCAGGGGGACGGCA
>CAZVPD010000264.1:0-3154 GCA_964628455.1 uncultured Lachnospiraceae bacterium
TATTTTATCATATTTTGTCATAAAACGCAAGAAGTTTTCGGAGGCTGCCTTACGTTTACGGGCACGTTGTCCGCGGTTTTCGCGACGGTATAATTGCCCGCTTTAGCTCCCGTCAGAACTAAAACCGTCAGGTTGACTTTTTCATATTTGCCGACGTTCGAAGACGAAAGCGTGCCGACTGCGGAACCGGCATCGACAGACACGTCCGAAGCAGTGTCTCCTGCAACTATGCCGTTTAAAGCAACCGCAGTCAGCGAAACCGTTTTGCTGCCGTCAAATGGTCTGTTGACAGCCGTCGCTCCGTCTACCTTCAGCAGCTTCGCGGAGACCTTGACATAAATGTTTCCGGACGCATCTTCGTTGTTGGCCGGATCGGGATTATACTTGGCGGGGAAATATTTCGTTCCGACATCACCAACCTTAACAGTGCCATCAGTCCATGTGTATCCTGCGGGTAAAACGACGGATGAAAGGATATCCCCGTATGTTGCAGTCAAATCCGTCGGCGCGTTTTTATTAAAATCACTTTCTGCTTTGCTTATAAGCGGTATCGTGATCTCGGCGGAAACGCCGGTTGTTTCGACTTCATCCGTAACTTTTACGGTAATGATGGTCGGTGTCGCCTTCGATTGGCTCGGAATACCGCTGATTTCACCTGTGTCAGGATCTAAATTCAAATTATCCGGAAGGTCGTTATCGGTAGTAAATTCTTTAGCTCCGGTCCCCCCTGTCGTGACGATAAACGCGGAATAATCCTCGCCGACTGTCAGCGAACCCCCAAGCGTTTGATCGGAGATCGCAAGAGGAGGTGCTATAGTTACGTTATGTCCGGCGGATGTTCCGTTATATTCCTCGGCATCCGGGCCGGTGCCGGCCAACCCGGTGAGTAAAAGTTCGGTCGAGAGTTTATCCGTGCTTTTTACGAAAAGTTTAAGCTGATATTTAATCGCATTGTCGGCTGTAATCGGCGTAGTTCCGGTCGAAGACAAACGTATAGCCCCCGTGGATGCGCTGCCTTCGTCTATCACCGCCGACCATCCCGCCGGCGGAGAAACCGCGGCCGCGCTGCCCGACACATAGGTGAAAACAGCTGTATTGAAAGAAAAAGTCATATCGGCGGCGATCATACCGTGTCCACCTGCGTCGATATTCGTCACGGAAACGGCATAGGTTACCTCTGAACCTGCTGTTACGTTCGCGGGCCCCGATATATTTGCGGTAAAGGTATAAGTATCGGCTGCGGTAACCCCAAACTGCAGAATAACCGTTATAACAAGCGCTGTCATCAGTTTCATCAGCATTTTTTTCATAATTTCCGACCTTTCTCCATACGCGTCCATGTTATTATATGCCGATTAATACACAAATACTGAATTCATTGTGATAAAACCGGCTGTTTTTGCTTTAAAGCATTCGCGGTTGCGGGCATGATTTCCGAGTGAAAATCATAGTTTCGGATAAATAACGTTGTTTGAAAGAATATTCTAAAGGTTTTTAACGATGAAATACGGAGTAAGCCGGGAAAGCATGTGACATCAAAATAAATATAACACACAATGTCCTGTTTGTAAACTGTTTTTTTATTTAAAATATAAATAATCGCCGCCTGTTTTATTTTTCGGTTTTTATAAAGCCGGCTTAGGTTCCGTCCTTTCGGTCAGGCGTTCGGCGTTTTCGTGATAAACCATCGAAAGGACGTTTTCGGGCAGGCCGAGTGAGTTGATCAGTTCCTGATGGACATTGTCGAAGTAGTCGCGCGCGTAGACGAACCGGTCCGGGAAAGCCGTGATGAGGCCGCGGGTATAGGCGGGGTCGCGGGACAGGGCGTTGTGGCAGGAGCCGGCCGACATGTCGCAGTACAGATTCGGATACTGCCCGAGGAGGCGCTCGATCCTTCCTCCGGGAACGACCGGTCCTGTGGGATAAGGAAAGCGCAGGCCGAGGTCGTCGTCCGAAATATGGCACCAGAAGCCCGGGGCGTGTCCGAGAAAGTTCGTCTCGGGGCACAGCCCGAGCATACGTTCAAGCACATCGATATCCCCTCCGTACCACCAGCTTGCGCGCGGAAAATTGCGTCCGGTGAGGGTCGCGCTGTCATAATCGAAATGAAGGGTGACGGGGATCCCGTTTTCGCCGCACCAGCGGTACATCCTGACCGCGTCCGGGTTGTCGTACATCATGCGCAGCTTCAGTTCGCCGCACACCTGTACCCCGTAGATCTCGACGGCGGCGCGCAGCCTGCCGATCGCGTCGGGACGGCGCGGGTCGGGCGCGTAACCGAGGATAAAACGGTCCGGGTATTTTGCTTTATACTCCAGTCCGATCTCAAAGGGGATCGGCCCGCTTCCCGCCACGCCCGTGTCCTTCGTGAGCGCGCGGGGCAGCGGAAACGCCCAGATCGTTTCGGGGTCGTATTCGTCGCAGGGCGCTTCCCACGAGAGAATCCATGTTTTTTCGATGCCGTATCTGTCCATATTCGCGATCATTTTCTCCAGTCCGTGGCCGTGCCATTCGGGGTGGTTGTGCGCATCGATGATCTTCATTTCGTATCGGCTGCCTTTCTCCGTATGGAATAAAACGGAATAAATATGTAATTTATGTTGACAATATTTGAATTGTTGTCTATAATAGAAGTATATGAGAAGGGGGGAATACCGATGATAAAGCGATTTTTTGTTTTTTTCCTGGCTTTCCTTATGGCTGCCGGCGCGGTCTCCTGCGCGGCGGGCGAAACGCCGGCGGACGCGGCGGCAACTTCCGAAACGGCGGGTGAAACGGCCGCGGAAATCGATTACGAAAACCTGTCCCTGCTCGAAAGGCTGCAGATAGACTACAACGCCGTCGACGACGAGCTTCCCGACGCCGATTACGGCGGGTATGAGTTCAGGATCCACACGACGGCAAGAAGCGGCGATATTCTGGGCGACCCGGACAACACAGCCGAGGTCGTGGGCGACGCGGTCTACAAGCGCAGGGTCGAGATCGAGGAGCGCTTCAACGTCACGATCCGGGATTATCTCGTCGATTACAATCAGGATTACGGCACATACGTCAAACTGATGAACGCGATCTTTCTTTCGCAGGAAGACGCCTTCGACCTGATGACCGTCTGGAACACCACCGCGGGCACTTTTTCCAAGCAGAACTTTTTCGC
>CAZVPD010000265.1:0-3129 GCA_964628455.1 uncultured Lachnospiraceae bacterium
GCCCGTAAAAAACGCGAATGGACAGAATCTGAATCCACATTCAGAATGTTAAAATTAAAAAAGGAGATTGAAAAAAATGGCAGAAAGTAAAGTATTAACGGGACGCTGTCACTGCGGAAAAATTACATATGAAGTGAACGGAGAAATAATCGATACCAATTATTGTCACTGCCGGGCATGCCAGAGAGCAGCAGGTACTTTTAAAGTACCGTTTGTCACCGTGCATCCGGGTGATTTTAAATTTATAACCGGAAAAACAAATACTTTCCGCTCATCTTCAGGAGATATGTGCGACGCCAACGGTCAATGGTATTTTTGTCAAAATTGCGGAACACATATTTACTGGGAGCCCAATGATAAAGGTTGTTTGACTATTTTTGCCGGCACGCTGGATGATTTCGAGGTTTTTCAGGATAAGGAATAAATAATCATACGTTTTATTTTTATTTCAAAACAGGGGGTACGGATTTACCGATGCCTCCTGTTTTCAATATTACCGTGTATAATGCTTGCATATCATATTATAACTATATAAAGTTTAAGGGCACTGTTATTTTATTTCATACATATCAAACATGATCAGATTTTCTGTTTTAAAATTCACACACCCGTTTTTATATTCAAACGGAACCGGTTTCATATCCGGCAGCAGATTTACTGATACGGGCTGCCTGTTGAATTTTATCTTAACATCGAATGGCATATGAGGACGCAATTCTTCATCGCATTCGAGGTCAACCGCAGAGATAAGCGTCGATTCTCCGGTATCAAACATGACAAGCTCCACTTTTTTTGACGCCGTCGTTATCAGGGACAGTGACTCAAGCGGCTGCAATTCAAAGGCAAGAGACATCAGCAGCCGTTTGTATGCCGTGCGGCTGTCCGATTCGAAACAGGCAGCCGACCAGATTATCCTTCCGCAACCGAAACTGCGGATGACGAGGGCCGGAAAATCCGTTTTAATACCAGGGGGATTCGAATGGATGGAAGCGAATCTGCTTTCGTCCGTCAGCGTATACGGAAGCGTTATATGAGCTGCCACCCCTTCGCTGTCCGAAAGCTTTATTTTAGGCAGCCGGAACTCAAACGGAAGCGGATAGTCTGCATTAAACTCCCCGAATATATGCTTATAACCGTCTGCAGGTGCGATATAAGTGCGTTTTTCATCTGTCAGCCCCAGATATTCGGCACCCAGCAGTTTCCGAAGCAATACAGGCTCAAACGCACCGCTGAAATACAGGCAGCCGCCGTTTTGAACATAATTTGTCAAAGCATTTATATTTTCTTCCGTAAGACCGCAAATCGAAGGGGCAAAAATCAATTTATATTTATTGTTTTTTTCATGCAGCCGTTCGACAGAACACCGCACGGAACATGATTCTCGATCAGCGTTTTTATCGTGCCCACCGAACAGGTTTTGTTTGTAAAATTTTGCCCGTCTGGATTATATCGCCCCATGGAATTATAATAAACGGCGAAATCTCCGGTCAACGAGCCGTTAAAATACGGCTCGTATTTCATCTGCCTTTCAAACACCTTGCCGATACGTTCATAAACACGCGAATCCATCGTTCCGCATGGGTCAATCGCATCGATGATGAACGAAGCCCCGTGATGTGCGCAGGTCAAGAGAACTTCCTTAGACAGCGCTTCCTCGGTTTTCGTCACGGTATGCTGCAGCAGCGACGCGTCGCAGCGGCACGTCATATATTCAAAAGGCGGATTCTTTGTGATATTCATATAATATTTGCATGTAAACGAATGATTGTATAGGTCGCCGTAAAGGTCTCCGCCGGTATAATCGCAGGCATCGTTGATCAGCTCGGAGGCTCCGTTTCCCCATTCCCCCGCCACTCCGCTGGCATAGTTGTGTTCGACCGAAACATGAGGCATAATCCTCTTGGTTTCTTTCGTTACAGCCGTTGCGAATTCACCCATCCATTCGGCGCGTTTTCTGACAAATGTGTTCCAGCGGCTGTCATACCAGTTGATCTCTGCAGGAATTTCCATACCGGTCTCATCTTTGAAGCGGTGTTTACACGCGTCACAGTGACAAATATTCGCCCAGAAAAGCATATCATAAAACATGCCGTCCAGTTCGAAATATTCGGATATTTCCTTAATCTGCGTAAAAACGAATTTACGGTATTCCCGATTATTGGGACAGCATAAGCCGTAGCGTCCGCCGTTCTGACGATGCGATTTACCGCCGGGTCCGTGAATTCGCCACCGGGGATATTTATCCTCCGCCCATGTATTATAAATAAGGCTGTAATACCCGACAACCCGCATATCGCCTTCGTGACATAATCCGATAAGGCGTCGTATCATGTCTTCTTTCCCGATGAGAGCATTGTGCATATGTCCTGATTCTGTCGGCCAGTAACAATATCCCACATGGGACTGCAGGTAAATCATGGGTGCCTGTATATGCGCCCGTTTTAAATTCGCATAATATTCTTCGGGAGAAAACCGGGACAGGAATTCGGGATTCCAGTCTTCGATGTGCATATCGACCAGATTGCGGCGATATATACTGCTGTACCATTTGTTTTCCAAAACAAACTCCTCTCAATGTATTACGGGCGTATCCGCAGAGCACGCCCGTAAAAATTAAAAAATCCTATTATTTCCACGCGGCTATCCGCACGAGAGCGTAATCGGCCTCTTCTTTATTTGAAATACCTCCGAGACCGGCAAACCAAACGCCGTTGGGTTTAAGATTTTCAAATACGGTGTCCAGCTGATTTACATGACACCAAAGCTGAATGCCTTTTTTTGCCTTCTGTGCGCGTTGATAAATCGAAATGACTTCCGGAAAATTATCTCTGCCGGCTCCCGGAACCCATTGCAGTGCGTCAAGGTCTTTTATAGCAAGCAAATTATCAAGATGACGCAGGGCACCCGGTCCGTCAAGATGATAAATCGAATGTTCGTAAAAACGGCATTCGTCGGCGATTCCGTCGAGGAAGAATTCCTCAAACATTTTTTCGGAAATCATACATGAAAAGTCATTTGAAGGTATATAATAATAACCGTCGGCAAATAGAGGTGTCCACGAAGTGACGGGCATACCGGCAGCGATTATTTTATCTGCAAAGTATGAATATGCCCTGTAATAATCGTTCT
>CAZVPD010000266.1:0-3093 GCA_964628455.1 uncultured Lachnospiraceae bacterium
TGCGGCGCAGTCTGTCCGGAAAAATCCTCAGTCATTCCATCCGTATGCGCCTTTCAGTTCCACAAACACAACCGAACCGAGGCGTTCCTCCCTGACCTTCCCGGAATCGTCCTTTATGAGCAGCAGCAGTGTCTGCCATTCCCGTTTCCCCACGGGCAGCACCAACTTTCCCCCCGCCGCAAGCTGTTTTACAAGGGGCCCGGGTACGCTGCCTGCGGCAGCCGTCACAATGATCCTGTCATAGGGCGAGTATTCAACCCATCCTTCGCTGCCATCCCCTGTCCTGTAACAGATATTGGCGTATCCGAGCTTTTGCAGCCTTTCTTTTGCCTTTTCCGCCAGTTCCGGTATCCTTTCCACGGTATAAACCTTTTTTGCAAAAGCCGAGAGAAAAGCGGTCTGATACCCCGATCCGGTACCTATCTCCAGGACCCTGTGGGTCTTGTTCAGATCGAGGTGTCTTGTCATATTGTAAACCAGCGAAGGCTGGGATATCGTCTGCCCGCATTCAATGGGCAGGGCCATGTCGCAATACGCCAGGGGTCTGCTGTACTCATTGTCTATAAACAGCGACCTGTCGAGTTTTGTGTAGAAATTGTATATCCTGTCGTCGGTTCCCGCCATAATATACTCTCCTTTTTGCGAAACGGATGATCCCTCTTATATGTATTTGTATTTTTTGCCGCTGATTCAGTATACCTGTTTTTCAACAGACAGTCAAGTAAAATACATGTAAATACGCCGCAAAGTGATCAGTTTAAAATCCTGTTGAAGGTGTTCCGCCCTTAAGCCGTATACGTCAAAACAGACACTGCCGGTTCTGTGCTGAGAGGGACATCACTCAATGCTTTTTTTCTTCGTCAGGCTTTAAAATGGATCTTTTTCCGTTCCCGGCAAATTTAAAGAGAATAAATCGCCCGTAACAGGTATGAACGGTCGGAGCCTGACTGTCCGGTCTGCAATGCCCTTTGGAATATGCAGACCTTATTCTGAACGGTGATCCGGAAATCCGTCCGGAAAACGCGACAGAATTCAAACCGCTCGTTTCGCTTTTAAGTGCCTATTGTCCCGGTTGCTTTTTTCGGCAGACTTCTTTGGGAACCGGTTGAAAAAATGTTTTTTTTATGTTATGATTTGTAAAAGCATCAATAAAAACATCAATAAAAACAAAACGACAAGGAGACTGTTATGGAACTCATCCGGCTGAAATATTTCCCCGCCTGCCGTATGGTCACCTCCGGCACAGGCTTATTCGGGGACGAAAACTTTAAGGGATTTGAGAGGCTGCTTGATATGGAGAAGCGCAGCACTCCCTATCCGCAGGATTTCCTTACGGGAAACGAACATGGTATGGAGTGGCTGTACCTGTTCCGGAAGGGCATGAACACCCTAGGTATGGACGTGATCGACTTTCCTGCCGGACTGTACGCTGTGGTCTGCGGAATCGACGCCCGGTCCAACGAAGCGGAAATGACGGCGACGGCGGAATTTATGGAAAAACATGGTCTTGAGCGGGACGACAGCCGTCCGGACATGGGGCATATCATCGGAAACACGGAAACGCAGGCAGTGCTGGGGTATGAGCAGATGGACTACTGGACGCCTGTGAAGAAAAAGGAGAATGCCGGATGAGTCAGTTGAAAAATATGCGTGCGCCGGAAATACCGGAATTTTACGCGGGACCGTCGGAAATCAGGACGAGGACGTCTGTATGAAGTATAAGCAGGACTGGGAAGAGACGAAACAGAATTTCCGGACATGGTGGGCCGGTGAGTATTTCGGCCGGTGCGCGATGGCGGTATATGCCCCGAAGACGGAGCGCGGCAATGCCGAACCTCCGGCATTGCCTGCGAAAACGGAGGACCGGTGGCTGGATTTCGATTATCTCAGGGCCGCCAACGAATATCGGATGAGCAGAACTTTTTACGGAGGCGAAGCTTTCCCCAAATGGACGCCCGGTTATCCCGGGTGGGATTTTATTCCCGCTTACCTCGGCGCCGAAGTGAATCTGAAAGAGGAGACCGGATGGGTGCAGCCCATGATGGAGAAGGGCGCCCTTACGGATTACGACTGCCGGGACTTCAAAATCAGGGAGGACAACAGGTGGTGGAATTTCGCGAAAAAGGTTCACACGCTTGCCGTGACCGAAGCCGCCGGAAAATCGGTCCCCGGCATTCAGGCGATAGGGGCAAGCGGCGATACGCTGGCATGTCTGAGGTCGTCCGGTCAGCTGCTTTACGACCTGTGCGACTGTCCGGAGTATGTGGCGGAATTCGATTATTATCTCACCCGAATGTGGATCGAAGTTTATGACACTTTTTACGATATCATAAAGGACGGAGCAGAGGGGTCTGCCTGCTGGTTTGATTTATGGTCACCCGGAAAATTCTATTCGATTCAGAATGACTTCGCCTACATGATCTCACCGAAAATGTTCGGCGATATTTTTCTTCCGAGCATCGAACGGCAGGCCGAACACCTGGACCATGTCGTGTATCATGTCGACGGTATCGGCAACTTTGCGCATGTCGACCGGCTGCTGGAACTGCCGAAGATCCGGGCGTATCAGATCCTGCCGGGAGCCGGAAAGCCTTCTCCGCTCCGTTACATGGACGTGCTGAAAAAGGTGCAGGCTGCGGGGAAGAATTTGTTTATAACGATCCCTCCCGATGAAGCAGACGAAGCGCTGCAAAATCTTTCGGCCAAAGGCTTGTTTTTACAGGTGTTCTGCAGAACCGAAGAGGAAGCCCGGCAGCTGCTGGTCGATGCGGAACGATGGTCGGTTGTCCGCTAAACAGGAGAGCGGACAAGTCGCCGCCCGGATCGCCTTTGCAGGAAGGCGGTCCGGGCGGCGGTATTCATGCGGGGCGATAAAATCATGAAGGATCACATAAGAAGCGTGAACCGGCGGTCACGCGTATGGCAGGACATACGGCGCGGGTAAACTGGCACCTGCGTATTCTTTGCAGGCTGCGGCTCGTTATCGGATGTGTCCGTGCTTTTGTCAGTCGGGCAGCGCGTTGATTTTTTCGACCATCGCCGCTATCCTCGTATTATACGATTCCGCCTTGCTGTCGTACCATGAAACATAAT
>CAZVPD010000267.1:0-3064 GCA_964628455.1 uncultured Lachnospiraceae bacterium
CGCCCTTAAAGTCAAATACATCACGGACAGCCTCAGCGCGACCATGATCGACATCATCCACGACAACTTCGGCTCCTCCTTCCCGCTCGCGTACGACAATTCCCTCAACGGGATCATGCTGCACGCCTTCACGGACCCGCTGACCGAAAAGAGCAGCGACTTCGCCTCCACCTACGCGAAGCTCGAGACCAAAGCCCTGGCCGACCTTGACAAGATGATCGAGGCGATCCTCGAAAACAACAGCTGAACAATCCCGAAGGCGGCATACCTGCGCGGTATACCGCCTTCTTTCCGGCATTTACGAAAAATTCCCCGGAATATTCAGCTCAGCGCGTTCCGGACGGCCTTCAGGATCACCTTGCTGCTGTAGGTCGCACCCGAAACGATATCGACGCCGAGGGACTGGGCTTCGACCACTTTTTCGGGAAGGATCTCCGCCGCGCTTCCCTGACCGTTAAAGTGCCTGACCAGCCCGATCTCCGTGATGACGTGGTCCTTCACGGTCACCTTCACCCCGGCGCTGACCGGAAGCACGGTGCAGCTGCCCGTGTATACGCCGTCGGCAATTTCCGTGAGGTCCACGTCCGGTATCTCCTCGAGCGCCAGCGCCGTCAGATTTTTCCGCAGGACGGCCGGCGCGCCTATGAGGAATCCCGCCGTGACGCAGAACAGGACTGCGAGCAGGATGAAAATTTTCTTTTTCTTCTTTGGCTTGTTCTTCATTTTTTTATTCCGGCCTCTTTATCAGGATCACCGGCGTCAGACGGAGGCCGTTTTTTCGAGGATGCTCCGTATTTTCGCTTCACGGTCTTCTTCCGTCCGGTTCATGATCTCGCAGACAAAGACCGTCCCCTCTTTTTCGGTGCACAGGGACTTCATCTGACCGACCGCCTGCATTCCGCCCATCCAGCGGTAAGGAAAATAATGGGTGACAAAGCAGACGACTTTTTGGCTTTTGAGCGTCTTCAGGTGCGACAGGTAGGTCTTCATGACCGCCGAAAGGGAAAAGCCGTGGACCGGCGCGCCGAAGACCAGCAGGTCATACGGCGTTATGTCCGGCTCGTACTGCAGCTGTACCGGAAACACCGCCTGCGCCTCGTCTCCGTCCGCCTTGATCTGCCCGAGACTGACCGAATGTCCCGCCTCCTCAAGCCCGGCTGCGATCTTCCGCGCGGCCCCGAGCGTATTCCCCGTGCGCGAGTGAATGACGATCCCGATTTTCATATCTTTCCCCTTCATAGAACGGCCGAACCGTTTTATTTTGTCAATTAATAACAATTCAAAGTATAGCATATATGATTGGAAATTGCAAGATATTTTTAACCCGTTCCGGCGTTTTTTGTACCTTTTTATAAAAGGAGCTGAATATGGATACAACAACCGGCGAAAGACTTTTGAATTTATACAGGCAGGCGGGCTGGGACCCCGCGGAGTGCGTGACGGGCAGCCGGCTTCCCGGCGCCACCAACGCGAGCTTTCTGTGCACATACAGAGGGAAAAAGTATGCCTGCAGGCTTGCCACGGAAACGAGCGGCATTCTGGCGATCAGCAGGAAAGCCGAATCCGCGGCGCTGAAAGCCGTGTCGGAACTCGGCTGCGGAGCCCCGCTGATCTATTTCGATCCGGATACCGGCGATATGATCACCGCTTTCATCGAAGGGCGCGCCGTGACGGGAGAGGATTATGACGACCCGGCTTTTATAGAACGGACTGCCCTCCTGATGAAAAGGCTGCACGGCCTGAAGACGGAGTTTGTTTTCGATCCCTTCGCCGACATCGAAAGAAAAACGGCGTACATCCGGGAAAAAGGCGTGCCGCTGCACGAAAGATTCGGTGAGGTTTACGATGCGTACCGCAGAACAGCCGCCCGCTGCCGCGGCGGTGAATATACGGGCCTCTGCCACGGCGACCCCTTCGCGACCAATTTCATCCTTTCCGACGACGGGGGTCTTTTTCTGATCGATTATGAATTCGCGGGCATGTGCGACGTTTTCTTCGACATCGCCTGCATGATCCCGTGGTACACGCAGGAGAACAAAGAGCTTTTCCTCACGGCTTATTTCGGACGCTGCGACCAAGCCATACTCGGGCGCGTCCGCGATTTTAATTTCGTCCAGATCCTCTGGAACGGGACCTGGTCCTATGTCAAGAGCCTCGACGCGGACACAAACGGCTTCGATTACGTCGGTTTCGGGCACAGGCATATCGGAATGCTGCTCGATCTCCTGAAGGATCACCCGGCATGACCCGCCTGCAGGGCGGACCGGGGACGGCATTGCCGTCCTTTTTTTTCGCCGGACGCACTTCATCCATCCGTTAAAACTGAACCAAAGCAATTCTTTGAGTTCCTTATCTCTCGAGGGGAAGGCTCAAAGGAACGCCGCGCGTTCCTTTCGAAGCGGTTGATGAGGCGGAAATATTCCCTTTCGATTTTATTGATTTTTTTTTTGCAAACCCATTGACAGCTTCTGTCGGTCATGATATAATCATAATACCGACAGCTTCTGTCGGTTCGGAAAGGGGAGTTCGCATGGAGTCAAGGTTCAAAAACATCGACGACGCGAAAAGGGATAAGATCATCAACGCCGCGCTGGCCGAGTTTGCGGCGAACGGCTATGAAAAGGCCTCGACGAACGAAATCGTCAAAAACGCCTGCATTTCGAGGGGACTGCTCTACCATTATTTTAAAGACAAAAAAGAACTCTACGAGGTTTTAAAAAAATACGCGGTGCAGACCCTGGCCGACCGGCTCATCGCCGGGATCGACTGGGAGCAAAGCGATATCTTCGAAAGGCAGATCGCCTTCGTGAAGATCGCGCTCTCCGAAAAATATCCCGGTCTGTTCGATTTTGTCACATGCGTCTTCACAAAGGACAACAGAGTCGGCAGCCTCAGGGAAGCCTACGCGCTCTACGAAGAGCTGGGCATCGACATACAGCGGCTGTTCGCGAGGGTATACAGCGAAAACATCGATTTTTCGAAATTCAGGGAGCCGGATAAGCTCGCGGTAAACATCAACATCATCCGCTGGACCATCGAGAAATGGTCGGAGGAGTTTCTTGCC
>CAZVPD010000268.1:0-3056 GCA_964628455.1 uncultured Lachnospiraceae bacterium
ACCCAACACCATTATACCACTTTATGTGTCGCAATTCAATAGTTATATATATATATATTATATTCACATTGCAATAAATCAATAAAACATTGTTTGATTTTCTGAATAAATACATGTGTATCACTTCCGAAATCTCTCAAGTCGAATATGATATATCCTACAATTTGTCCGGGTCCGTGATACGTTACATCACCTCCCCTGTTTACCTTAAAAACAGTAACGCCTTCTCTTTTGAGTTCTTCGTCCGATATATAAATATTATTGTATTGGCCTCTTGTTCCTAAAGTTAATACAGGAGGGTGTTCCAGTAATATTAACGTATTGTCGATTTCACCGTTCCGGCGTTTTTCGGCCAGTCTGTATTGAATATCAAGCGCCTCATCATAAGGCGTTATGTTTAATTTTATTATATTCAGTTTCACGGTTTGCTCCTTTATTCGAATAAATATAAAAAAGCCGATTTTTTTAAGAATCGACTTCTTTCAATACTGGTCGGAGTGGCGCGACTTGAACGCGCGGCCTCATGGTCCCGAACCATGCACTCTACCAAACTGAGCCACACCCCGATATTATTTCACGTCAGAAGCGTAATAAAGCAAACTGACAGCGTGAATCATTATATCATATAAAACCGATTCTGTCAATAGTTATGCATAAAATCGTATTGATTTGCAGATTTTTCGGACAGAGAGGGGATAATAAAAAGCACCAGATAAATCCGCTGCTTTTTATTATAAACGAAACGATATACAACCCTATTGAGCCATATATATTCTGTATGTGTTAATTGTAACATAAATCGTTATTAAAGTCAAGAGGAATATTAATGTTTCACAAAAAACATTCGGATGTTATCGTTTCCGGGTCTTCTTTTGACAACCGGATGAAATAAATAACCGGATCATTTTTTTGTTATTTAATTTCCACCGAAACTTTTTTACCCGATTTATTTGCAGCTGCTTTCATAACCATTCTGATGGCTTTTGCAATTCTCCCGTGACGCCCGATCACTTTGCCCATATCGTCCGGGGCTACACTTAATTCAAGCGTGATATTGTCTCCGTCTTCTGTTTGAATAATGACAACGGAATCTTTTTTATCAACAATCGATTTTGCAATATCAGATAAAATCTTTTTTAAATCTGCCACTGTATGCTCCGTATTCTCCGGCACGGACAATATTCCGGCCGGTTGTATCAGCCGGACAAATGATGCGGCTGTAGATGTCATTCAATAATAAATTTTATCGGGTCAGTTTATGATTCCGTTTTTCTTCAAAAGGGACTTGACTGTTTCGGTAGGCTGGGCTCCGTTTTTAATCCAGCCGGCCGCTTTTTCGGAATCGATTTTTACTTCCGCGGGATTGGTACAGGGATTGTAATAGCCGATTTCTTCAATAAAACGTCCGTCGCGCGGGTATCTGCTGTCGGCCACTACGATGCGATAAAAAGGTGATTTTTTTGCACCCAGTCTTTTCAGCCTGATCTTTACTGCCATGATAAAATCCTCCATAAATTATTGTAATTATTTATATTATAAAAATATAAGCATTGAAACGCCGTATAAGAAAAGAATGCTGTACAATCTGCGGTTAAAACGGCATGTTCATTCTGCCTTTTTTTCCGAATTTTTTACCGCCGAAACCGCCGCCGGAAAATTGTTTCATCAATTTGTTTGTCTGCTCGTATTGACGCAGCAGTTTGTTTACTTCCTCTATAGTCGAGCCGCTGCCCGCAGCGATTCGTTTTTTTCTCGATGAATTGATTACATCGGGTTTATCCCTTTCGCGCTGTGTCATGGAAAGTATGATGGCTTCCATACGGCTGATCTGCCGTTCATCGATTTTTGCATCTTTGAGCGCACCCGGTTTTATTCCGGGCATCATGGACAGCAGCTGTTCCATCGAACCCATGTTTCGGATCTGTCTGAACTGGTCCAGGTAGTCGGATAAAGAAAATGACTGATCGCGAAGTTTACGTTCGAGTTCTTCTGCTTTTTTGCTGTCAAATGCGGCTTCGGCTTTTTCAATCAAGGACAATACATCACCCATTCCGAGGATGCGGGTTGCCATGCGTTCCGGATGAAAAGGTTCGATCGCATCGAGTTTTTCCCCCGTACCGATAAATTTAATGGGCTTTCCGGTGACATGCCTGACAGACAAAGCAGCCCCGCCGCGCGTATCTCCGTCCAGTTTTGTTAAGACGACTCCGGTAATATCCAGTTTTTCATTGAAGGTCTGTGCAACGTTTACAGCATCCTGACCGGTCATAGCGTCTACGACCAAAAGGATTTCATGTGGTGAGACGGCTTTTTTTATCGCAATGAGTTCATCCATCATTTTTTCATCGATTTGCAGACGGCCCGCCGTATCAATAAACACAACGTCATTGCCGTTTTTTACGGCATGGGCGACACCTGTTTCGGCGATCACAACCGGATTGGTTTTATCGCCCATCTGAAAAACAGGAACACCGATCTGTTCTCCCACTATCTCCAGCTGCCGGATGGCGGCCGGGCGATAAACATCGCAAGCAATCAGTAAAGGCCGTTTCCCCGTTTTTTTCAGCATTCCCGCAAGTTTAGCGGCATGCGTGGTTTTACCCGATCCCTGAAGTCCTGTCATCATTATTACGGTCGGCGGTTTGGAGGATATGATCAGCTTCGCTGCCGAACCGCCCATCAGAACGGTAAGTTCCTCGTTAACGATCTTTACTATATGCTGAGCCGGCATCAGGCTTTCGAGAACTTCCGCTCCGACAGCGCGTTCGGTAACCGCATTTATAAAATCGCGAACGACTTTGAAACTTACATCAGCTTCGAGAAGCGCGAGTTTAATCTCCCGCATACCTTCCTTTACATCTTTCTCGGTGAGTTTTCCTTTATTTTTGAATTTTCTGAAAGCGGCGCTGATCTTATCCTGAAGACTTTGAAACATAATAATCTCCATTCTGCCGCAATGCGTCAGCACAAATAGGAATGAAAGAGTGCTTACAAGCGGCGCTTTTTGTTGTATAATAATATCGAGGAAAAAGGCACACTACAACGCACGGTAGGAG
>CAZVPD010000269.1:0-3011 GCA_964628455.1 uncultured Lachnospiraceae bacterium
CTCTTCGTGGGCATCGCCTTCGACTCGGGAGGGGTTGCGTCGGGACCGATGACGGCCACGTTCATCCTCGCGTTCACGCAGGGAGCGGCCGCAGCCGCCGAGGGCGCCGACGCGATGACCGAGGGATTCGGGATGATCGCCATGGTGGCCATGACCCCGCTGATCGCGCTGCAGGTGCTGGGCCTGCTGTTCAAGCTGAAATCGAAAAAAGGAGGCCTTTGAAACCAATGGTCAACGAACTGATCTGCGTCATCGCCGACTGCGGGAACGGCAGCAAAATCATCCGGTCGGCTAAACGAAGCGGGCTTTCCGGAGCCACGGTCATGATCGGGAAAGGCACGGTCAACAACAGGTTCCTGTGTTTTATCGGCCTTGCGGACATGAGAAAAGAGATCGTCTTCATGGTGGCCGGCAAAGAAGAGGCCTACGCGGCCCTCGAAAAGATGGACAGGGAATTTGAATTCAAAAAGCCGAACCACGGCATCGCGTTTACCATGCCGGTCTGCGAGGTGATCGGGAAACACGATACCGTCTGCGAATACATCGACACCGATGAAGAGGGAAGAGAAGAAGGGGCCGGGTCCCCGGAGGATAAGAATATGTACCATAACATTACGGTGATCGTGGAAAAAGGCAAAGGGGAGGACGTGATCGACGCCGCCGTCAAAGCGGGTTCGAAGGGCGGCACCATCCTCGGCGGCCGGGGAAGCGGCATCCACGAAACGAGCAAACTGTTCGCTGTGAACATCGAGCCGGAAAAGGAGATCGTGATGATCATCTCCGAAGCGGAGTCCACCGAAGCCATCGTCGATTCCGTCCGGACGCATTTAAAAATCGACGAACCCGGCAACGGCATCATCTACGTCCAGAAAGTCCATAAAACCTACGGGCTGTATAAATAATCGGTCAGTGCCGATAAAAAAAGACCGGATCGGATCCCGGCCTTTTTTATATACGCGTTTTATCCGAGAACGCCGCTCAGCGCTCCGGTAAAAAACCGGATGCCGAAGAAAACCAGCAGGCATCCGAGGCAGAGGATGATGATGCGGTAGGTCTTCTCCCCGATGAATCTGCGGGTTTTTCCGACAATGGTCGAAACCAGCGCGTACCAGGTCAGGTCGGCCGTGATGTGCCCCGCGTAATACACCGCCACGCCGGCAAATCCGAACGATCCGTACGCCTGCATGATGAAGCCCAGTCCGATGATCGCCCACCAGATGATGAAATAGGGGTTGGATGCCGTCAGGATCACGGACGCAAGCATCATGTTCCCCGTGCCGGACTCTCCGTCTCCTGTTTTAACCGACACTTTGTTCCGGACCGAACCGATGATCATGTCCGCGCCCATCAGGGAAAGCAGGACACCGCCGGCAAAACCGATGACGGTCTGCGCCGTTTCGGACCTGAGCACGGCGTCAAAGCCCAGAAAGATGACCGTTACGAGGGCGAGTTCGAGCAGCGCGTGCCCCGCGATGATGATATATCCCGCCTTCGGCCCGACGGCCAGCGATTTTCGCACCGTGTAGGTCAGAAGAGGGCCGGGCATGACGGCTCCCGAAAAGCCGACGGCATACGCCGATAAAAACACCAGAAACATGATCGGATCCGCTTTCGATGAATAATAGAATACCGCCGCGCCGCAAAACACCGCCGCGGTGTGAATGCATCCATCATATCACACCCTTTTATAAAAATCAAGGTTTTTATATTGTTATGCCGAACGGAGCGAAACGCAGGCGTCCGAACCGAAAAAATTCCGGACCGGATATTGACTTGACCGGAGGATTATTATATACTTGAATCACAGATAGACGTTATCGGACAAAATGATCATGAACGGGAGTGTTTTTATGTTTTGCCGGAACTGCGGGGCGGAGAACCCCGAAAACACCGGATCCTGCGCCGGCTGCGGCGCCCCTGCCGAAACCGGTCCTTCCGGGGAAAGCCGTCCCTCCCCCGGCGTCGTGCGGGCGGAGGACGGCGTGCTCAGATGGGTATACGAATATTCTCTGTGGAAAAACCCCGTGATACTGATCACGGTGTGGAAGGTCCTGCTGCTGTCGGGCGGGATCATGGCGCTCTTCATGTTTTTTATCAGCCTCGAAGAGGGGTTTGCCGAAGCCGCGCGCCTGTCGCTGACGGTGTTCGCGATCACGGCGGGCGTGCTCACCGGTTTGCTGCTGATCGCCTATCCTTTCTACGCGCTCGTAAACGGCGGCAAATACTGCGTCCTCTTCGAAATGGACGATAAGGGCGTCAGACACATCCAGCTCGCAAAGCAGTATAAAAAAGCGGCGGTCATCGGCATCCTGACCGCCATGCTCGGAGCGGCGTCCGGGAATATGACCGCTGCCGGCGCGGGCCTTCTCGGCGCCTCGAAAAACATGCAGGTCACGACGTTCGCCAAAGTCCGGCTGGTATCCGTCAGGGAACGCCGTCATGTGATCTATCTCAACGAACCCCTCGGCTTCAACCAGGTGTATGCGGAGCCCGAAGACTTCGCGTTCGTCCGCGATCATATCCTCAGCCGCGTCGGCGATAAGGCAAAGATCAGACGCTGAAACAGGATACCCTGCGGATCATCCGGAATTATGATAGTATAAGCGGCGGTGTTTTACGGCTCCGCCGCTTTTTAAATACCGCCGTAAGCGGGTGTATGGTTTACTCGGTATACTGCCTGATCCGCGCTTCCGACTCCGCGAGTTCAAGCCTGGACCGCTCGAGCGCGATCTCCGTCTCTTCGCCGCCCCAAACGGATCCCTCCTCAACTCCGAGCGCTTCTGCGGTCTGTCTGTCCGCGTAACCCATCATCTCGAACCGGTCAATCGCCTTGTTGTATATGTCCGCTTCGGCCGAGGCGTTCTGCTCGTTAATTTTATATTTCCGGTCGAATTCGTCCCGGTTTGCGAGCCTGTATTGCTCTTGCGCGTAGTTCTGATCGGCGACGCTGTCCCGTCCCCTGCCGTATTCCGTGGAGTCCGCGTCGTAGGCCCGCCCGTAGGCCGTGTCAT
>CAZVPD010000270.1:0-2998 GCA_964628455.1 uncultured Lachnospiraceae bacterium
TCAACCAAAACGGGGGTATTTATGAATTATATCGATATCGGCAAAAGCGGGCTGCAGGGCAGTTCCGTCGTACTCGGCTGCATGAGGATCGGCTCACTCACCGAATCCGAAGCCGCTTCCTATATCAGCACAGCCGTCGGATGCGGAATCAACTTTTTCGACCACGCCGATATATACGGCGGCGGTAATTCCGAGGTTCTTTTCGGCAAAGCCTGCAGGGCGGCCGGAATCGCAAGAGACGATATGATCATCCAGTCCAAATGCGGGATCCGCAGCGGATATTTCGACTTTTCGCGCGAACATATCCTCGCCTCCGTGGACGGATCGCTCAAAAGGCTGGGAACAGACCGGCTGGACGTCATGCTCCTTCACCGGCCCGACACGCTCATGGAGCCCGAAGAAGTCGCGGAGGCCTTTGAAACGCTCTATGATTCCGGAAAGGTCCTTTATTTCGGCGTGAGCAACCAGAATCCGGGGCAGATGAAGCTTCTCGAAAAAAATATGACCCGGAACCTGATCATCAACCAGCTTCAGTTCGGGCCCGCGAACACGGGTATGATCGACGCGGGCCTCGGCGTCAATATGGCATGGGATATGTCGGTCAACCGCGACGGCGGAGTCCTCGAATACTGCAGGCTGAAGGACATTACCATCCAGGCATGGTCACCCTTCCAGTACGGCTTTTTTGAAGGCTCTTATATAGGAAGCGACAAGTATCGGGAACTCAACGACGTCCTTGACCGTCTGGCCGCGGAATATTCGGTCACGGCCACCGCCATTGCCGCCGCCTGGATCCTGCGCCATCCGGCGAAAATGCAGCTGATCGCCGGCACGACCAAAGAATCGCGCCTGCGCGAGATCTGCTCAGCCGCCCGGATCACGCTGACCCGTCCGCAGTGGTATGAAATATACCGCGCCGCGGGCAACCGCCTGCCGTGATCCGGACATACGGATCACGGCGGAACATATCCGAAAAATACAAACGGAGGCGAATTTTGTCATGAAACACCGCTTCATATGCCTGCTTCTGTCGGCTTTTGTCCTGCTGCCCCTCTTTGCGGCATGCGCCGAAAACGCAGGCACCGTCAGCGATACCACCGCTGCCGCCCCTTCCGAAACCGCTGCGGACGCGGAGACGGACCGATCCGAAACACCCGACTCGCTGCCCGCGGGACTTGATTTCGAAGGCGCTTCTTACCGCATTCTTGTCCGGGACGACCAGTTTCTGCCCGAATTCTATGCCGAAGAGGCGTCCGGCGACGTCGTGGAAGACGCGATCTACAACCGCAACGCATCCGTCGAAGAACGTCTGAACGTGACCGTCGAGATCGTCAGGGGAGCTCCTTCGTCCGATTATATGACCGAACTTTCGAATATCCGGAAAACCGTCACCTCGGGAGACGACGCCTACGAAATGATTGCGGGGTATTCGGTCCATGTCGTCAAGCTGATGGCTGAAGGCCTGTTCGTCAATCTCAACGAGATCGAATACCTGGATTTCTCGCAGCCGTGGTGGCCCGAGTCCATTCAGAACGAGATGACCTTCAACGGCAGCCTGTATTTCATGACCGGCGACATCTGCATGACGACCATTTCCAAGGCGCTCTGCATGTATTTCAATAAAAACATCGCCGAAAGCCGCAATATAGGCAGCCTCTACGACACGGTCAACACCGGAAAATGGACATTTGACACTTATCTCTCCGTCACGAAGGACATCTATGAGGATCTCGACGGGAACTCGCAGGCGGATGACAACGACCTGTACGGCACCGTCATGACGCCCTATAACTCCGTGGACGCGTTCATCCCGGCTTTTCATCAGGATATCACCGTGATGGGGGACGACGGATATCCCGTCCTTGCCTTCAACACGGAACGCATGGTGTCTGTCGTCGAAAGGATCTATTCGCTGCTCTATGAAACGACAGGCGTTCATGTCCCGCGCAATTCGCTCGAGGACGCGGCTACCATGTTTAAAATGTTCAAAGCCGACCAGGCGCTGTTCATCATGTGGGAATTTACCGCGACGGACGAACTGCGCAGCATGGAATCCGATTTCGGCATCATACCCTATCCGAAATGGGATGACGCGCAGGAAAGCTACGGCACCTACATGCAGGACGGCCACACTCTTTTATGCGTACCCATCACCAATACGAACCTCGCTATGACCGGAGCCGTCACCGAAGCCCTCGCGGCGGAAAGCTACCGGTTTGTGACGCCGGCTTATTTCGAAGTGGCGCTTCAGGTCAAGTATTCGCGCGACGACGAATCGGTCGCCATGCTGCAGCTCGTGAAGGATTCCATCAAGTATAACTTCGGATACGTCTATCTGGTGGATGCCTTCTGGGTCATGCGCACACTGATGAACTCCAACGGCAACAAAGGATCGGCCGATTTCGCTTCCTATTATGCGAAAAACGAGAAGGCTTTCAACAATACGCTGACGAAGATGATCGAAAAATACGAGGAAAACATCGGCTGACATACAGCCTGAAACGGCGCGGGTATCCCGGAAAAGGATGTCCGCGCCGTTTTCTGCCCCGAACAAAGAAATCCCGTCCCGCATTATTTTTTAAAGCTCTTTAAAATCACCGGAAAACGTGATATAATAAAACTATTTCAAAAGGAGGCATTTTATGGATCAGATCAAGATCGCCATCTATATTGCAGCGGGTATTCTTGCGGCTTATTTTTTCATTTTCAAAGTTCTGGGCCTGCGCGTTATCCGGTCGGACGAAGTCGGCGTCATCGAAAAATGGTGGAGTTTCAGGGGATCTCTCAAAAACTCCATCATCGCCCTCAGCGGCGAAGCCGGATATCTGCCCGACCTGCTGCGCGGCGGCATACATTTCAAGACCGTCTTCATGTATAGGATCCACAGGTATCCGCTGATCACGATCCCGCAGGGACAGATCGCCTATATCTTCGCGCGGGACGGCAAACCGCTGACACCCATTCAGACGCTCGGGAAAGTCATCGGCGAAGCGGTCAA
>CAZVPD010000271.1:0-2927 GCA_964628455.1 uncultured Lachnospiraceae bacterium
CTGTTTGCCTCTTCTCCGTTCTCCCCGGAAGCGGTAAAAGCGGACCTGACGAAGACGATGGCTGCGGCGAAACGTTACGGATGCAGCCTCGAATTCATCTATAAAGACGTCAGCACGGTAAAATACCGTCCGCAGTCGCTGTGGGAAACAGCTAAGCTTGCGGTTGAAACCGCGGAAAATTTTTAATTTAAAAAGGGCGTGAGCAGCATCTGTTTCACGCCCTTTTTTTTATTTTGAGATCTCTTCGCCCGCCAGCCAGAGGCTGCCTTTTTTCCAGCTTCGCACTCCGCCCGCGCAGACCGCCGTTCCCAGTGCGGCGCAGACCGCAAAAGTGATGATCGTTGCCGTCCATCCCAAGCCCGACGATATAAATCCGATTGTAACACCCGAGAGCGACGCGGCGGCATAGGAGCAGAAATTAAGGAACCCGGTCACGCCGGATGACCGTCCGACCGAATTGAAACGGAAAGGTATGAATGTCAGGAGCATGATGTTGGCGCCCAGCATGGACGAACTGGTTACGGATATCAGAAGCACGACGGCAACGGCCGTGAATAAATTCCCCCCGTTTTCGGAAAAGACCGTTATGCCCAGCAGCGGGATAAAAGATAACAGACTTACCCCGAACATAAAGGCTGCTGCGGCCACCTCATTGCGAAAAAAACGGTCGTTGACCCGCCGCGCAACAAAGACACCCGCCAGATTCACAATGGGAAGGATTCCCGTCAGCAGAGATGAAACCGAAGCGGAAATGCCGAAAAATTCGGTCAGGCACGTGGGAACCCATAAATCCAGCCCGTCCTTTAAAATACCGTTGAACAGAATTCCCGCTATCACCCAGGTCAGCCCCGTCAGCAGTATTAATTCCGGAAGACCGTAAGCGTTTTTCCGGGCGCCGGTTTTTTCGGAACTTTCTTTTCTGTTCGCCAGCAGCGCTTCGCAGCGCTGCCGGTTGGCGCTGACCGCGTCCTCTATATATCCGCTTATGGATGTAAGCCCGGTCAAAAAGACCAGGCAGGCGGTAAACAGGATCACTGCGCAGGCGAAGAACGCTTCACGCCAGCTGAAAAAGCGCATCATCGCCGAACAGGTCAGATATGAAACCATAGAACCGGCCGGCAGTGTTGCGGAAATGCCGACTCCGGCCGACATTCGTCCGCTTTCGGGTATCCATTCGGATATGCAGCGCACCACAGGCGACCAAAGCATCGAACAAAAGAAACCGCAGACCCCCCATATCAAAGGGACCGATGCCGGATGATTCGCGAGTCCCATCAGAAAATTAGCGGCCCCGGCGCCGCTCAGCCCCACGGAAATCATAAATTTAGGCGATACCCGGTCACCGAGTAACCCGTTCACAAGCTGACCGCATGCATAAACCGCAAGAAATGCCGTTCCCGCTGTTCCGCCGATGACTTTGTCGATGACGCCGTCCGCAATCATTCCCGCCATACAGACGGAAAAATTTTTACGGCCGACGTAAATCGCGGCATACGCTATCCAGAGCATGGCAAGAAGGACTTTCGCGGATTGTTTTTTACTGTTCATCAGGCTGACCGATACTATCCTTTATTCAATGAATTTCCAGGTCAGTATAGCATAAACCGCCCGTAAAATCAATCTTTTATGATCAAATACATATTGATTATACAACAACGGCATGTTATAATAAATCGGTACGGCAAATCAGAACGAAGATTTCCGAAAGGGAGCCGTAAACACGGCGCAGGGAAAACAATGGCAAAATTAAAAATAGGGGTGTTCGGCGCGGGACGCGGGATGAGCGCCATACATCAGCTTTTAAACCATCCGGAGGCGGATTTTGTAGCGGTATGCGATAAATACAAACCGCTCCTCGACAACTGCCGCAAACAGGCGGAAGCGGCCGGACTTTACAATGTCACATACTACGAGCGCTTTGACGACTTTATCAACCACGATATGGACGCGGTGATCCTTGCCAACTACGCGCACGAACACGCGACCTTCGGCATGCGGCTGCTTGAAAGCGGAAGGCATATCATGACGGAATGCCTGACATGCGCGAACATGGCCGAAGCGGTCGCCCTGATCGAAACGGTCGAACGGACCGGCAAAATCTACGCATACGCGGAGAATTACTGCTACACCCCCGTGCGCTATGAGATGAGGAAGCGCTACCGGCGCGGCGACATCGGCGAACTGATGTATGCCGAAGGCGAATATGTCCACGACTGTTCGTCCATCTGGCCGCAGATCACCTACGGGGAACGGAACCACTGGCGAAATCTGATGCCCTCGACGTTTTACTGCACGCACTCCATCGGCCCGATCCTCTTCTCGACCGGGCTCCGTCCGACTCAGGTCGTCGGATTCGAGACGCCGAACATGCCCTTCATGCGCAAACTCGGGACCGCGTCGGGCACGCTCGGAATGGAGGTCCTCACCCTCGAAAACGGCGCCTTTGTCAAAAGCCTGCACTTCGGCATGAAGCACACCCATCACTCCAATTACCAGCTGAACGGAGACCGCGGCGCCCTGAAGGAGGTCGGCGGAGAGCTTCATTCGTACATGGAAGGCCCCGACGAAAACTGCCGCGGCAGGCGTGCGGTCGACATCCCCGAGTTCGTCATCAAGGACGCTGCCGGAACGGGCCACGGCGGGGGCGACTTCTTTACCACCCATTATTTTATCCAGTCGATTCTCGGCAACCCCGATGCAAAAGAGAATTCCATAGGGGTCTATGACGCCGTCGACATGTGCATCCCCGGCATTCTGGGATACCGCTCCATCGTGCAGGGCAATACACCGCAGCACATACCCGATTTCCGCAATAAAAACGAGCGCGACGCCTACCGTCATGACACATTCTGCACCTTCCCGGAATCCGCCGGGGACATGTATGTTTCGAACAATATCCATAACGGCGAACCGATCGGCGACGAAGT
>CAZVPD010000272.1:0-2909 GCA_964628455.1 uncultured Lachnospiraceae bacterium
TTAAAGGCAATAGATTTTTACCCTCGACATGCATACCGAGTTTGCGGCAGTGAGATTCGATGATATCATCAAGTTCTTCAATAATGATGATCCTTTTGTAATGAGAAGCAAATTCCAGAATGGTTTTTTCGGGGAGGGGGAAAATCATACCGAGTTTCAGATAGGATACGGAATCGCCGAAAACTTCATGAGCATAATTATATGAAGGACCTGCGGTAATAATGCCGATATCTGCGTTTTCATTCGTTTCGATTTGATTAAACAAACAGTTTTCCGAGTAAGACCGGATCTCTTTGAGACGTTCTTCAACCGCAATATGTCTTCCGCGTGCGTTCGAAGGCATCATGACCCATTTTGACGGATTTTTAAAGTATTTTTTTAATTCGGCCTCCTTTCTCTCGTTTGTTTCAACAATACTCTGCGAATGTGATATCCTTGTGTTAAGTCTGATAATCACCGGTGTGTCGAAATGTTCTGACAGGTCAAATGCAGCTTTTGTATACGACAGACATTCCGCCGAATCGGACGGTTCAAGCATGGGTATTTTGGCGGCTGCCGCATAATGACGGGAATCCTGTTCATTTTGAGATGAATGCATGCCGGCATCATCGGCTACAGCGATAACCAATCCGCCGTTTACACCCGTATAGGAACTGATGAACAGCGGGTCGGCTGCTACATTCAATCCGACATGCTTCATTGCGCAAAAAGCGCGTCCGCCGGCGATCGAAGCGCCGATAGCAACTTCCAGTGCTACTTTTTCATTTGTTGCCCACTCGGTATAAATTTCTTCGTATTCGGCTGCATATTCGGTTATCTCGGTACTCGGTGTCCCCGGATAACTGGATACAAGTCTGCAACCTGCTTCAAATAATCCACGCGCAACGGCTTCATTTCCAAGCATCAGTTTTTTCATTGGAATCTCCCGGATAAGATAATTTTTTATGGCACAATATTAAGGATCATTTTATAAAAAGTCATTTTTTCAATCATTATTTATAGATGAAAATTATACCGACTCTGTTAACTGATAAAATCAAATTGAAAATTGTATATGGAGACTGTGTCTCCGTCTTTTACGCCTTTTTCTTCAAGCGCAGTGATCACTCCGCTTTTTTTCAGCATCTGCTGAAAATACCTCAGTGAATCCCGGTCTTCCATATTAATCGAACCCAACAATTTCAGCAGCCAGTCCCCTTCAACAATGTATACTCCGTTCACGTTTTTGATGTGAACCGAACGGTCATCGCGGTCGGGAATACTTTCACCGACATAATCAGCTTCATAAACATTGACCGGAGGAAGAAGCATAAGCCGGTCGGAAACCTGCCGGATAAGCTTATCGATATTATACCCCGTTGCAGCCGATATATAGATCAGTTCGTAATTATTTTCGGAAATGAATTTCTCGAATTCAGCGAGACTTTTTTTATCTGCAAGAGCATCGTATTTATTACCCGCAATAATTTGCGGACGTTTGATGAGATCGGCATTATAGAGTTCAAGTTCTTTGCAGATCGTTTTTATATCATCGGCGGGATCGTTTCCGTTTATTCCGGATACATCGACCACATGAATAAACAAACGGCACCGGTCAATATGTTTTAAGAACGAATGACCCAGTCCGGCGCCCTCAGACGCTCCTTCGATCAGTCCCGGTATATCCGCCGCGATAAAACCCCGTTCTTCTCCGGTGCTGACTACTCCGAGATTCGGCGACAGAGTAGTAAAGCTGTAATCCGCTATTTTCGGCTTCGCGGCGGAGATGACCGATAATAATGTCGATTTCCCGACATTCGGAAGCCCGATAATCCCGACATCCGCAATCATCTTCAACTCGAAAATAACATCTTTTTCTTCACCGGACAAACCGTTTTTGGCAAATCGAGGCGCCTGCCGCGTAGGCGTCGCAAAATGCCGGTTTCCCCAACCGCCGCGTCCGCCTTTACACAGAATATACGGGCCGCAATCCGTCATATCCTTTATGACACTGCCGCTGACAGGATCTTTTATAATCGTTCCCGCCGGAACTGTAAGGACCAGGTCGCCGGCATTCTTACCGTGAAATTTTGAACCCATGCCGGTTTCGCCGTTTGCCGCAGTAAATTTCCGCTGATTCTTATATTTTAAAAGCGTATTGGAATTTTCATCTATTTTAATGACGATATCTCCGCCGTTTCCACCGTCTCCCCCGTCAGGGCCTCCGTGCGACACAAATTTTTCGCGCAGGAAAGATACGCAGCCGTTTCCGCCGTCACCTGCCTTGACATGAATTTTCACATTGTCTATTAACATCTATTTCACCATTTTCAAAAATTCGTCTTCATTTATTATTTTTATACCGAGAGACTGCGCCTTCGACAGTTTAACGCCCGCTTCATTTCCAGCCAAAACATAGTCGGTCTTTTTAGAAACAGACGATGATACTTTGCCTCCGTATCTTTCGATGATCGCAGCGGCTTCATCACGCGTCAACGAAGGCAAAGCACCGGTCAGGACAAAAGTCAGATCCGAAAGCTTGAGATCGGTCTCCCGCCCGTTATTTCTTTCTTTACAGATCATAACAACTCCGGCATTCCGCAAATCCCGAATCAACTGCATCGTCTGCGGATGTGAAAAGTAGTCGATAACGCTGGCAGCCGATATTTCACCTATATCACTGAGCGCCGTTATTTCTTCGGCCGTCAGATCAAAAAAGCGGTCTATCGATCCGAAGGATTGCGCAAGCAGCTGTGCGTTTTTTTGCCCGATCTGCCGGATCCCCAGCGCATATAAAAGCCTTTCAAGACCTTTTGATTTAGACGCTTCGATCGCTTTTATCAGGTTTTCAGCGGATTTTTTTCCCATCCGTTCCAGAGGTTCTAGCAGCTGCGGAGTAAGGCTGTATAGATCCGCAGCGTTTTTTATCA
>CAZVPD010000273.1:0-2847 GCA_964628455.1 uncultured Lachnospiraceae bacterium
TCGCAGGATGTGTGCTTGAACTGCTGAAAATAACCTTTTGCCGCCAGGATCATCTGTGAAACGGTAAATTCGGCAACGGGAACCGCATTTGCGCCCCAGGCGCTGACGACGATGCGGTTTTCCTCAAGAAATTCGCGGGCAAATCCCTGAACCGAACCTGCACCGTAAAATAAAACCTTCAGATTCGGCAGGTATTCGGAAATAAAAGAACGCTCAAAGCGGGGCATTCCCCATGTCGAGAAGATAAAATCCACTGCTTTTAAGTCGTCCGCGCGCTTTTTTATGTCATCCGGCCCGAAAGCATTCATAGGTTCGGCAAAGCTGACAAGGCCGGCAAGTTTGTTTCTGACCGGAGACGTGTAAACAGCGTCCAGCGAGGACGGATTTGACGACATAAAAATGGCTTTCATGATTTTCTCCTTTTTGTTTTTTATCCCATGTCCCGGAAAATGGGTTTTGCGTCCGGCAAGCCGGTTTTATCGGTTTCCGTGTAGTATGGGTCGATCATAATTTCTTTGATTTTCGGATATGCGGCATAGGCTCCCATAAATGCCGCAACTGCAAATGAGATCATAAAGGGCATCAGGATACCGAGGGGCATGAAGACGATCAGAAGCGAGTAATTCAGAGCCATGGTGATGCCGATTCCCGTAACGGCCATTAAGTTGCGCTTGCCGCCGAGTATGGAAAAAATAAACGCGTTTTTTATGATCTTGGTTATTTTCAGATCAAAGGTCACAAGCATAAGATACATATAGAAGCGCATGATGAAATACACGAACAGGATCATCAGATTCGCATAGAAAACGATATTAAAAACAAATGTTCCCAGGTTGAAATAAGTCAGCAGAATATTATAGGAAATAAGGATTATGACGATGCAGTCGAGGAAGCCGAGGACCAGAGCCTGACGCAGATTGCGTTTTATGGCATGGAAAAAATCATGCCAGAAAAACATGGGGTCGTTTCTGAGGATGCCGCGTATGAGATAGGTCGTCCCCGTACTGACCGGTCCGAATGTGAAAAGCATCAGGGCGGTCAGCCCGAAAAACAGGTAGGTGATCGGCGTCATAAGCGAGACTGTAGACTGTACCCCGTGGACTCCGAACAACGCCATGACCGCAGGGGAAAATTCGCCCGAATAAAGCATGGCGCCGTATAACGGGGAAAACATGCCCGAAGCGGGGGCGAAGCTGTTTGTGTTTAAATTCCCCGTCAATGCATACAGCGCGAAGAGGAAAGGGAAGTTGCCGAACACCAGAAGCAGGTTGATTTTTCCCAGATTCGTTATGTTCCGGGACAGCAGCTTGAAAAAATTGGCCAGATTAAGAGGCGGCGCCGGTTCTTTGGGAACACCCTTGCCGACTTTCTGCGAGTCGTAAAAATTGAATATACTGCGTTTTTTGTTTGCCAAAAGAAACATCCCTTCTGAATTCCGGCCGGTGATCCGGCCGTATAAGTTTTGTCGTTCGTATAAAAATCACAGTGAGTTTATCCCCGGCTGATCGCGGTAAAGAATACCCCGCGGGAGATAAACGGCTGTCGGGTCATCGCATATCCGCCGCAATCTCCTCGGCGCGGTCGGTGCATGCCGTCATGGCTTCGGATATGATGCCCGTAAAATTGTTTTCTTTCAGGACGCGCATCGCCCGTTCGGTGGTTCCGTTCGGAGAGGTGACCGCGCGGATGAGTTCGTCCGGAGTCAGCGGGGACCGCTTTATCATTTCGGCGGCGCCTGCGACCATATCGGAAACGATGGTCAGTATATCTGGCCTGTCGATTCCGGAAGCGGCGGCAGCATCGGCAATCGCCTTTATAAATAAATACACATAAGCCGGAGCACTGGAAGTCGCGGCGATGACCGTATTCATTTTGCTTTCGGGAAGTTCGAACACCGTACCGCCGGAAGCGAATAAAGCGGTGATATCCCGAAAAGCCTCCTCGGTGACCCCGCCGCTGCGGCAGAGGGCGGTCACTCCGCGGCCTATCAGAAGAGGAGTGTTGGGCATGGTCCGTATCACCGGCACGTCTGTTCCAAGCCGGCGGGAAATATATTCCGTTGATACGGCGGCGGCGATCGAGACGAACACTTTAGCGCCGAGACCGATGCCGCTTTCTCTGATCTCATCCAGCAGTCCGGCGAAATTCTGCGGCTTGACGGATAAAACGATATAATCGGCATAGGTCACCGCTTCCGCGGCGCTCTCCGCACAAACATAGGGTTTGCCGGAAAAAGCGCTGTATTTCTGTTTGTCGACGTCGTAAAGACAGATAAGATCCGTGTCCATGCTCCCGATGACGGCGGATGCCATATTGCCGACACCCAAAAACGCGTATTTTTTACTTTTAGACATATTTAATAAACCTTCCCGAATTATTATAAAACCATGTCAACAATATATCATAAAATTTAGTACGCATTGTGAATAAAACATCAATATATATTGACATGAATGATAATTTATGCTATTCTTAAGGCATACCGGAAGACCGGGTTAAACCAAAATTCAATAAAGGCGGTAATAAAAATGCAGAGATTCACAGCGATGATACTCGCACTGCTTATGCTGCTTTCCGCTGCGTCCGGCTTTGCCTGCGCGGAAAAACAGACGGCCGAAAACGCCGTCACGACGGCTGCGGACAGCACCGCCGAGACGACGGAAGCAGTGCCCGATTATGCCCCCGATCTTCCCGATACGGATTTCGAAGGCGCTTTTTTTTCCATGGTTTCCCGCGACGATGCGTTTCATTCCTATGCCGCCCACACCCACGACCTGTTCGCGACGGAAATGACCGGCGACCTGATGAATGACGCGACCTACGCGAGAAACACAAAAATCTCGGAAA
>CAZVPD010000274.1:0-2833 GCA_964628455.1 uncultured Lachnospiraceae bacterium
GGGACATGTATGTTTCGAACAATATCCATAACGGCGAACCGATCGGCGACGAAGTATTCGACGAAGTGCGGCGCCGCTGGGAAAACGGTGAGCCGGGCTGATCATAAATTTTAAAATAAACATACTGGAGAATATAGATATGTCTGATTTTTCAATATCAAATCCATGGATACGCCAAAGAGAGGCTACTTTCTGCGGCTGGAAGCCCGATACGCCGAGGGGTTTCTGCCAGAACTTCGACGTCAGCCTGATACCGGACTTATACTCTTTTTCGGACAGGCAGCTGCGGGATTATGTAAAAATGATAAAAAGTTTCGGTTTTACGGGTATGCAGGTTACGGACGGATGTTCGATGTGGCGCGGCTGCGGCTCGTACCTGCATGCGCACGACATATTCCGCAAAGTCGCCTGTTACCTGCATGAAGAGGGAATGCAGTTTACCCTGTGGGTATGGGCGTCCAATTTCAGCGGGCACGGGTGGCAGGATAAAGAGGTTATCTATACACCCGCCGAAGGATATACTGCTTATACCGACCCGAAGGTGTTCGCGTGCTTTAATAAATATTATGATATTTACGCCGAACTCGCGGACGTCACCGATCTTCTGATCGCGCACTTCTTCGACCCGGGCAATCTTTACGACTACAACGACGTATTCGCTTATACGCGCCTGCTCGAATCGAAATTCCGCCTGAAAAATCCCGCCGTAAAAATGGCTGTGGATACCTGGGGCTGTCCGGACGATTATCCCATGAAGCTTGTCGAAGCGGGATTCGGCGGATATATGCTGATGGAGCTTCCTTTTTTACCCGGCTGGCGCGGAAGCAGAAGAGCGGATTTCAGAAAAAGAGTGCTTGAAACAGGCTGTGAACTCGGGTCGTGGGGCTGGTATACCCTGGAGCTCGAATGCGACCAGAACGCGAGTTTCTTCGTCAACGAACGGGTGCTGAAGGACGTTTACAACCGGACGCGCAGGGATGCCGACGACATCATGGTGCCCTCCTACTGGTCGGAAATGGAATCCTACCACATCGTCAATATCTTTTCGCTGTATTGTGCCGGTCAGCTGCTGATCGATCCCGAACGGGACACGGATGAGCTGCTTTCGGAAATCGCATACGGGATCTACGGCAGTAAATACGGCGCTTCGGTGCTCAAAATGCTGCATCTTGTTTCGGACGCGCGGAGCGGCGATTCGTGGAACACCTACTGGTGGACGGAACCCGGGTATAACGTCGGCGGAGACGATCCCGAAGCCATCCTGAAAAGAACGGAAGAATCCATCAGAGAGATCACGGCGATATCCGGCGACAAGGAAAACGTAAGCCGCTTTCCGCTCGCTGTCGAACCGTATATGATCCTGAAGCTGATCCTGCCGCATCTTGAGCAGATCCGCAGGTACGCCCGGTTCCGCATCGACATGCGCATACTCGAAACAAGCCTGGCAAACGGAGCGGAAAAGCCAAAACTTTATGCGGAACTCGACCGTATATGGCATCCGATCCCCCGGTTCAACACGCTGACAGGCGTATGGAGCGGATATGAACAATGGCTCCAGCAGCGGGCTGTCAACGATTTCTGCGAGCGCGCGGGTATCGATGTCCCTTATAAGGCGATGAGGTTCTATCTTGGGAAAAAGCAGATGTACGAGATGATGACCACCATCCAGCGCGGTCAAAGCGAACCCGTTGCTGTCACAGAGGGATTTTACGAAGGATACCTGGCCTACAGCAAAGCGGAATACAGCGCTATTTTTGCTTCACTCGAACAGGACGGACTGATCACACGGCGCGAAGACGGTTCATATATCCTTACCGATTGGGACAACTGGGAGTTTGATATCAATTTATAAAAACCCGTATCCGGCATTTTAAACAAGCTCAAACAGCATGATTCTTTTTGTGCATACTATAAAACAATGAAAGCAGGATCCCCCGAATGAAAAAAACCACTCCGGCCGCATTACTGCTCATTACGATTCTGTCGCTCATACCGGCAATCACGTCCTGTGCAGACGAACCCGCAAATACCGATATTCCGACAACCGCAGCGATGACCGAAGAGACAACAGCCGAAGACAATCCGGAACCCGAACTGCCCGTTTCCGATTTCGGGGGTGAAAGTTTTACCTTCCTTCTGCGCCTGACAAACGTCTCGTATGACGAAGTCTATGTGTATACCGAAGAATACGACGGCGAGGTGGTCAACGACGCGATTTATGACCGCAACCGTGCCGTCGAAGAAAAATTCAACATGGACATCCAAGCTTCCTTCAGCGACGCAGTATCTCAGACAGCCAGAAAAGCGATCATGGCCAATGACAACAGTTTTGAAGCGATGTGGGACTGCAAGAACGCCATGCCCGCGCTGATAACAAACGGGTTTCTCGTTGATTTCAATACAATACCCTATGTTGATCTGACCGCTCATTACTGGGATAAAAACGCTTCCGAACAGCTTGCGGTCCTGAACAAGCTGTATTTTATGCCCAGCGACATCAGCATGCAGAATTTATCGGGCGCGCGATTCTTATATTTCAACAAGAAGCTTGTTCAGGATTATACGCTTGACGACCCCTATGAACGGGTCAGCAGCAACAGCTGGACACTGGATGTTGTGCTTGATATGATCAAATCCGTTTCGGCCGATCTCAACGGCGACGGGATCATGGACAGCAGCGACAGGTACGGCATCTTATCCGAAGGCGGAGCCGCCAATGCCAACATCCTTTATTTTTTAAAGAGCGCGGGCATCCGCAACACCACCAATGACGGCGACGGCATTCCGCAGCTTTCTTTCATGAACGAAAAGACCATAAAAATCGCGGAAATGT
>CAZVPD010000275.1:0-2826 GCA_964628455.1 uncultured Lachnospiraceae bacterium
CACCGGCTGCGAAGTTTCGAAAACGTTCGTTGAATCGATATACATTGAAGAGGACCAGGCGATAAAAATCTATCTCGGATGCCCGTCGGAAAAAGTCGACTGCCATATTCTGCTGCCCGAAGGCGCCTGCGCGCGCGAGGTCCTTCTTGACGGAAATGCAGTTGATTTTAAGACGGAGGATGTAAACGGGTCTTTTTACGTAAATTTTGCGTTTCATAAAACGGCGGCAGAAAGAAGTCTTTTCGAGTGGCTGCCGCTCGAAAAGAATCAGATCATAATAAAGCTGTAACGGAGGTTCAAATCATGCCCGCATACAGAAACATTTCGTTTATATTGCTGCTTGCAGTGCTGTTTACCTTGACGGCATCCTGTGCGCCCGAAAATGCAAATACTCCGGACATTCCGGAAACCGATACCCAAACAACCGCAGAGACGGAGGTTTCGCGGGAAAATTACCCCGACACCCTGCCGGAACTGGACTTCGAAGGCTCCGAGGTGAAATTTTTTTGTCGCAGCGATTCGCCGTGGTATGAAGAAATGTATGCCGAACAGGACGGCGAAGTCGTGAATGACGCGGTTTACATGCGAAATTCCGGAACAGAGGAAAGACTGAACATAAAGCTCCGCTTTATACCGGAACCCGGTATAGGAGCAAACACCAACACTTTTTTAAATAAAATCCGCTCGAGTGTTCAGTCGAACGACAACGCCTACGACGTTGTGGCAGGCTATGCATATTTTGTAACTTCACTCGCTACCGAAGCGCTGTTTGTAAATCTTCTTAACGTACCGCACCTCGATTTTGATCAGCCGTGGTGGACGCAGGATATGGTAAGGGAAATGAACATCAACGGTCAGTTGTTTTTTATGACCGGAGATCTTTCCCTGACTATGACTCAGATGATGCAGTGCTTCTTCTTTAACAAGAAACTGGCGGAAGACTGGAGCACAGGCGATTTATACTCCACGGTACTCGACGGCGAATGGACTCTTGATAAGCTACAGGAAATAACCGCCGGTGTATACAGCGACCTCAACGGCGATGGTACGGCCGATGTAAACGACCTTTATGGCTTTACCATCTCCGACGGGAACCATATAGACGCATTTGCGGTGGGTTTCGATCAGCTTATAACGACGCCGGGCGATGAAGGTCTTCCCGTCATGGATCTGGATACCGAGAAATCCGTTACACTTGTGAACCGCCTGTATTCATTGCTTTATGAAACGCAGGGTGTTCTTGCCTATAAAAATCAGGACAATCCGACCATGTTTAGCTCAGACCGCGCGTTGTTTGCATCGGGAGATTTGCGCTGGTATACAGTGCTGCGTGAAATGGAAAGTGATTTCGGTATAATACCCTTCCCGAAATGGGATGAAAATCAGGGAAAATATCAGACGCTTGTCCAGGATGCCTATTCGCTGTTCTCGATACCGGTCACATGTCCTGACCCGGAACCGATCGGCGCGGTTTGCGAAGCTATGGCAGCGCAGAGTTACCGAACCCTTACCCCGACTTTTTATGAAATAGCCCTTAAAAACAAATATACGCGCGACAGCGAATCGTCAATGACTCTCGACCTGATACGGGACGGTTGTATGTTTAACTTCGGTTTTGTCAACTCGAACTCAATGGGCAATCCCATGCATATTTTCCGCGAATTGATCGAGGCAAAGAAAACAGACTTCGTATCCGCATACGAATCAAAGAAAAATTTATATAATAAAGCTTTTGAAAAGCTGCTTGACGCATATCTGAATATCGAATAGACGTATATGAAAGGCTTAAATTATAAATTTCAAACGGTAAAAAGAGCTGTAAAAAAATAGCACACCTAAAACGCTCAATCATATAATATCGAACGTTTGTTCCGACATTCGATTCCTTTTTGGGTTTGTGACATGCTTCGGCGACAGAAAGCCTCTCTCTGCTTAACCATGTATCCGCTATCATTCGGTTCTTTGCTCCGTTTGTTACCGTTGGACAGCCCATGCGTTTGTATGTGCTTATCAGGCTGCTTTTTAACTGTATCCTTCGACATCTGATATATGAACCACCACCGTCGTGTACCGGTATCCCTTTTCCCGCGAATATTTCATCGGTTTTCGGTTGCATATGGCTTGCATTTACACCATCCTATACCCGGTATTTTTGTTTTTTCATACACATCATTATAACAAAAAGCAGAGCCTTAAGCGCTGCTTTACGCAGCTAATCGGCTCCGCTTTTTTTCGTGACTTTGACTTCAGCCTCTTGTTTTCTATCGGTTGAGGTTCTTTATATTGATTTCGGAAACTTTTATACGAATAATATTTATTAACATTATTGCTGATTTTAATAAATATAAGAAACTCCGATATCGGGAAAAGATGGACTCTGGAATCTTCTATACTGCAGTATTTCTTGATTTTATTTAAAAGAATCCATGTGTTTTTCCTACAGATTCAGATGAATGATTTCTATTTTATACGTTTCAATCGACTTCAGACAGTTTGATATTTAAATGAATGTCATCTTTTTAATGATCCGGTGAATAAATCTGCCTTTTTTCTTTTTTGGGTAAAGTATCGATAAATTTCGACGCATCATCGTCATCCAGACTATCTAAATATTCTATAAGGGTACATAATTTTTCATATTCCGTAATAGAAAACAATACGGCATCAGGCTGGTTGTTTTTCAATATAAATATTTTACCCAGCATTTCTGCTTTTTCTCTGCAATCCTTATAATTTTTTATGATTTCAGAATTCGAAACTATAGCTTTTGATTGAATATACATTATATATTCCTTTCACGGTTTTGTTCATTATTAATAATATTTT
>CAZVPD010000276.1:0-2798 GCA_964628455.1 uncultured Lachnospiraceae bacterium
ACTGCTCAACGAAGCAAGAGAAAACGCAGAACAAATCATAACGGAACTTCATGATGTAAGCGCAAAATACTACCGCGTATAAACATGACCTAAAAAAAGTGCGATAATAGACATATCGAAAAAGTCTAATGGAGTTTTTCGAGAAATCAAAAAAGTCTAAAAACGTACATGGAGGTCAGTATATGGATAAAGTAATAGCAGTCAGGACAGAATACCGAATGAAAGAATGGACGGAAAAAATCAAAAAATTCCATACGAGCGGTATGACAGCGAAAGCATGGTGTGAAATAAACGGTATAAATATTAAAACGTATTACTATTGGCTTCATAAGATACGTGTAAAGGTATGCGATGAAACAGAGAAAAATACAATAGTTCCGCTGCAGATACATCCTCGTGAAACCGCAACTGCAATAACAGTAAGCATCGGAAATATATCCGTAAAAATAGCGGATGGCGCATCAACCGAAACAATAACGACTGTACTGGATGTCTGCAAACGGATATGTTAAACGATGTCCGGTACACCGCGATCGGGAGCATATCAACTGACAGAGATATCTACATCGTGACGGGGCAAACCGATATGCGCAAGTCAATTGACGGGTTAGCCGCGTTTATCAAAGGCAGTCTCGGAATGGATCCGTTCGCACAGAGTCTGTTCCTGTTCTGCGGAAAACACCATGACAGGATCAAGGTATTGCTCTGGGAGGGAGATGGTTTTGTTCTGCTTTACAAGAGGCTTGACAACGGAAGTTTCAAGTGGCCGAAAAGCGAAAAACAAGCCCGCGCGCTGTCTCAAACGGAACTGAGGTGGCTGCTGGAAGGACTGAAAATCGACCAGCCGAAGGCAATAAAACAAGGGAGATCCGGCGACCTTTATTGACGTTTTCACTATTTACATACGGTTATTTGTTTGTTTTCACCATATATACAGACTATTTTCGGTAAACATGTTAAAATATTTACATGAAAAATGAATTAATTAACACCGCCGAAAACGCGGTTCATGATGATAAAACAGAATACATAACTGTTCCAAAAGAACAGATTGTAAACCTTGAAACAGAAATATCTGTTCTCAGGAACGAACTCTCGAACCTTCGTGAGGAGATGGCGAACTACCGTAAGTTTTTCTACGGACAATCGAGTGAAAAAACGAAGTTTACCGGTGAAGTCATCGACGGCGAACAGCTTGGCATGTTCAACGAAGCCGAGACTGAAGCGAATCCCAAAGCGCCGGAACCGAAAACAACAGTAATTGCCTCACACGAACGAAAAGCTAAACGCACTCACGAGGAACTTGCCGCCGACCTGCCGGTCAACGAAGTGCTGTGCGAAATACCGGAAGATGAACGCAGCTGCGACGAATGCGGAAGCGGTCTTGTCCTCATCGGCCGAGAAAAGGTCAGGGATTCAATTGTGATCGTACCGGCTCACGCATATATCGAACGCACTATGCGCGGAGTATATGCGTGTGAGAACTGCGGGAAAGATGAATCACGCGATGCCGGTATGCCGGACATCGAGCCGCAGAATATCATCAAAGCACCCGCGCCCAAACCTATGATCGAACACAGCGTTGCTTCCCCTTCGGCTGTGGCGTATGTGATGTATGAAAAATATGTCAATGCCACACCGCTGAACCGGATGGAAGCCGATTTGAAAAGCAAAGGACTGGTTATCTCCCGTGCGACGCTGGCCAACTGGGTCATCGCGGCGTCTGAAAGATGGCTCTTTCCTCTGTGGGAAGAGATGAAGCGACAATTACTTGCATGCACTGTCATACATGCCGACGAGACCCCGGTCCAAGTGCTAAACGAACCCGGACGCAAGGCGACATCGAAATCGTATATGTGGGTGTACCGTACGGGTATATTCGAGCCGAATGCGGTCGTGCTATACGAATATTCGTCTACAAGAGCGGGGTTGAACGCGGAGAAGTTTCTTTCCGGCTATAATGGCGTATTTGTCGCCGATGGTTATGATGGTTACAATGGTGTTACGGCAACCCGCTGCGGGTGCTGGGCTCATGTACGCCGGAAGTTCGTCGAAGCACTGCCGCCGAAAGATAAGGACGGTGCATTTCCTCCGGGCGCTCAGTCGGTAATCGGATTTGAATTTTGCAACCGGTTGTTCGCGATTGAAGCCTCGCTTAAGGACAAGCCCCCGCAGTTCCGTAATAAAATACGTCAGCACTGCGCTCAAAAGACCTTTGATGCTTTTTACGCATGGCTTGACACGGTGAATCCCTCCAGCGGCTCGAAGCTGTCGAAGGCGGTCGGCTATGCCCGAAGCGAACGAAAGTATTTATGTGCGTTTCTTGACGATCCGCTCGTGCCGATTTCTAACAATGCTGCCGAAAACGCCATCCGACCCTTTGTGATCGGAAGAAAAAATTGGCTGTTCAGTGCGTCTCAGAAGGGTGCGAAGTCAAGCGCCACGGTATACAGCATCGTAGAAACTGCTAAGGCAAATGGTATCAAGCTATATGATTATCTGTTATTCCTGTTTAATCTTATGCCGACGGTAAAATTTTTTACACCGGAAATATTAGAGATGCTAATGCCGTGGTCGGAGCAAGTTAAGGAAATGTGTGGATATTCAACGATGGCAAAAAGAAAGGCACTGGAAAAAGCAGATGAACATTGTGATTGAACAATAATCGGTTAATATTTATCTCAAAGCGTCCGATTGGGCGCTTTTTATTCATTGACTCAACGCGGTAGTATTTTGCGCTTACACTTGAAGTGCTGCAGATGATGCTCGAAGAAAATGTTGAACAGTATGCCGGACCG
>CAZVPD010000277.1:0-2775 GCA_964628455.1 uncultured Lachnospiraceae bacterium
TTCCGTCTTTCAGCATCTCCGAAAACAGGGCAAAGGGTTCGGCGGCGAAAGTCAGCTGGGATTCGCACCGGTTGTTGTCCTGCTTTAAATGGACCTGCGAGGAGAGGACGTTTTTCAGCAGCGCGTTGTTGACCCCTCTTTTCGCGACGGCGTAAAGCGGGCCCTTGACCCGATCGAGCTTCTTGTTTTCGGTGAGGATATCGGTGAGGTAATCCTCGCTGTTGCTGTGTATGAATTCGACATCATCGAAAACCTTGTTGAGGTGGCTCAGTATCAGGGGCACCCTTTCCTCGACGTCGATGTGGTCGACGCCGTCGATCATCGTGAAGGCCGAAGTCGGGCAGAGGGGCAGCTCTTCATCCAGATACTTTCTCATCCTCGCGGCGATGCCGTCGAGGTTTAGTTCTTCCTGTTTGTCGAAAAGATAGCGGGCGTTGAAATAGAATTCGCTGTATGCGCAGTCCTGGTGCTGGACGTTGACGAACGTTTCGGTCCCGTCTGCGCCTTGCCAGGTAAAAGCCCGGTCCGGGTGGTCGCAGGCTCCCCTGAACAGGGAGACCATCGGGATGCCGAAGCCGGCGAAGATCTGGGGAAGCTGCGTGTTATGCCCGAAAATATCGCAGACGTAGCCGTTGCGGCAGGGCTCCGTGCCGTATTCCCTGCAGTCGGCATACCCCCTCTGCAGGTTGCGGAGCAGCGCTTCGCCCGAGATGAGGAATTCGTCGGGCATGCAGTACCAGGGTCCGATGAGCAGCCTTCCCTCGCGGATATGCTTTTCGATCCTGCCGCGGTTCTCGGGGCGGATATCGAGGTAGTCCCTGAGCGGGATGGTCTGGCCGTCGAGGTGGTAATACTTATAGTCCGGATAATTTTCGAAGGTCTCAAGCAGGCCGTCCATCATCCGCGTCAGCCTGAAGCGATATTGCTGAAAGGTCTGATACCACTCCCTGTCCCAGTGTGTCGAGGACAGGATATAAATTTTTCGTTTCGTCATGTTTTCTTCCTCATATTCCCGTATCTTTTTTTCTGTTGTGAAGGTCCAGCATCGCGGCGGCGTGGGACAGCGGGATGTCGTCCATCAGGCCCTGGGTCCCCGAAAGGATGAGCCCGCCGTGCGGGAAAAGACCGAGCAGCTTCTTCGTTTCGCTCCGGATCCGTTCTTCGGGACCGTTCGGAAGCAGGAACTGTGTGTCGATGCCGCCGTAAAACGTGATCTTCCCGCCGAAGCGGCGGACAAGTTCTTCTATGTCCATATCCGCGGCCGTCACCTGCACGGGATTCAGGATATCAGCCCCCATTTCGATAAAATCGGGTATGATGGGGCTGACTGCGCCGCAGGAATGCTGCATATACAGCACGCCGTATTCTTTGGCCGTGTCATACAGCCTTTTGATCTCGGGTTTGAAGAAGGCGCGGAAATCTTCGGGGCTGATGAACATGCTCCGCTGAGTGCCGAAATCGTTGCAGTTCTCGATGATGTCGATCAGGCCGCGTCCCGCTTCGAGCACTTTCCGCAGATAGGAAACCCAGAAATCGGTGATCCTGCGGATGATCGCTTTCGCGGTTTCGGGCTGCGTCCTGAGAAAGCAGAAGGCGTTTTCCTGCCCGCACATGCCGAGATAATGGTGGAAAACCGCGGAATTGATCCCCCCGCAGACCGAGAATTCCCGGTGATCTTCAAGGTGCCGGACAAGGTCCGACGCGTCATAGTCCTTCATGTCGGGAAACGGCCACGCCTCGACCTCGTCTGCCGAAGAAACTTCGGCAAATGGCTGCGGTTTATCCGGTCCGGGAGAACCGGTGTAGGTCAGCCCGACCCGGCTGTGCCAGACGTCGATGCCGAACAGGCGGTACATCGCTTCGGCGCTGCCCGCGCCGGCGTATTCCGCGAGTCTGTCTTCATAATCGGGGTGGGTTCCGAACAGGCCTGCGGGCGCCCGGTCGGTTTCTTCGAATGCGGCCGTTCTGCGGACGCGCTCTTTGCAGTTCATGGTTCCTGCCTTAATCGCGGACCGCGTATTCGGCCGAATAGTCGAGATAGGCTTTGATCGATCTGCCCGGGACGTTCCACGGGATGTGGTTGCCGATGCACATCATATAGCCCCCGGTGATCTTCGACGTTTCGACCATTCCGAGCACCATCTTTTTGATGGCCGCGTCGTCTCCCGCGAGCAGGACCCTGTTGTCCCCCTCGCCGGCAAGGAAGCAGTCTTTATGCCTGCGGGCTATGTTTTTATAGTCGGTATAAGGCTCCGAGATGATCCCCCGCGCGCCGCAGGCGAAAACATCGTCTGCGTAATCGTTCATGCAGCCGTCGGCCATGAAGATCACTTCCTTGCCGGCCGCGCGGAGCATGCCCCAGTATTCCTCATAGCGCGGAAAGACATATTTATGCATCCACTTCGGGGAACAGACGGGTCCGCGGCTGGTCACGATGTCGTCGTGGCATACGACGAAGTTGACGGGCAGCTTCGCGAACGAGCGGAATACGCGGCGGTTGATCTCGGCGAACTCCTCCATGACGCGCTCAAACCTCGGGTCGAGGCAGCACCGCATGAAAAGTTCCCAGCCGAAGGTCAGAAGCGGCCACATAAATGTCGTATTGTAGAATCCGGCCGACGCGGTCGACTCCGCCGGTGCCTTCTCCCCCCATTCCGCGGGATAGCCGCGCCGGTAAAGCCGGTACAGCTCCTCCTCGCTGCCGTAATCCCGTGCTTCGACGACATGCGGCCAGGCGGTGAATTTTGACGCGTGTTCCAGCGGGCTGAAGGCGAA
>CAZVPD010000278.1:0-2686 GCA_964628455.1 uncultured Lachnospiraceae bacterium
GCAACTTTCTCCGGCGATATGGAAGCCATGCACAGACGCGAGGGCTATGACAGCGATGCCATGTACGATGTCACCCGGAACATTATGCTTGGCGAGGGTGCAAATATACCTTATCCGGATAAATACTGGACCGCGGAAGTATTTCCCGACGGATGCGGCAAATACAGCACCGCTTATATGTTCGGCGCGGAGCTGTGAGGAAGCCATTCAAACTTATGAATAATATATACATACAATAAAGTCATATACAGCATAAAAAGCTCCGTTGAGAGTCTTTTTATGCTGTAATTTGTTGACATCCGATATTTAGGTAAAGTATAATATATTAAATGGCGGATACCGGGATAATGGGTATCCGGCGCCTGAAGCAAAGGAAAAGAATCCGGCCGGAGACATAAAAGCATTATATATATGTTAAAACTCAATAACTAAAGGAGGATTGTCAATGGATTGGGAGAAAGTTAATCAGAATGTGGCGGACTGCCTGGATACGCTGGTCGCCAGTTTTACATGCAAAAAGAAACTTATGTTCGGTTCTTCGGTATATTTCGTAAATGACAACATGTGGACAGGTGTGAAAGGCAGCAAAGTTTTCCTGAGGCTTTCGGAGGCAGACCGTTCAATGATACAATCGGAATGCGATGAAATCATGCCTTTTGAACCGCGTCCCGATTTCTTTATGAAAGAATATGTAGAAATCCCTGAAAGTAAACTTTCGGATCATGAATTCATCGGGAAATGGCTGAATATTTCTTACACTTATGTCAGAACGCTTTCTCCGAAAATCAAAAAGGAAAAGAAAGAACGAAAAACAGGTCATGATGAAGCTGTATGAAAAAATTTATAACCATTCCGAATTCATTGAAAACAACAGGCAAGCGTAAGATTGATAAAAGAAATGAATAAAGCGGCGTCTGAATAAAAAAAGACAGTTAAGAAAAACGGATAAAATCCAGAGTAATTCCGTTTATCCTGTCATTGAATAACAGGAGGGCAAATATGAATATAATAATCAAACCGCTCACGCCGGATCTTTCTGCCGATTACTTCGATTTCTTCGAAAACCGGGCATTTACCGACAATTCCCCGTACCGGTGCTACTGCCAGCTTTTTCAGATGACGAAAGAACAGGCGAAAGCCGAGTGCGCCGATACGGCCGGAGATGAAGCCGGCCGTGCTGCCCGAAAAACTGCCGAACGGCAGATTCATGCAGGTATTCTGCGGGGTTATCTGGCATACGCGGACGGTTTGTGCGTCGGCTGGTGCAACGCTAATGACAAAGCGAACTTTCCCGCCGAGTCATGTACCGGCGATTGTTTTTTCGCACCGGCTGAAAAGCGCGAAAAAGCGGTGGTCTGTTTCGAAATCGCTCCTGAATTCCGAGGAAAGGGAATAGCTTCCGCTCTCCTGCAGCGGGTCACGGCCGACGCGAAAGCCGAAGGATGTATCGCCGTCGAAGGTTTCCCGGACGTGCGGAGCGAACGGTTCGAATGGGATTACCGGGGTCCTGTCCGGCTGTATGAAAAAGCGGGATTCGTTATGACTGCCGAACATGACGGGGTTCGGGTGATGAGGAAAGAGCTGGGATAAATTTTTTTTTCGGGCGCCGCTGTTTTATAGGATAATAAAATGCGGTATTTGTAAAACAGAATTTGTCCGTCAAGCGGTCCGGTGATGTTATCATGGAACGGGCGGTCAAACCGGATGTATTTTCTTTGATAAACAGGAGTTCAGGTTTATGATTTATCTGCAGTCATTCCATATGCTTTCACAGAAAGAGGACTGGGATTTCTTTGATGTCAACTCCACGACCTATAAAAATAAAAATTTCCGTACCTGTTATTCATCGCAGCCTCAGTTCGTTATGTTCAGCGAACGCAGCAATACCGCGCTCAACAATGTAAACGGTCCTGATGATTATGACCGCCGGAAAACCGCATCCGACGCGAGGCGCAAAAAATCCACACAGTCACAATATCTGCGTTCGAGGCTGATGCGCAATGCGCAGGAACGTTCCAACGGCTAAAGCGCGCTTGCGTTTTTCGTTGATTCGATAGCGGACGGTGCCCTGTATCTCCTTGACGAACCCGAAAACAGTCTGTCATCTTCCAATCAGTTACAGCTGAAATATTTTATCCAAGACTGCGTCCGTCACTGCGGATGCCGGTTCGTCGTATCCGCGTATTCACCGTTTCTGCTTTTGCTCCGCCGTGCAAGAATTTATGACATTGATTCGGTTCCCGTATGTGTGCACCGCTGTAACGAATTTGAAGGTGTCCGTGTAAATCACGATTTTTTCACAGATCACAATGATGATTTCGGGTGACGGCGAAAAATCAAAAATATTGAAAACGGCGGGCAGAGAATATGCCTGAGGATAACGGCAAACAGGTGCCGGGTTTAAATGACCGGAAAATCATACAGGCAATTGCAGAATCCGGTCCGGATATCGGCAGCTGTACAATTGAACTTTAGTATCTCGCTGTAAAGAATAGTTTGGGTATTTAAGTATGGTTTTGCCATAATAACCGGTGCACTCCGCATGAAGGTGGCACGTGAAGCGTGACGGATGAGGAGATCAGTTATTAACATATGAACTGAATTATCGCTGTGCCCCTGCCTTCCCCAGCGGGGCAATGTCATCAACTTAATATGTAAGATAATACCATTACACGGATTTATGCGT
>CAZVPD010000279.1:0-2622 GCA_964628455.1 uncultured Lachnospiraceae bacterium
AAATGGCAGACAACGATGGAACCGAAGTTCACGGTTATATGCCGTCAAATTATACGGCACCCGAAGATCCTTATATAAGAGAAAGGCTTGAATGGTTTTCGGATCAGAAACTCGCGCTGATGATGCACTGGGGTCCCTATGTTCAGCTGGGGATCTGCGAGTCATGGCCTTTGGTTGACGCAGACCGCAGCTGGTCCCGTTCGCAGATCGAATGGACCGATAATGACGATGAATTCAAGCGGCAATATCTGGCGCTGAACACCACTTTCAATCCGATTCGTTTTATGCCCGACGCCTGGGCGCAAATGGCAGCGGAAAACGGATTCCGGTATTTCATTTTCACGACAAAACATCATGACGGTTTTTGTATGTGGGATACGGCTTATTCGGATTATAAAACAACAGCTCCGGAATGTCCTTTTTCGAAGCACAGATACGCCGATATTGTCCGCTGTCTTTTCGATGCATTCCGCAGCCGCGGATTGGGCATTGCGGCATATTATTCCAAAGCGGACTGGCACAGTCCCTATTATTGGGATAACTTCGGGATAGGCTGCGAAACAACCCGAAATCCGAGTTACGACACATCGGTATATCATGAAAAGTGGGAAAAATTCGCATGTTTTGTTAAAAATCAAATCACCGAGCTTATAGAAAATTACGGTAAAATCGATATATTGTGGCTTGATGCGGGACAGGTAAACCGAAATAACAATCAGGACATTCATATAGAAGAGATTATCGGCGCGGCACGGAAAATACAGCCCTGGCTTATTTCCGCCGACCGTACGGTAGGCGGAAAATGCGAGGATTATATAACACCCGAACAGACCGTTCCGCCGTATCCCCTCGGTATTCCGTGGGAAAGCTGTATAACCATGGGAGAAGGTTTTTCCTATCGTTATGATGATACGTATAAATCTGCCCGTACGCTTATACACCTTCTTCTGGATATCGTTGCCAAAGGCGGGAATCTGGCACTAAACATCTCGCCGTCGCCCGACGGCCGGATACCGGCTCCCGTCTGTGACCGGATGAATGCCATGGGTTCCTGGCTGAAAATAAACGGCGAGGGCATATACGGTACCCGTCCGGTTTTTCCGTATAAAAGCGGCCGGTTTGTATTTACAAAAAAAAGCGGTACGGTTTATGCTTTCATGATGGTTAAAGAGGGTGATGATTTTCCCGGAACGTTTACAATACCTATGGAATTCGATACTGTGAAGATGGTCACACATGCCGGAAGCGGCAGAAATCTGGAATTTAAACTATCCGAACGTTTATTGTCGGTAAAAATCCCGCCGGTTATCAAGCGCGACGCTTATGCCGATTTATATAAAATTGTCGTTTATTAAATTTGACGGAGGTAATTTAAATGAGTATTTTGAAAGGCAGTGCTGTCGTCGGGCAGTCGGGAGGGCCGACAGCTGCTATAAACGCAACCCTTTCGGGGGTTATCCGCGGCGCGGCTGAAAGCCTTTGCATAGACACATTATACGGCGCATTTAACGGCATACAGGGAATGCTTGAAGATCGTTATTGCAATTTAAGTGAAATGATAAAAAGCGAGGAGGACCTGTTCCTGCTGGAAAACACACCGGCTGCAGCTTTGGGTTCCTGCCGTGTGAAACTGCCCAAAGAAGGGGAAAATGATGAAGTATACCGGCGTTTATTTGAGTTCTTTCAAAAATTGAATATTCGCTTTTTCTTCTATATAGGCGGAAATGATTCGATGGATACTGTCGCAAAATTAACGGCATATGCATCAAGAGCAGATTATGACCTTCGGGTGATCGGTATTCCGAAGACGATCGACAACGATGTGGAAGGAACCGACCATACGCCGGGATATGGCTCCGCAGCCAAATATATCGCCGTTTCTATTCAGGAAATAATCCGTGACTGTGCCGTTTATACATTGAAAGCGGTTACCATCGTCGAAATAATGGGACGTGACGCCGGATGGCTGACTGCCGCGTCCGCTTTGCCGCGTATTGTTTCCGGAGTATCTCCGGATTTGATCTATCTTCCCGAAACTGCGTTCGATTTCGGCAGATTTTTTTCGGATATACGCAAAGCATTCGAAACGCATCCCAACGTGGTGGTCGTTGTATCCGAGGGGATCAGGTTTGCGGACGGAACACTCGTAGGCGCATCGGCACAGAGCGGAAAAACAGACGCCTTCGGGCACAAATATCTTTCGGGTACCGGCAAAGCCCTTGAGCTGGCTGTGCAGAATGAAATAGGATGCAAGGTCCGTTCCGTTGAACTCAACATACTCCAGCGCTGCGCTTCTCACACGGCTTCCGGGCAGGATATCGACGAATCCGTTAAAGTGGGATATTCGGCCGTTACCGCCGCTGCCGAAGGAGTCACCGGTAAAATGATGAATATCATACGGATATCAAATAATCCTTACGAATACCTCATCAGCCATGAAGATATTGCAAAAACGGCAAACGCCATCAAAAAAGTACCGGAAAAATTTATCAATCAGCAGGGAAATAACGTAACCGATGAATGCGCGGAATATATTCTGCCTTTGATCGCGGGAGAAGTCAATCCGGTTTATCATAAAGGACTGCCGGTTCATTATATTATAAAACACGGGTCCGGACAGAA
>CAZVPD010000280.1:0-2620 GCA_964628455.1 uncultured Lachnospiraceae bacterium
AGCCGAACCGGCCGCAATATCCTTCACAAACGCCGTGTCTGAAACGCGGGATCAAATCGGGATTATGTGTTTCACGGTCCGGATTATTTGTGATCAGCGAATTGTCTTTTGTAAAATTACTTCTGTATGATTTTTCACAGTCGAGTACTGTTTTTTCATAAAAAATACGGCTGCCCTTAAAACGCAGATTCAAACGGTCTGCGATGGCAAACAGTCTTTTAGCGCCTTCGATAAACAGCAGCGTTGCTTCGGCAGAGCCGTGGTTAATGACATTTCTCGGTAAAATACCTCCGGCGATATACGTTTCATCGCCGTTAAACGGAAGCATATTCCCGGCAATATTCATACATTGCTCCGATAATGCCCATTCAAGCATAGGCAGCGTTTCTTCGGCAATGGTTTTATGATCTTCTTCGGGTATACAGCGAAGTATATCGGAAAGCATAAGCGTAAGATAACCGGTAATTTCCGAGCAATCGTTCTCATGAATATGTTTTGTGCCGAAAAAACCAAGCGCCTGAGCATTCGCAACGCATCCCGTATGCTTGAATTCATTGTTGAAATAAAGTAAAATGCGCACAGCTTCCGCTTTCATGCCCAACGATAGCATACCCCGCATCACTCCGTAATTATCGCGAACGTAACCGAGATGATATGGATATCCTGCTATGACGCCGCCTGACAGGTCCTGCTGGACCCGGTCTGCAATTTTTACCGCTTCAATTGTTTTAAGCAGATCCTCGCGCAAAGGCATAGGTCCAAAAACCGAATCAAAATCTGTTGTCTGCCGGAAAAAATCATCCCAGTCTGTTTCCCTGTCGGCTTTTGCCCGGACAAAAGACAAGTCTGCTGTTTGTTCTAAATAACGCATCAGTTCGGGATAAGATCTGCCCCCCAGAGCAACAATCGAACCGTCGGTAATATCGGTATTTATTTGATTATCCTGTTTTGTGTAACACGAAACACCGCGCAGAATAAGTCCGCAAAACACAAAATCAGGAACCGGATACGTGTTGTATACGGGCGTTCCCTGTTTTATCGTGACCATCAGCGTAATGTTTCCGAAACGCGGGGACATATCAATCACTTCGGCATAATCAGGCAATTTTATCGTAAATGAAGCGTTCCCGTTTATTTGACGCATCATGACGGGTTTATCGTGAACCAAAACATCGCAAATGACAGCATCGGACGAAGTATGCGTGTAAATGTCGCTGCCCGGATGCCGTGTTGTCGTAAACAACCGATTATCCGACGTTTGAATACTGCACATGGACGGAGCGCTGTAAAAGGGACATAAAAGTTCGATGATGTCGGAACCTTTACAGTATCCGATTATTTGTCCGTTTCCGACAGCATGTATTTCATTCATATCGTTTATATCCTTTTTTATTTATTCGTGAAATGACCGGACGGTCTTCTGACCGGCACGGCAGCTGATATCCAGAATTTGGCCGTTTACATGAAAAATAAAATTACGATCTCTTTTCGAAATGACGGAAAAGCAGGTGACTCGGCTGTTCTTCCATACTGCGGATATGACAGCCCCTCCGCGCGCGCATAAATGATCGAATGACCCCTCGGAAAAACAAGCGGGAAGTGCGGGCAATAATTTTATAGCACCGTTATGCGACTGCAGCAGCATTTCCGCAATGGCGGCGGAGCCTCCGAAATTGCCGTCGATCTGAAAAGGCGGATGAGTGTCGAACAAATTATCACGGGTTGACTTCGAAAGCAATTTTTTCAGGTTCAGCATAGCGCTCTCGCCGTCAAGCAAACGGGCGTAAAGGGCGACTAGCCATGCACAGCTCCAGCCGGTATGACCGCCTCCGTTTTCAAGCCGCCGTTCAAGCGTTCTGCGGGCACCTTCAAATGTTTCCGGAGTCGACGGATTTATCGCATCACCCGGATACAGCGCAAACATATGAGAAATATGACGGTGTCCGGGTTCGGGTTCATCGTAATCCTCAAGCCACTCCATCAGTTGTCCGTGTTTGCCTATACGCAGAGGAGGCATCTTAACCAGAGCTCTTTTCGCTTCCTCTGCCTGACCGGGATTGATTCCGAGGAGCTCTTCCGTTTCGATATAAAAATGCAGCAGACCGCTGATGATCTCTATGTCCATAGTCGGCGACATACAGAGATAAGCTTCTTTTTTATCGGAATAATATCGGTTTTCGGGGGATGTCGAAGGGCCGGATAATAAAACACCGCTTTCCGATTCAATCATTGCATCAAGAAAGAAACGCGTACATTCGGAGATATAGTCATAAGCGCAGTCACGTAAAAAACCGATGTCCAGAGTATATAAATAATGCTCCCAAAAATGATAGCAAAGCCAGGCTCCGCCCAGCGGCCATAACCCCCATAATCCGTCTGCCGGAGCGGTAAATCCGTAAATATCACTCAGATGATGCAATACAGTACCCCGGCACCTGTAATTGACGGACGCCGTCTTTTTTCCCGATTCGAGCAAATATTGATTGATATAATCGAAAAGAGGGATCGTACATTCGGAAATATTTGCCGTTTCCGCATGCCAGTAATTCATCTGCAGATTAATATTGGTGTGATAGTCGCTGTTCCAGGGAGCATCAAGCACACCGTTCCAAACCCCCTG
>CAZVPD010000281.1:0-2616 GCA_964628455.1 uncultured Lachnospiraceae bacterium
AATCTGGTGCTTATATTTTATTTTTTTTGGGACATTTTCAATTATGCTTGACATATAAGCCTCGGGGAAAACGAACTCGGTGATATGATCAGACAGGATAAACCGATCGAGACGGTATGCCGGTACTGCAGGACTCGAAACCTTTTCACAATATCCGAATTAAAAGATATGCTTGAAGCGGCGAAATAAAAAAAACTCCGGATAAAAACGATCCGAAGTTTGTTCTTTTTACCTGTCAGAGAGCTACGGCTGCCGCGATTTTTTCAAAAAATTCGGCTTTTGTATCGCAGACGGTAAATTCTCCGTTTAAAAAGCCGTAAAATTTACCTTTGAGATCGGGATTTTTACTTTGGCACTTGCCGATGCAGCCGGTCGTCAGATCTTTTGACTTGACTTTTCCCTTGAGTTCCGTCACATCGAATCCCGAACAATTTTTACACACGCGTACCTTTTTTATTTCGGCCATAATACCATACTCCTTTATTGTTGGTATACAAAGTTTACCATCATATAATGAATATGGTGTTAATAAAAAACAAAAAAAATGTTAATTATAGGACTTTGACCGACTTCATGATCTGAGGGACGGCGGGTTTTTCACGGTTTGTTTTAATACCTGCAATTTTATCCACGGCTTCCATGCCCTCGGTCACCCTGCCGAAAGCCGCATATTGACCGTCGAGAAATGTACCGTCGGCATGCATGATAAAAAACTGAGAACTTGCCGAATCATACGATTGTGAACGCGCCATGGAGATAACACCGCGGGTATGCGACAAATCGTTGTTATGTCCGTTGGCTTTAAACTCACCCTTTATATTATTTTTGGATCCTCCCGTGCCGTTTCCGAGAGGATCACCGCCCTGAATCATAAAACCGCTGATCACGCGATGAAAGCAAAGACCGTCATAAAAACCTTCGGAAGCAAGTTTTTCGAAATTCGCTGAAGTTACCGGCGCTATGTCGTGATATAACTCGAGTTTGATTATATCTCCGTTTTCCATTTCGATCTGTATCATGTTTGTTTTCTCCTGAATTATTTATTAAAAATGTTCGAATAAGCCGTTCGGCTTTTTTTGAAAAGCTCTGAAGAAATCGCTGCAGTCGTTTATTACTTTTACGCCATGCATATAGGATAATATTTCGGTATTATAACTCTCGTAACCGTAAATCAATTGGGTAAACGCGGGCATTTCCGCAGAAAAATCATAACTTTCACTGTCACAGACTTTTTTGACATCCGCGCTTCCGTCTTCATACTCGACTTTGTAAACACCGCGGGTGTATTCAAGCGTATCCTCGACTTTAACGGTAAAATATCCCGCTTCTTTCGGATATTTATTTGCTTTTAAGATCCCCTTCACATCCAGAATGCGCGCCATGATGTCCGGAATCAAAGTATATTTTGTATGAACATAGTGGCGGAGCATCACATCGATTTCGGGCGCCATACCGCAGTTATGAATCTTTACGGTGTCGTTTTCACCTTCATACATGCGCATAAAACCAAACAAAGCGGCAAGAGAGTCGGGCGAAGTGAAGGCCATTTCGTAAACGTTCAGATTAATGCTTTCCATCCGGTTTACGTTATAGAAATTTTCCACACCCAGCGTAATGTAAGAAACAGGGCAGCCTCCGGCATCATAGCGTATGTATGTCGACTTTCCGTTTTTTTTAGGTTCTTTCGAAAAATGCTCATCGTTACAGCGCCTGAACATGATGTTGCGTTTATCGGCGAATTTATTATACACTTCAACCGCATCCGCGATTCGACGGTCACTGTCGGCCCTTTTTAAATCATTGCAGCGGGGTACGAAATCCAGTTTTGATATCGGAAATTCCAAAACGCGGTGGTCGCATATCTTTTCATAACCGAACATCCTGTAATAAGAAAAAGAAAAAGGATGAAGCATGCTGACGATCCATCCGCGTTCGGGTGCCATCCCGAACAATTCGTCAAACATTTTTCGAACACAACCCTCACGCCTGTATTCCGGATCCGTTCCGACTCCGCCTACAGTCAGGGTACTGATATACTGTCCGTCATAACGGCTTTGGCGGGTTCCGATTCCGGCGGAAGACATACATGTTTTTCCGTCATCGGTATAAACGGCCATACTCTCGTGTTTCGAATATTCATCTTCTCCGTGCTGGGACAACCGAATAATCATTTTAACTCCAATCTCTGTTGATAACTGATATTATAAAATATTTCCGCATCATTGTCAATATATTATGGTTGGCTTGTGAAAAAAGACTTTTTTATTGTATATCCGTGAGGTGATTCTGATAAAAATCGTAATTGCTCCAGATTCATATAAAGGAACCCTGACAGCATCCGAAGTTGCCGGCATCATGTATTCGGCCGTCAGAGAATATCTGCCTGACGCAGAAATTTATACGGTTCCCGTTGCCGACGGAGGAGAGGGGACGATAGATGCCCTGCGGGCGAAGAAAATCAAAGCAGAAGTAAAAAATCCTTTTTTTGAACCTGTAGGTTCATTTTTCGGGGATTTTAACGGCAGCGCTGTCGTAGAATGCGCTGCCTGCTGCGGTCTCTCACTCGCTGAGGGAAGGGAAAATCCTCTGGTGACAACGACATTCGGCATGGGCGAA
>CAZVPD010000282.1:0-2592 GCA_964628455.1 uncultured Lachnospiraceae bacterium
AAGCCGAATCCGCGTTTTCTATCAGATTGTAATAATTTTCGCTTTTGCTGTCAAGTGTGGAAAGCCCTATCGAAATCGTCAGGTTGCCGTCGGGCAGGTATTCCTGACCTTCGAAATAGGTTTCGGAGACCGTCTCCCTGAGCTTGTTTGCCGTTCTGACCGCTTTTTCCTTGCCAGTATCCGGCAGAATCACACAGAATTCATCCCCGCCGTAACGGCAAAGGATATCGGTCACACCGAGATGCTTCTTTATTATTTCGGTGAAGGCTACGAGCAGTTCGTCTCCCTTTTTATGTCCGAAAATATCGTTGTATTTTTTAAAATGGTCGATGTCGATGATCAGCAGCGAAACAGACATATTGTTTGCGGCGCTTTCCTCACACAGACTGCCGATGCATTCGTGAAAATACCTGTGATTAAAAACACCCGTCAGACCGTCGATATTCGCATATTCGGTCAGACGCATGATATGGCTTTTCTCAAGTTTGACATAATACCCGAGGGTCCATGCGACCAGAAAAAACATGGCAAACAAAGCAAAATCGTTTTCGAAATATTTATTTACGGCAATATTCTTCGAAATGATAAAATCGATCACGATCACGACAGCGGACGAAAGAGAAGCGATCACAAGACCCGTCTTCATCCCGTATTCTATCGTATAGGATATGATGATAAATAAAAATAAAAATTTATAATAGCTTTCGTGCGACCCGCTGATGAATATGACGGTTATGAAAACCGCAAAAAAAATCACCATTTCGATCTTTTGAAGAAACTTGCTGTTTTCTTTTTTGTTGAAAATCAGCATAATGACAAACATAACCGTACAAATAATCAAAAGAGTCGTGCCGACCGTAAAAATATTATAATTACTGCCTATAAAATCCAGAGACATTTTTGTCGAAAAATATTGAAACAACGGGATAGCCGAGAAGAAAAGCGCGAGGATCTTCAAGGTGAAAAAAATGATCCTTATCTGTCCCTGTTTTATCTCATTGAAATTCATCAGTTCTTTTTTCAGCTTTATCACCTTCCCCGCGATATATAATAAATATTATAGAATATTACAAAATATTACAAAATATTAAGGAAAGACTTGTGATTTAAAAATCACAAGTCTTTTGAATCCGATCACATGTCTTTGAGGCAACCGGGTTCCTCGGGCTGATAAAAGTACCAGAAACAAGCGGACGTTGCGATGGTCGTGGCAAAAAGGGTCGCGATCGCGGTAACGATAGCAAACAATGTTTTCTTATTCATTCGGCAGACCTCCTTTCAATCGGATTATATAGAATTAAAAACCCTATACACAAACGGAACGGAAAACGAAAAACCGTTAAAGCACCGGGCTGATCAGAATGCGGACGGTTTAAACCGCAGATCAATCCTGTCAAAAAACCTGATGCCGAGTTTTGTCAGCGTAAAAACCTGCCACAGCATCGTCAGCCTGATACATACGGCAATGCTGTAGAAACGGAGATAATACCGGGATAAAAAGACACAGAATACAGAAAGCAGAAAAAACACCGTTATCATAATAAAACTCTGTCTTCTCAGCCTTTTGATTTTCTCCGGATTTCTGATCGGTTTGTTGGGAGATTCGACCGGAACCCGTCTGTAAAAAACAACCAGACACAGAATATAGACCAGAACCGAAGCAACGAGATTGAGGTAAATATCAACGGGTATTCCCAAAATATATCTGGACAGAGAAGACAGAATCGTTATGGACAAAGAACTGATCAGAATACAACCGTACATCGTCCTTGAATGAGCTCCTCCGGTCGATTTGCGTATAATACCGACGCCCAAAAAAATAATGACGCTTTCATACCAGAACCGAAACACCATTCCAATCAGGGTCACAATCACAAAAAGCGTCACCATCTGAAAAATCGCTATCAGACCGTAGGCGATCACCGCTTTTTTGTCCTGATCATATTGCATATGCAGCGCTATTTTTTCCGCTAAAGTATGCGCCAGTTTTTCCATATACTCTGAGCCCTTTCATGAAACCAAGCCGGGTAAAATAAAGTTATTTTACAGCCGTACCGCTCTTCTTTTTCGTTCCAGTAAGCAAAATATACGAAAGAAAAATCAGCAGTGTGAAAGTCAACGCACCCGGGAGACCCAATAACGCCTTTTCGACCGGTATTTCCATTCTGCGATCGAATTCAGACTGCCCGAAGATTCCGATCAAAACCCCAATATTCGCCATTTCACTGACAAGCAGGAATACCGTTACCAATAAAGTCGAACGAATCGTCGTATAAATAGGCATTTTCAACATCAGAACGCAGACTAAAAACAGAAACAACAGATTCAATATCGTATGCACTCCAAAACTGATGGGCATCAGTCTGACCAGTATAATAAACGCAGACAAAACAACACTTACCAGCATATACTTCCCAAACACGATTTTCTGTCTGTTAAAAGCAAAAATTCCAAGTGTAAAGACAAAACCCTGGAGGATATATCCGAAAACATATTCCAAAATCAGAATTTTCAATACTTCCATTACCGAAGAACCCCCGTTTTGTTTTGCCTTATATTACATTCCCTGACCGTATAAAAAATGATGATAAA
>CAZVPD010000283.1:0-2587 GCA_964628455.1 uncultured Lachnospiraceae bacterium
TAACATTTTCCCGACAACCTGTCAAGAGCAAGCCGCCTGCGGCGGTGGCTGCATTGCTGCCTCTGGTTCGGTGGATCTAAAAACACATACCTTGTTGATTTATATTTATTGAGAACGGTCCAACAAATTGTCCGCACGTCCACTTGTTCAACTTAAGCGGTCAAGGTGTTCAGTTTGCTGCGGAATACTCATGCCTGCATACACATACGAAAAACGGATGTACAATTCCTGTACTCGTATTAATAAAACTTATACTACCCTAACGATACCTATACCTTCGCTAATGATACCTATACCACCGCTAACGATTTATCCGGTTGTATCAAAATATAAACATTTGCCATAAAAAGGGAGTGATTGATAATATCACTCCCTTCTTTATATGACGGTTGTCTGTGTGCTGAAATGCGTGCCTGACATGCAGACGGATAAACGGTATATCCGGGGGGGGAGTTATATCATTCGGAGGTGACGGGAGCGGGATGTTTGCTGCCTGTTTGGCTGCTTCTGTTTTTATACAGGCCTTCTTATATGTTATTATTGCTTTCTGTTTCTGTGCTTTCATCCTTTTTTTGAAGCATGCTCAGGTATACTTTTTCCACCTGGGCCCCGAAGTTTTCTTTGGAATACCTTTCTGCGGTTTTGAGTGCTCCTTCACGGATATGGGAATACAGTTCGGGGTTTTCGAATACCCGGAGCACCGCTTCGCGGAATGAATTGTTTTCATAGAAAAACACGCCGTTTTCGTTGTCTGTGATCAGGTCCTCCAGGCATGAATCAAACTTCGCGATGACGGGCAGGCCTGCGGCCATCGCTTCGATATAGGTGATCCCCTGCGTTTCGGATGTGGAAGCCATGATGAACGCGTCGCTGATGTTATAATACAGGCCGATCTTCTCATATTCGACCCGTCCGGTGAATCTGATCCGGCTTGCGATCTTCAGTTTTCCGGCCAGCTCCATCAATTCCTCTTCGGCCGGACCGAAACCTACGATCATCATGGTAAATTCCGGATTGGTCTCGATCAGCGACTGCATTCCCTTTATCAGAACGTCGATGCTTTTTTCTATTGCGATCCGGCCGATAAAAGTGAGGATTTTTTCCTGCGGTTTAAAGCCCAGGGAAGAACGCAGTTCCGAGAGTTCGGCTATGTTGTATCTCTGCGGTTTGAACCTGTCCAGATCGATCCCCGAGGGGATCACATGAATTTTATCCGCGCTCATCATACAATCCTGCACCAGATACTTTTTGGTCTTTTCGGTAGGCGCTATCAGTGCGATGCTGTGACCGGCGCAGCGTTTGAGAATGAATCGCGCCAGTTTCTTCAGGCGGCTGCTTCCGATGATCTTCTCAAAAGGCAGGTAGTGGGTATAGTCTTCCCACATCGTATGATAGGTATGGACCATTTTGATGTTGTATTTATCGGACATCCGCCGCGCGAAAGTCCAGGTCAGAAATTCGGAATGGGTGTGGATGATTTCGATGTGATGGTCGCGTATGGCTTTCTCCAGCTTTTTGGATACCACCGATGCCACCCTGTATTGTTTGTTGGTGATCAGCGGCAGGCTCGGAAGCTTGAAAACGTTGCTTTTTCCCTGCTGCGCGATATGCTTCGTTGTGGTAAAAATGTAAACGTTGTGTCCGAGCCGTTCCAGTTCGTTTTCCAGGATGGATAGCGAAACGACGACTCCGTTGATATCGGGAAGATATGTATCGGAGAACATACCGATGTTCATATTTATGCTACCTTTCATTCGGCGGTTTTTATTGGATGCTGCGGGTTCTTACGACAGGATTTCATTCAGCGTCGCCAACTGCTTTACGACGTTTTTTTCGTTCTTTGCAAGAAAAGAGGCAAAGTCGGGCGACGGCGAGTCGATGACCTTGCGCATATTTTCGTCTCCGAAGACGTCGGACATGAACGCCTCCGCTATGTTGTAGACCTGTGTTTCGAGCAAAAGGCCGATGACCGACACGGTATCCTCGTCCCGCGCAAACTTTTCCTGAAGGGACGTTTCGAAATAAGCGGGGTGCACCTCGTTGTATGCCTCACAGTAAAGAACGTCCAGAACGGCTCCCACTAGATCGGTTTCCGTCACAGTGACAGGAACCATGGCGAAATAGGAATCGATGGTCCGTGTTCTGTAGTTTTTCTGCGCTTCGTCGTATTTGGGCATCGGCAGCATTCCGTATTCGTCTTCGAAATCCCTGAAATTATTCATGCTTGCCAGCGAACCGGAGTAAAACAGCACCTCACCCGTCTTGAAGTCGACGCTGCTGACAAGGTCCTCGCCCTCGTAGACCGATTTATACAGGCTAAACGCAATTTCCATGGCGCTGATGAATTTCTCACTGGTAAGCGCATGATAATAAAGAAAACCGTCGTCATCTTTTTTGAAAACGGATTCGTCGCAGCTTACGGTGACAAAGCTGGCAATCGAGCGAAGATCACCGGCGGACAATCCCCAGCGGTCGCTTGTATCCATGATTCCGTCTCCGTTGAGGTCCTGGTCCGCGTTTGCTTTTAATTGATCAAGCGTTTCATAGGTCCATGTGCCCTTGCGGACGGCGTCGTAAGGGACTTCCG
>CAZVPD010000284.1:0-2531 GCA_964628455.1 uncultured Lachnospiraceae bacterium
TCAAAGAAAACATATCACTCGGTGTTCCTTCCGGCGAATACGAACTGCATGCTGAAATACTTGAGGGTGCTGCGGCAGCCGACGGCTCTATGAAATTTTATCTAACCGATACGGATGAAAACGAAAAGATTCCCTCGGAGATTGTCGTCTGGGGCGTCGGAGACGAAACAGTTGAATTCCTTCACGCCAATCATATTGAGACAACCGTTTTGAATGAATATTCCGGTCCTGCGGATACGTTTATACTGATTGGCAATCCCCCTGAAAGCGAAAAGACCGGTTTTTGGATTCAAATATATGATTATATAAAAAACGGCTGCAAGGTTTTTGTTATGGAACCGCAGGCATTCTTGCCTGATGACCGGTACGGAATAAACCGTATGGGATATGACTGGCTGTACCATAAGGAATATGTTTCAAAATCCCATGATTATTTTAATAAAATGCCCTGCGGTTGTATTATGGATTGGGAATATTATATGCATCTGATCAACGGTACTGTTTTTTACGGCGGAAACGAGCCCGATGAAGTGATAGCGGCAAGTTTCGGAACCGGATTGAATTCCTCTGCGACAGGATATGAAGGTGGTTTTAATATCGGACGATTTAATATAGGGAAAGGCGCGCTGATCGTAAATACGTTTGACATATCCGGAAATATCGGTAAAAATCCCGCAGCTGATATGCTGCTGCTGAATATTATAACAAGTGAAATCAAGTGAAAAAAGAAGAACGTGTTTATCGGCACGTTCTTCTTTTTACGGTCACATATAGTTTAAACCGATAATCCGATATTTATTCGAGGCTTTCGAATGTTTCAATGAATTTATCCAGTTGCTTCATAACATTCGGACTGGCTTTTGTTATCATGGATGTAAAATCCGAGCTCTTTTTTTGCATAATACCGCGTACGGAGTCGCCGACTCCTCCCCAGTTGTAAATTTCACCGATATCGTATATTCTTGTAGAAAAAATAATATCAAGCATAACTTTACTTTCCTCGTCACGGGTTATTTTCGTCCCCAGATTGATTTCGTAGTAAGCCTCCCTGATTGTATAAGTGGATTCGGCGCTCATCGCTTCAATGATGATTCCGGTGAATTCCGTATCGACTGCCGATGAAACCGGAATTTCAATCGTACTGCAGGTATTTGAATTGACCGTATGATAATAGGTCTCCTGCGCGGTATCATATTTCGGCATCGGTAAAATACCGAAATCCGCGTCCATATTCCGGTAATTTTCAACAACTCTCATACGAACCCAGTTAAATAACGCACGGTTTTGTGTAAAAATCGGATCCTGGAGTTCATGATATATATTTTTATATTTACTGCTGTAGTCGTGGCAATTGATGACGAGATCGGTATTATAAAGATATTTGCTGACTGCTGTCAGAGCATTCATGCAGGATTCGTTTTCCAGATTGTATACCGGAAACCCATCCGAATCAAGAGATGCGATCCTTCCGTCAAGAGCATGGAAAAATGCAATGGTTGCATCATTCTGCCATATAAAACCAAACTGATCGTCTACATCGACTTCCGAGTTTCCATTCAGGTCGCTTCTCATATTCTGCCACATCGAACAGAATGTTTCGTATGTCCATGTATTGCTGTTGACATAATTATACGGACTTTCATAATTATAATCGGACATCAGCTTTTTATTGAAAAGGAGCGCAGCAGTTGCGTCATCATCGATTAAAATCATGTCCCCTGTAACAAAATAAATATTTCCCATAATTGTATTTTCTTTTACACACTGCTGGTCATACCAGGGTTTCGACAGGTCCATATATTCAACGGTATTGAGGTTTACAAGATATCCGGCCGTTATTGTCGATATCATACTTTTTACGTAATTGGTAACCATGTGATAATCATCCGTGCCGGCAAGCACCGCTTTTTTTGTTAAATTAGCGAGATCTGCTTTTTGAATACCTGTTATTTCAACACCGTATTTATCTTCTACAAAAAGATTTCTACTGTAAACCGCGTCATTGATGGTTTCACCGCTCTGCTTTTCAGCTATGACATCACGCGATCCCCAGTCCTGCCAGTCTCCGGGACCGGGTTCGGGTACAAGGATGCGGAACTCCGCACCTTCAAAATCCATATCCGGCAAATCGGGAAGAATTTTTTGTGTTTCCGTTTCAACAGCTGCGGAGGTTTCTGCAACCGTCACCGGCGTTTCGGTCTCGGCACAGGATGTAATTATGAATGCCGATATAATTATTGCAGACAAAGCGACGTGTTTTCTGTCAATCATTTTTTTCTCCTGTTTTATATTCGAAAAGGTTTTTAGCAACGGAAAAACAATGAAACGGCATATAATGAAATAAATTATTATTAATAATAAAACGAATATTCATCGGAATGATGTTAAATTTATATCAATATATAGATATTATTATATACAAAATAAAGCTGAAAGTCAACCGATTATGTATAAAATATATAAACAATTATTAACAGGCAGAATGTAAAATTAACTGCACCCCAGTAAAGATATACTGTTAGTATGCATGT
>CAZVPD010000285.1:0-2531 GCA_964628455.1 uncultured Lachnospiraceae bacterium
CATTCCGACGATGACGGCATCGTTCGGCTTGATCTGCATAAAGGTTTCTTTAAAGGCCTTTTCCACCTGCTGCTGATTTTCACACAGTCTTCCGGCCGCAAGAATTTTGAAGGCAAGACAGGGTTTTTCGGTCTGACGCATAATACCGAACATCCGCGGGGGATCCTTTTCCAGATAGACCTCCGGAACCGGTATCGGCACATCACCCAGCAGTTTCATCAGTTCTTCACGGGTGCGGTGACGCTCGTATATGCAGCACATAAAAAAGTCCACGTCCCAGTCTTCATCCAGTATATGCTTTAAAACATCGGGCATATGGGTGGAAACCCCTGTCATCATGCCGCTGTCTCTGACTTTTTTGCAGTATTCCTTTACCGAATTGATTTTTCCGTTCTTATAATAAGTATCTGTCAGCTCCCCGTGATGCGCGATTGCGGCAGCACCCGCGGACGCAAGATTTTCCAGCATTTCGGGTTCATCCGGGGTATCCCAGCCCAGGGAGATAAAATGCATATCCGCTCCCTGCTCCCGAAGCATTCTGTACCAGCCGAGATTACCCGAAACGGATTGCCAAGTATTGATGCCTGAATTTCGGCATTGATTAAGATGCTCCAGTATTCTATCCTGTGTAAAATAGCGCTTCATCTGCATGTTTACAAATCGGCTGAGATGAGACCCTCCGTTCAATGTATTGGAGCCGACGATCAGACGGGAGACAGTATGTTTTCCGAAATTGATTTGCGGCATATCCGATGCGTTCATATCCGGGATCCTCTGCCTTTCTTTTTATTATTCCGCAGTATTTTTTTTGACTCTGTTCTTTTATTCACCAATGGGCTGGCAGACAGGGCACCGGTAAACGCTGCCGCCCAGAAAAGCCTCCTTTATGATTCCGCTGCCGCAGCGCGGACAGGGACAGTCCTTTGTTTTGGCGGACAGCAGGGTCCTGTATCCGCCCGGACAGCCCAGAAGGTCCTTTTCGGTATCACGCCCGCCGCCGGCAGTCATTTCGGTCAGCATGTGCTTCACGCTCAGATAAACCGCCTGCTTTTCGCTCCGCGTCATTTCCGCAAGTTTGCGGCGCGGACTGACTTTCGCGTTGAAAAGGATGTCCTGCAGGACTCCGTTTCCGAGTCCCGGAAATCTCTGTTCGGTCGCCAGAAAGGCCTTGATGCTGTAATTTCCCTTCACGCTGTCCATAAGGCCGAAAAAATACTCTTCGGTATTTTCCTCGGACAGAGGACCGGTCTTCGTTTTCGAGGAAAGGTAATAGCCTTCGCCGTCGTCGTCCAGCAGCCACATCGCCCCATACATCTGCACGGAACAGACGAGTGATGAAAGATCGTCGAATTCCACATGCAGCTGGTGTTTTTCGGGCAGCTTTTCCCCCCGTTCGAAAAACCGGACATTGGTGCCGTCGCAGAAAACCAGGCGCAGCTCGCCGAATACAATCTCGGGCATGCCGCCGTAAGCGTTCGAGCCGGTGACCGTTTTGCCCGCAAGCCGGTCATGATAGTTATCCGGATCCCCGTGGAACCAGGCGAATTTGTGCGGGGAACTGTTCGCGGTCACGCGCATGACCGTTTTGCCCTGCAGGATGTCTCTGAACTGGCCGGCAAGATGCCGGGCTTCGGGAAGCTCAATCATTTTTACGCTCCTTTACAAACGTATAATAGAACGAACAGACAAAAACCGTCAGATGCAGCGAATAAATAACAGCCCTTTCGGTAAGCCCGAGAATATTCAGGCCGTTTGCCATTCCGATCGGGTTTAAAAAGCCCGTTATCGTAATCAGAAAGGCCATGAACAGCGTAAAAGTTCCCAGCCGTTTCATTTTTTCCTGCTTTAAATAACCGATTGCCAGGACAAAGACCGCGGCTATCGTGGAAAATACGACGATAATAGTAACAGCTATGTGCATCATGTTGCCGAATGTCATCTGCGTTTTGTCGCCTGACAGCGGAAACAGGGAATAGCCGAAGATCGAAACAAGATTCATTGCCAGAAACAGGATCCATCCCGCGCGGACAAGGCCATGGTATATACGAAAGGATTTAACGATCATACCTGCGGCAAACAGAACGGTCGCGATCCCGTATAAAACCGTCAGCAGAACAAGCAGGTCCCTGTTCGGCGCCCCCGCAGCGGTCAGCGAACTGATGTCATCGGTGACCGGGTTGTATTCCGGCCGCAGAAGCCTGCCGGTTATCGTATGCAGCAGATAAAACAAAACGCCGGCCATTCCCAGCGGCATGGTGTATTTTTCGATTGTTTTAAATATTTTCATTTTTTCTTTTTTTACCTGCCTGAAATCATCATAATCCGTCCGGTCCCGTCCGATAATGCATTATACCATAACAAATGTCCGGAATCAAGATTTTTTGCCATAGAACCGCAGGTTAACCTGTTGACCTTGGCATTTAAACGGCATGACCGGCGTTTTACATATCTTCATCCATCCGATGAACCGTCTTCCAGTGCCGGCAGGAAGGATTTTCTACGCATAAAGCGCCGTAATCCGGGCCGATCCC
>CAZVPD010000286.1:0-2500 GCA_964628455.1 uncultured Lachnospiraceae bacterium
TGACCTGGAAGACGCAGGACGGGTCCTCGACCTACGAGACCGACACGAACGTCCCTTACGGGACATATCCCGATTATAATGGCGCGGTACCCGTTAAAACGGGGGCACCCGGAACCGTTTATACCTTTGTCGGCTGGAGCACGTCGGCAAACGACACGGCCGGCAGTCCTGCCGTATCCCTTCCCGCAGTCTCGGGCGACGTCATTTATTATGCGGTATTCACAGAAGTGACGGACACCTACACGGTGAAATGGAAAAACGATGCGGGAACCTCCACCTATGAGACCGACACAAACGTCCCCTACGGGACATACCCCGACTACAACGGAACCGTCCCGGTAAAACCTTCGACGCCGTATACAGCATATACATTCACCGGCTGGAGCACTTCGCCCAATGACACAGCGGGAACACCTGAATCCTCCCTTCCTCCCGTGACGGAAAACGTCAAATATTATGCCGTATTCACCCCGTCTCCGGTCTGCTATACCGTACTATGGAAAAACGAAACGGGAGCACAAACCTATGAAACCGACAGCGTTCCCTACGGCACCCTGCCCGATTACAACGGCTTGACCCCAGCCAAAGCGGCCACCGCGCAATACACGTATACCTTCGCAGGCTGGGGCACGGAAGCAAGCGCCGCTTCCGGTACGCCCGAACTGTTCCTTCCGCCCGTAACCGAAGACGTGACTTACTACGCCGTGTTTGCAGCGTGCGTGAATAAATATACGGTGACCTGGAAAAACGAAGCCGGAACCTCGGTTCTTGAATCCGACGCAGGCGTGCCCTACGGTACTCAGCCCGATTACAACAGCCCGGCTCCCGCCAAAGCGGCAGCCGCGCAGTATACATACACCTTCGCAGGCTGGAGCACGGAAGCAAACGCCGTTTCCGGAACGGCAGAAGCATCCCTTCCGGCCGTGACGGGAAACGCTGTTTATTACGCCGTATTTACGGCAATAACCAACAAGTATACGGTGACCTGGAAAAACGGAAACGCTGTCCTTGAAACGGATCTGAACGTACCCTACGGGACCCTTCCCTCCTATAACGGCGCGGTTCCGCAGAAAACGCCGGTTTACGGCAAAACATACACATTTGCCGGCTGGAGTGAAAATGCCGGCGGTCCGGTGATCCCGGTCCTCCCGGCAGTTACGGGCAACGCGACTTATTACGCCGTATTCAAAACACATAACTACCCGTTTGTTTTCCCGATACTGCCCGTTGTACCCGTTGTGCCGGTCACACCGCCGGCACCCCCTGCTCCTGTATTAAACCTTGACGACCATTTCGCCTATATCGTCGGTTATCCGGACGGAAAGGTCAGACCGGGCGGCAATATCACCCGCGAAGAAGCCGCATCGGTATTCTTCCGCCTCCTGTCCGATAAAAGCAGGTCGGATTATCTCTCCTATACGAATCCCTTCGGCGATGTCGACAGAAACAGATGGTCGAACACGGCGATCTCCACACTGTATAACGCGGGCATATTAAAGGGCGACGGCGGAATTTTCCGTCCCGCCGATAAGATCACCCGCGCGGAGCTTGCGGCCATTATAGCGCATTTTGCCGAAGTGACCGAAAACACGGTCCCTCTGAACGATATCGAAGGACACTGGGCGCAGACCTCCATCGAACTCGCCGCCGGAAACGGCTGGATCGTCGGCTATACAGACGGCAGCTTCAGACCGGATCAGTTTATAACCAGAGCCGAAACAATGGCCATGGTCAACCGCGCGCTTAACCGCAAAGTGACAGGCACCGCCGACCTTCTGCCCGGCATGAAGACGTGGCCCGACAACGGCGACCCGAAAAGATGGTATTACTTCGACGTGCAGGAAGCGACCAACTCCCATACCAGCGAGCGCAAATCATCCGGCCGGGAAAAGTGGCTCGAACTGCTCCCCGAGAAAGATTGGGCATCCTTCGGATTCTAAGTAAAAACAAGCGGATGCGGCAATACGATGATACAATCGCATTGCCGCATCTTTTTTATGCAGGTATGTTTTATGATTTTTGCTTCCTGTTTTTATAAACGGTATGCAGCAGGTGATGGGATTTTTCACCCAGCGGCTCCATGAGAAAATCCCTGTACAATTCTTTTACGGCAGGATTTTCATGTGATTTCCGGAGTGGCAACCCAAGATCCGCCCGATAAACGGCACTGATCCTTTTTAAGCGAAGTTCATCGGTCCCTCCGATCGGCTGACCGCCTCCGCCGATGCATCCTCCGGGGCAGCACATCACTTCGATGAAAGCATAATCCGCCTGACCGCTTTTGATCATTTCCATGACTTTGCGGGCTTTTGACAGTGAATGAACGACGGCAACTTTCACCTTCATTCCGGCCAGGTCCACTTCAGCCTCTTTAAAACCTTCCAGACCGCGCACTTCTTTAAAATCAAGATCCTCAAGGGTTTTCCCGGTCACAACTTCATAAACCGTGCGAAGCGCCGCTTCCATGACGCCGCCCGTCGCTCCGAAAATGGCTCCGGCT
>CAZVPD010000287.1:0-2499 GCA_964628455.1 uncultured Lachnospiraceae bacterium
GATGAGCTACTCTTTTTTTCTTTCCGGGGGGGCAGTTAGCTTTACAATCGGCCAACAATTATTAACATATATTTCATTATATTATTATAAATTATTTACAAGATAAAGACGCTGTATATAATTCATCGCTGTCGAATGAATTTCACGGAAAAATATTACAATAATTTCCGACAGTGAAAATCCGATTAATAACAACGAAATATTAATTTTAACTCTTGTATTATAGAAAATATAAATGTATAATATTTCAGACGGCAGGTAAAAATAAATATGAAAAGCTGCCGATATTATTATCATAGTATAGTGCTGACGGAAAGGATTTGTATATGCGTCTGTTTCTCTTCAAATATGCTTTCATGTTACTGGCGGTCCTGTGTTTCAGTATAATGTCTTTTCCATCCGCTGCTGCTGATACAGAACCTACAGGCACACTGCCTGTTATTTATATCAATACTGAAAACGGAAAGGAAGTGGAGCATCGTTCCGTTTATATAAAAGCCGATATGAAAATAGAACTCGATGAAGAAAACAAGCAGTATGAAAATTTTTATACCGAAGCGTTTGAACCGGTTGAAATACGCGGACGGGGCAATTCGACATGGGGCATGCCTAAAAAACCTTATCATATAAAACTTGGCAAAAAAGCTTCGTTATTCGGTATGAGTGAAAGCCGGCATTGGATTTTGCTTGCCAATGCTTTGGACGGCACTCATCTTCGCAACACACTTTCATTTAATCTGTCCCGTGATTTGGGATTATACAGCATTAAAACGATTCATATCGAGTTGGTTTTCAACGGAAGATACGCCGGATTGTATCAGCTGGCGGAGAGTATTAAAATAGCTCCCGACCGGATCGCTATTACCGATTGGGAACAGCTTGCCGAAGATATTGCGGCGTCTATTGCCGAAAAAGAAAAATTAGGCAAAGATGATGCCGAAAGTTTAGGATTGTCGATGAAAAACGATCTGAGCTGGATCACTTCCGGTATATTTGACATATATACTGTTTCAGATTATTATGATATTCCGTCGTATGATCTCACGGGAGGATATCTTATTGAACTGGATGAATATTACGATGAAGTATCGAAGTTTATATCCGCAAATGATGTACCGATCATGATCAAAGAACCGGAGTTTCTTGGTACGAATCGGGAGATGTTTGACTATGTCAAAGAATATTTCGGCGATATGGAAAACGCTTTGTTTTCCGAAGACGGATATAACGAGAAAAAAAAACATTATACTGAATATCTTGACCTGAAATCATTCGTCGATTACTGGATCGTCAATCAGGTTTTCAAGAGTGTTGAGCTGCTCTATAAAAGCGCTTTCATGTATAAAGATGCCGGGAGCCCTCTTGTTTTCGGCCCCGTGTGGGATATGGACTGGTCATCGGGTAACCATGTAAATTTATTTGCTTCTTCGGCAACATATAATGAATGGCAGCATTCAGAATCTCAGGACCGGGAATACTGGTATCGCGCTCTGTATGACGATCCTTTTTTCGTCGTCAGTCTGCAGGACCGCTGGTTTCAGATTCATGACACCATAAAGAAAAATATCGCTTCTATTGATACATGGCATAATAAACTCCGGTCTGCCGCTGCTGCCGACAACGATATATGGGGAGAAACAGACGGATGGGATTTTGATACGGAATGCACCGCATTGGAAAAATGGATGGTCAACAGATTTTACTGGATGAATGAACAGCTTACTCGTCATGACCCCGATATTATGCAGATGGGTATGAAACAAAGTGAAAAAATCATGCTGACCATAAAAGATTCCGAAGGATATCAACTCGGTTCGGATAAAAGCGCCGGAGTGAAAAACACTGATGTATATTATATCGGCAGCGGAATGATTTATGCAGATGCCGTCCTTTACGATGAAGCAATCAAAACAATCGGAATTTATATAAACGGTATAAAAAAGGATGTTTTAACAATTTCCGGCGGAAATACGTCTTTTGAAATTAACACAGCGGAATTGTTTTTATCCGACACAGGAAGACGCAATGTCGTTCTTGTCATCGGACGTGATTCAAACGGGATGCTTATGGACAAATGTTACATAACGTTAGGTATCTCGGGTAAATCCATGAGGACCGTAATATTCGCGTCCGGCATCGGAAAATCCGGAACAGACAGGGAAACAGAAAAATACCCGGTCGGAGCTGAATTCAACCTGCCTGCCGAATCCATAATTCGTGAAGGCTATATTTTTACCGGATGGACTGACGGTATAAAAAAATATTCCGCAGGTGAAAAATATACGGTTTCCGAAGGAGAAGGGGATATATTTTTCAATGCCTTGTGGGAAGATAACAGGGCGGAAAATAACGGTACAGATATCCTTTATCCCGCGTTTTTTGTAACTGCCGGTGCTGTTTTGATCGTTTTATTCTCTTTTTATATTTATTATCTGAAAAAAAGAAAAAAATGAAGCATCCGGGTAGATAAAGAATTATCAATTGCTGCCTTTTATCATA
>CAZVPD010000288.1:0-2494 GCA_964628455.1 uncultured Lachnospiraceae bacterium
TCTGTGCTGTTCTATCGTATCGGTTATCCAGTGTTCGCGCTCAAAATCGAAAACCCCGAGCCCGTCTAAGGGCATCAGCAGATTGTCGAAAACGTAATCGCCCACATAGTATCCGTCCGCGACCATGATGTCAAACTCGTTCGTGCCCGAATAGACCGATTCCGAAAGCGCCGTTTTGACCTTGCTCATGCCCGCGCTGTAGCCGTTGAACGGAATATAGTTCAGAACCAGGCCGAACCTTTCTTCCACGTCCCTGTTGCGTTTGTACACGGCATCGTCGATGATGTCGCCTGTCATCTCGCTTTCGTACGTGCGTATCCACTGCTCCGCGGCGGCAAGGATCCCGAATTCGATCCCGCCGTAGTCGGCTTCGGGCAGGTACGACGAAGGCAGCGTTTCGGCTTCGGTGACCGCCGCGCTGCTCTCCGTCTCCGGCGGACCTGCGTCCGCTCCGGTCTGCGAGCATGCGGTCAGGACGATGAGAACGGCTGTGAGCAGCGCCATGATCTTTTTCATACGGTTCACCCCATGATTTTATTTTTTTTATCGGGCGGGCAGAAAATTCAGCGCGAAGATCTCCGCGTCGCTCATCGTGAACTCGATCCTGACCGGTTTTCCCGCCAGTTCGCTCAGCGGCCTGTCGAAATCGATGACGCGTTCGGGGGAGTCGCCGAATTGCTCGCAGCCCGTATAGCCTTCGACGGGATTGCACTGCGCGTCGAGGATGCGCACATATACGCTTCCGCGCGCCGATGTCGAGAAGTTCATCGCCAGGGCCGAAGCGTCGAAGGTCAAAAGCTTTGTCAGCAGCCTTTTCTTTTGGTAACCCGCTTTATACGAGGCGAAGCCGTCGCGCCGCCAGACATAGCGCATCAGTTCGGTCGGGCGGTCGTCCCAGTGATAGGCTTCGACCAGCATCGTAAGCTCGTCCGGCTCCCCGTCAAAGCGCCCGGGTGTCTCGATCAGCCCGGCTGCCGGATAGGCGTCGCCGTACATCCAGTTGTAATCCTGCTCGGGTCCCGGCCGTATGCAGGCCTCGTCAAAGCGCGTCCAGCTGTATCTGTCGCGCGAGCTCATGAATACACAGTCGGTGACCGCGAGCCCGTAGCGCGGGGAGTGCTTCATATGTTCGAGCCTGAACGCCTTTCCCCCGAGCCGCTCGAAAGAGGGCGTCCAGCCCCTGCGCTCGATATAGCGGGTCGGGAATCCGATAAAATACCGGCTGTCTCGGCAGTAGGCGCCGGCGCAGTTGGTATAGAGCGGATAATCCTCACCCCCCATAAAATCAAGCAGGCGCCCTTCGCTCCAGTGCTCGAAGTCCTCCGATTCGCTGACTCGGATGTCGCGGACACAGCTCTCGGCAAATTCGGGATGGGAATCGGGTTTTGAGTGGTTCCCGCGGAAATACAGAAAATATTTCCCGCTGTGTTCATCCCAGTGAAGGGTGTTGACCGAATCGTACAGGCCGCCTTCCGAGATGATTTTGTACGGCCTGAATCGAATGCCGTCGGGCGAAACGAGGCACATCAGGTTTTTGCCGAATTCCCAGGCCGCCGTCGCCTTATAGCGCATCTCCTCCGGACACGCGGGATTTTCGTCCTTCATGACGAAGAAATTGTCCCACTGCCTGTCCTTCGGCCCGGACAGGATGTTGTTGTCCGTGCTGCCGCGGTATTCGTAAATACCGAGGGAAGGCCGTTCCCAGTGCAGCCCGTCCCGGCTTTCGGCATAACAGACGTGGATGCCCTCGCCGTCAAACACCTTCCAGCCCAGATAATACATGCGGTAAAGGCCGACGTCCTTCAGAATATTAAAGAAATCGCTGCCGCTGCCCTCCCACGGCCTGTCGCATCTGAATACGGAGCCGGTTTTTTGCGGCATGTTCGCCGAAAGGCAAGCGTCCGTATTGCGCGTGTCCGTCAGATAGTCGTCCCACAGCGGCTGAAGTCCGTTTTCGATATGTATCATGTCACCCTCCGAAACCGATCCGTTGTATTTTACGGTCACCGGCTGATCCTGTTTTATTCTTATCCGTACGGCTTTCATTATAGCATCCGGCCGTTCGCGTGTAAATATCCGAAAATGCCGACTTTCATGCGCGGATGTCCCTTTTCGGTACTTTTCTTGACTTTGCACGGCTTTTATACTATAATGCCTGCGGAGGGATCTTATGAGCGAACCCATCATGCTGCCCGATATCAGGGAATATACGCTGACCGTCGAAAACACGGTCCTGCGGCTGCTGCTTGCGCCTGTTTCGGCGGAAGCGGAGAGCGGAGCCGGCGATATTTCGGACCTCACCATGCATTCGCATTTTTACACGGAGGTCTTTGTCTGCACGGCAGGAGGGATCACAGTCGCCGCGGGCAGCGGAGCTTTTTCGCTGGGTCCCGGCGATGCCGCCGTCATACCCGTCGGACTTGCCCACAACAAGATCCCTTCGGCGGGACATGTCTGCTGGAGGTCGCTGGCGTTTACTTTTACCCGCCGCCGG
>CAZVPD010000289.1:0-2473 GCA_964628455.1 uncultured Lachnospiraceae bacterium
TATACCGTCATGCACGCGACGCAGGGTCTGGCCGACTATATAAACGCCGAAAACGGCGCGGCCGGAGGCGTTGCGGTCGCATACGACAACCGCCGCAATTCGAAGCATTTTGCCGAATGCGCGGCCTCCGTTCTGGCGGCAAACGGCATCAAAGTCTATATCTTCGGCGAACTCCGCCCGACTCCGGAGCTTTCGTTTGCCATCCGAAAACTCGGCTGCACCTCGGGAATCAATATTACGGCGTCGCATAACCCCAAGCAGGACAACGGATACAAAGCGTACTGGTCCGACGGCGCGCAGCTTTCACCGGAACAGGCGAAAGCCGTTTCCGGATATATTGCATCACGCGACATATTCACCGGGGTCAAAAGTACAGACTATACCGCGGCGCTGGCAGAAGGTCTTGTCACCGTTCTGGGAGAAGAGACGGACGAGGCTTTCATCGGCGCGGTCATGGCTCAAAGGGTCAATCCGGAAATTTTCGAAGAAACAGGCGACGATTTTAAGATCGTCTACACCCCTCTGTACGGAACGGGACGGCGTCTTGTTCCGGAAGTGCTGCGCAGATGCGGTATGAAAAAGCTCTATACGGTCACCGAACAGATGATACCCGACGGTTCCTTCCCGAATATGGCGAGACCCAATCCCGAATATCCGGAAGTGTTCAGGGAGGGCATTAAACTTGCCGGTGATGTGAAAAGCGATCTGATCATAGCGACGGACCCCGACTGCGACCGCACCGGCGCCATGGCGCGCAGAAAAAACGGTGAATTTGCGGCAATAACCGGAAATCAGATGGGAGCTCTTCTCCTTGATTATATCATCACAGCGCACAGGGAGAGGGGAGACCTGCCCGACGGCGCCTATGCGATAAAAACCATCGTCACAACCGAACTCGCCTCGAAAATCTGCGCCGCTAACGGCGTGAAGCTCTATAATGTGCTGACCGGATTCAAGTTCATAGGCGAAGTCATCACCCGCTGCGAAAATGAGAAAAACGGGACATTTTTGTTCGGCTTCGAGGAAAGCTACGGATATATGAAGGGCACGTATGCCCGTGACAAGGACGGCGTGGTGACTTCCATGCTCATCTGCGAAATGGCCGCCTATTACCGCAAAAAAGGTCTGACCCTGACCGGGGCACTGGACGATTTATATAAAAGGTACGGTTATTATTCCGAGCTGACCGATGAGAGCTATTTCAGGGGGCTGGACGGCAAGGACCGCATGGAAGCGCTGATGGCAGCTCTCAGAAAAAATCCGCCGTCCGTCATCGGCGGGATGAAAGTCATGAAGATCCGCGATTATCAGAGCGGTCTGACGACCGATGTGATCTCGGGAGGACAGGAGGATACCGGTCTGCCGAGATCGAACGTCCTGTATTTCGAGCTGACCGATGACTGTGCGGTAATCATCCGTCCGTCCGGCACCGAACCTAAAATAAAGCTCTACTTTCTGATGTGCGGAACAGATGCGGCCGACGCAAACCGGAAGATCGGCGCCTGCTCGGAGACGGTGGGCGGCTGGGTCCGGGCATGAACAACAATGAAGACGGTCGGATTGATTGGATCGTTTAAAGACTGTGAAAGCGTGTAAGGACATGAGTAAAATATCCCTTCAGATGTATACGCTGCGCGATTTTTGCGGAAGCGAAGCCGGTCTTCGGTCGTCGCTCGAAAAAATATCAAAACTCGGATTCCGCAATATTCAGTATTCGGTCCCGTCTTTTATGACGGCGCCGGTTCTTAAAGCGCTGCTTGACACATACGGCCTTCGGATGGATTCCGTTTCCTGTCCCGCTTCGGGCATCAAAGACAGGGTCGGGGAACTGGTGTCGCAATGCCTGGTTTTCGGTGCGCCCTATATCTGCGTCGATTCCATACCGGCCGGCATGACGACGCCCGAAGGTTTTGCCGCCTATGCGCGTATGCTCGGGAACCTCGGTAAGCTGCTCGCGCCGCACGGCATAAAAATCCTGTACCATTTTCATTCGTTTGAATTTGTCAGTTACGGCAGCGGCGGGAACGGCATGGATATTTTCCTGCGCGAAAGCGACCCGGAAAGCGTCCTGATCATGCCCGACACATACTGGATAGCGGCGGCAGGCATATCGCCCGCGGATTATATCCTGAAATATGCCGCGCGCATCCGTTATGTCCATGTCAAGGATTATGCGGTTGTCCGTCAGGGCGAAAACGCGGACGGTTCGGTCGTGCGGTTTGCCGAGGTCGGCCGGGGGAATCTTGACTGGCCGAAGATCATCGCCGCCTGCGAAAGTTTCGGCTGCGAAAGATATATCATCGAACAGGACAGCTGTTACGGAAGGGACCCGTTCGGGTGCGCCGCCGAGAGTATGGACGGCCTGCGCCGGTTCGGAATAGAATAAACCTGCTGTTGAAATAAAAAGGTACGGTTTACACCGTACCTTTACGGTTACACCGTACCTTTACGGTTACACCGTACCTTTACGGTT
>CAZVPD010000290.1:0-2435 GCA_964628455.1 uncultured Lachnospiraceae bacterium
CATACTCCGGTGCAATACTCTCTTCGGTATCGGGAATCGTGTCATTACCGGTACTGACGGCATTATTCACGTCATCGGATCCGTCAGGCGACGCACAGGATGCGAAAACAGTCAACATAAACAACAATGCGAGCAGCAGACAGGGAGCTCTTTTTCCACACATAATTCATTTCCTTTCCGAAGCAGAATAACAGATGAATATCGTTTTTCACTTTTTTGAATAACGAACCATCAAAACAATCCGTATACGGTTAACCGAAAAATCATTATACATGCGTTATTTCGCTCATACATTCTCCGAACGCCGTCAGACTGACCAGTCCCGGAGTTATTCCGCGGGGCGCACCGAGTATCCGAAGTCGTACACCGTAAGCGCTTTCCCCGTGAAGCTCCCGGTAATCGATACACAGGTCCTCCCGATTTTCCGAAGCATCGGCAAGCGGAAGCCATTTGTCCATCGCGGAATCCGGTGAATATTCCGCAATAAAGCGGAACGGTCCCGGAAGAACCCCCGCGAGCGTTTCCATGCCGATGTCCCGCCAGATCAGGCGCAGCGCATACAGCCGGTATCTTGTCGCATTACCGAGGCGGAACGTAATACAGGGCGACTTGTCGTCTTCGGCCGGCTGCCACCATGTCAGAACACTGTCATCCGATGCGTATAACGCGTCTCTTCCGGGAGCATGACTTGTTGCGGCCGGTCTCTGTAAAAAAGTCAGAGGCTTCCAGCCGGTACCGTTCCCGAGCTCCGGGCGCGAAAGCTCCCCGGGGGCATACTGCGGCGTTTCCGTTGTTTCGGGGCAGTAAAGCTCGCCGTTTTCATCCATCCCCACCGGGTCCATGCTGATGCGTCTTTCATACATGTGGTTGAAACAGAAAATATTCGTGTAGAAAACCCACAGAGTTCCGTCCGGGCCGTCGGCAATGCAGCCGTGGCCCGCGCCGCGGACAAGGCCTATGCGTTTTTCTGTGAACGGAGTATGGTTCTTCTGCGGATGAAAGCCGGAAAGGGGTCCTTCGTCGGAATAAGCGATCGCGTTTGCATATGCGGAATATTGCGTCCCGCAGCCGGAATAAAGAAGGTAAAAGCGGTTCCCGATTTTTTTCATCCACTGACCCTCAACCCAGCCCATACGGATATTCTGGTTTTTTTCACCGGTCCTCTGCCATTCCAGACAGGGGTCAAAGCTGTTGATCACAACCGGTTCGGTCAGCATTTCCCACGGACGGACCGGATTCAGTTCCACACCCAGAGTTGCCGTAAGCGACTCTACATCCTTACCCGCGGAAGGAATTCCCCCGCACCAGTAAAGATATAGCCGGTCGCTGTCCGCGAGAAAACATCCGTCCGCCGGCGCGGCACGATTCCCGTGAACATCGGTCAAATGCCCGCACAGGCGAAACGGGCCGAGGGGACTGTCGGAGACATAGAGCTCAGACATACCATGTCCGTTCAGATACCACCTGCCGCGGAATTTCACAACGGCGGGGCTGTAGCGCAGATGAGGGATGCCGATATCGGCATGTTTCCAGTGCACGAAATCTTCCGAGAAATAGGCGAGGGAATAGCTCGGGTATAAAATCCATTTGCCGCCGTCGTAAACGACGCTCGGGTCTGAAACCGAACGATAGTCCGAAAAGTCTGCCGGATCCGCGCCCGTCAGAGAGGTGTCCAGCCAGCGTCCGGAAGGAATATCCGGGATCTGAAGCGGATTGCAATATGTTTTCATACGTTTCTCCGGATTCGATGTTTTTTTCATGAAATCTTCTTTGAAAGCAGGGATCACGGTTATCCGATGTCCAGAATCCAGTGCGCGATGTTGGTCCTTGCCTCGTCATAAGCAACAGACGCCTGAATCAGCACCCGCTGTTTCCCCCCTTCGTTCAGGACAAGATTGTTGCTGTAAAAAGAACTGCCGCCCGAACCGCGCGCTTTACCGATATAAACGCCTTCATCCCAGTGGATGCCGTCTTCGCCGGTATACAGAACGAATTCCATAGGCAGATCACGGCTCATACAGCCGGAACGCCCGTGAAGGATATATCCGCCCCGAACACGCGTGACCTGAGGGTTGCGGATTCGCTTTGCGCAGTAAGAGGTGCCCCTTTCGCGCCATGTCAGACCGAAATCCGGGCTGACAAAGGTGTCAAGATGATATTCATCGTCGATATTGTAGGTATAACAGATGAGGCTGTTATCGGGCGTCCGTTCCATGGCCCCGTATCCTCGGCGCAGAATGTCACCGGGAAGGATGCCATGTTCATGAAAACTTTCGCCGGAATCAACAGATTCATAAATGCGGTATGTATGTCCGGGCGCATATGCGACAAAGTCCTTCTCCGCAGGATTGCAGAGCTCGAGCACAACTATCCTGCCGTCCGCGGCGACGGCATCATAAATACGCCCCCGTTCCGGACTCAACTCACCCATTTCC
>CAZVPD010000291.1:0-2401 GCA_964628455.1 uncultured Lachnospiraceae bacterium
TGAGATCCGAATAGATCTCTTTTATCAGACTCAGCTCTTTGCCGACCGTCCAGCCGCCTTCCCTGACAACGGAATACAAATCCTCGATGCCGTAATCGCCGATAAGCGATTTGTTGAAAAAAGTCGCACCGAGCAGACGGATCATCGAGATGGCAAGATTTCCGGTGATCGTATACAGGGCCTTGCCCATCGTCGCTTTTTCCACGTAATAACCCGACCAGTACGGCTGCGCCGGATCCAGATATTCGACCGTGTTCAGGTCGGTCCAGAATCCGTCCGCGGATATCGCCGTGGAATTATACATGCTGCCGGCATACACGTCGTATGCGTCGTCGCCGGCATTGATCGTCTTTGTGATGATCTCGAGCGGTCCGTGCGCGGCGTTGGTGCCCATTATTTTACTGTTCTCTATGACCGCATTCAGCCTTTCCTGAACCGCAATCATACGGTTATAGACAGCATCATTGACGACATCCCCATTCAGAGCTTCCGTTGTCAGTTCGTCCATATACCGCTCGTACAGCCGGCTGAGGATCCTTACGGTTCTGCCATTCAGGTCCAGGTCATCGGGCAGATGATCGCTCCGGACCGGCAGGGTGGTTTCCGCGACGGTCGTTTCCGCCGCGGCGGTTTCTTCTTTCCGCTCCGTATCCGCGGAGCAGGATATAAAAAGGCCTGCGGTCATGATCAATGCCAGAAATGCCGAAAGAACTTTTGTCCCCATAGGTTACCCCCGAAAAAAATATTTGCAAACGCAGATCATTCCGAAGCGCCGTGCCGGTCAATGTAAACGTTTACATTACAGTTATAGCACAGAATGCCGGTAAAGTCAACCGTTATTTTTTGCTTGTTGAAAAAAAAACGCATTCATGCTATAATAACGGATATGTAAGAGACAGGAGACAATCTATGACGAATATCACGGATGTGGCAAGAATGTGCGGTGTGTCCATCGCAACCGTATCCAGAGCGTTCAGCAAAGATTCGGTGATAAAGCAGGAGACCCGTATAAAAATCCTGACGGCAGCCGAATCCATGGGTTATACGCCCAACATGGTCGCAAGAGGACTGAAGCGTTCCAGGTCGCAGACCGTCGGCATCATTATCCCGTCCATCGACAATTATTTCTATATCGACGCGCTGAAATACATCGAGATCGAACTTCAGAAACGGGGTTACCGGCTGATCGTCAGCTTCATCTACCACGGCGTGACCGAAGAACGCGACGCCCTCGAAGCGATGTCAAGCGCCAGGCTTGAAGCACTGATCCTCTTTCCCCGCTCCCGTATCAATGAAGACTACATAAAAAAGCTCAGCATACATACAAAAATCATACAGCTTTTTACAGCGCCGTATGACGGATACGACAGTCTTGTCACCGACGACATATACGGCACGGAAATCGCGGCACGATATCTGACCGAACGCGGACACCGCAGAATTTTATATATCGGCGGAGACGCGCGCGTCAAAGGATACGAAAACGCGCTTGCCGAACAAAATATTGCGTTTGATCCCGCTTTGGTTTCACTGGAATGGCTGCTTGACGAAAAAATACTATCGGATATGATCAGATCGGCACAACCCACCGCCGTTATCTCCGTAGCGCGTCAGGCCGAAGCGGCCTGGCGTGCGCTCAGCCGGATGAAGATCCCCGTTCCCGATTCGTTGAGCTTCATTGCCTACGATGACGTAAACTGGGTGAAGATGCTGAATATAACTGCCGTATCTCACCCGCTTGAGGAAATCGCTTCAACGCTTATCGAACGGCTGTTTTATATCATCGGCTGCGAATCGGAACCGCAGAAAATCACTGTCCGTCCGTTCATAACCGAACGCGAATCGGTTAAGCGCATATAAATCACACCTGTCCGGGAAACGCCAGAAGTATCGATTCATAAAACAAAGTGCAGCAAAACGATTTCACATCCGTTAAGCTGCACTTTCTTGTTTTATATGATATCAGCTGTTGTTTTCCTGGATGGCTGTGATCATAGCCTCCAGATTGGTCAGGGCGAGAGCTTCTTTTTTCGCGTAGGTGGATGCGAAATCCGTGCTTTTCGCGGTCAGGCAGTCGCCGAAGGTCGTCAGCATGACGCCGTTCAGGGCGCTGTCATAAGCAAGCGGGAAAGTCGAGCCGAAATTATCGTGTATGATGTCGATCATCGTAGCGCTCATGCCGTCGGTGATATACTTGACCTTCAGCGCGGTCTCGTAATACTGGGGCATCAGCATGACCGATGTCTCGCGGCTGAGCACTTCGATCACGGTCGTGACGAAATCATTATCCAGGCTTGTGATCGGAATAACGCCCATTTCGGTGGTGTCATGGATGCTGGTGGTATACTTATCCTCTTCAAAGAGCTTCTTCCGTTCCTTCATGAAGTCAATCAATTCTTCA
>CAZVPD010000292.1:0-1998 GCA_964628455.1 uncultured Lachnospiraceae bacterium
ATTCATAGTTTTCACCAGTCAGCGGGCTTTGAACGATGTTATTACTTTGGTCATATATCGCAAGCTTCGCTCCGGCAACATAAATGCTGCCGTCCGGATACAATTTTTTGATTTTAATTTCAGTTTTATAGTTGAAAATTGTATTATCCGATCCCGGATCGTCGTTAAAATTGGCGCTGTAGGTAATAATCATCTGCGGATTTTGGGAGTCACTGTATGTTATGGTGAAGTTCTTTTCGGTTTTATATACCGCATATCCGCTGACCGTGGTTTTTTCTGTCAGCCCGTAATAACCCCATGGCAGACCGTCAATTTTAACCGTTCCGTCGGTCGTCTTCGGTACTATAACACCGGCATTCTGACTTGAATCGGTCGTATACTCATATATGCCGTCCGATATTAGTTTCAGCATAACCGGCTGACTGTAACCCGGATTTGACGGATTGGGGTATATTTTCAAAGTGAATTCCGAAGTATACAGAGGATTAAGCGTATTTACATCGGTATCTTTGAATTCTTTTTTAAACAATATTCCGCTCAGTTCTGTTTTACGTTCGTTGGCGACATAAACAGAATAGTTGCCTGCAGTGTCATACTTTATTTCAATCGGCTCAGCGAGTAGAATATAATCATCAAGTGTTACGGTTTCTTTTATTATATATACGGTACCGGGTATCAACCCGTAAAAAGTAACTATTCCCTGTGAGTTTGTTGTTTTGGTTTTTAACGGCACGTCCGGTTCGCTCTTTTTATAAAGAACAAATGTAATACCTTCGAGCCGAAGACCGGACCCTCCCGAAAAGTCATGTTTTATAACGGTGACATTGGCACGTCTATCCAGATACCCCCACATATCGTTTGTCACATTCATGCTGCTGGTATCCCCTGAAACAGAATCGCTTCCCCGGCGCAATTCGGCGTTGTTTTGAATTGAGGAACCGTCTATCGGTTCTAATATAACGGTAGTATAAGTCAGAATATAACCCTGCGCTTCGTCAGGCAATATCACAGTCATAACCGTTTCGCCTTCAGCGGTTGATTCTATTATCAAATCAGTGCTTTCAAGCAGGACAATATTTCCGTCAAGATCGGTAAGTAAGACAGATGCGGGTATTAATGTCAGTCCGGCAGGGAGTGTATCGACAATGGCTGTGTTATTTAACGGTGCCGAATTGGGATTAACTTTGACTGTGTATTTGATTTCGGCCGGTTCTTCCGCGTTATTTATATACTCACTGCTTTTATCTACGAGAACGTTTTCAAGATAAGGTTCGTCGTTTGAATACTCGGAAACAACATACGGTATGTTGAGCCCGTTATTGGTTTCACCGGAAACAACGGTAACGCTATTTTCTGTTTTTATTACACCGTTTCCCCTGTTAACAAGAAATTCTTCTTTTGCCGCATCGGTTAAATCGAAATACAGTTCAATCACTGCTTTATCATTTAAAGAACTATATGCCGCGGTAAATATTCCATCTGTAAAATTATTAACATCCGGTGTTGAACCTGAAAAGACCGTCTTTCCCGGTATAAGAATCCATGAATCGGCAGCTATCTCGACTTTTGTCGCCTCATCCGGATTTCCGGAACTGTCAAATTTATAAAAATACGATTTAAACGGCGGCAAAACATACGCAGGTGATGTGCCCGGAATAATATATTCGGAACCGGAGAAATTATCCGTAACGGTTGCATCGGTCAGATCCAATCCTTCTTCGTTTACCGTTATCGTATACTTCATATATCCTGCAGCGGCGTCAAATTCTGTAAGCTTATGCAGCAGTCTGTTTCTGAGCGTAACCTCTTCGTAATCGGAATCGCTGTACTGCCTGTTATCTGTTGCGTCAACTCTAAGCTGTACATTGTTTTTGTATGTATGGTAAGTATAGTTTTCGTTAAAATAATTAATAAGCCTGGTTTTAAAGGTGATGTATATATCATTTAAAGAATTTACGGCTGTGCTTTTTGGTATTATGACTTCAAAATAAACTTTTC
>CAZVPD010000292.1:2008-2352 GCA_964628455.1 uncultured Lachnospiraceae bacterium
GTATAATCGGATGCGGCAAGGATACTGCTGTTATTATACACAGTAATCGTATCTATCTGCAGCACCTGGTCATCTTCAATTGTATCGGTGATAACCGCGGAAATAAATTCATTATCCGGAAGTCTGTATGTCGGTTTTAACTTCCATGTAACGAATCCATAATCGGTATCGATATTTTCAACAGTTTTATTTATATGTGCCGTTGTAAAATCAGTTCCGATTCCTACCTGGCCGCCGGAGCTGCCGCTGCCGGGACCGCCGCCGCCGACTGCCGGCCAAGTGTAAGTCATTGTAACATTGTTTTGTATTTCGCTGACGTCGAGAATTATTCCCGGTTCTGTTTT
>CAZVPD010000293.1:0-2309 GCA_964628455.1 uncultured Lachnospiraceae bacterium
GCGCATCTGACCCCCTCTCAGCTGGACTGGTACCGCGGACAGGTCGAAGCGCTGGACGGGGCAAAAACGGCGGTGGTCCTGCACATCCCGATCTACGCCTACCGCAGCGCTTTCGAAGCCGCATGGAACAGCGCATACAAGCCCGAATCGGTTCCCGTATCCGAAAGTGGTAAGGAAAAATACTGGAACGACGGCTACAAAGGCTCGTTCGGTGTCCGGTACGAAGGTATCTCGTCTTATCCGGCCGACGAGGGGATGTTTGACCTGATCAGGCGGCTCGGGTCGACCGACACCGTGCTTGCCGGTCACGACCATGTCAATAATTTCATCATCCGCTATGAAGGCGTGACGCTGGCTTTCGCGCTGAAAACCGGCACCGGCTCCTATTGGAACGGGCAGCTCTGCGGCGGAACCATACTGCGGATATCGCAGAAAGGCGCTGTACCCGAACACGTATTCACCGCCGCGGCCAAACCGCGGGAATCATGAAAGAGGAAGAACAATGGCAGTCATTACCGTAATAGGCTCGGGGATGATGGGCTCGGCGATCGTTTTCCCCGCATGCGCCAACGGGCACACCGTGCGCGTCACGGGCACCCCGCTGGACAGGGAGATCATAGAGCACGCGCGCCTGACCGGCGAACACCCGACGCTCGGGCGCCGTATGCCCCCGGGGATCGCATATTATCAGTTTGAAGAGTTCGGCGAGGCGCTGAGGGGCAGCGACCTCCTGGTCAGCGGCGTCTCCTCTTTCGGCGTCGGATGGTTTATCGAAAACGTCATCCCCCGCATACCCGCGTCCCTGCCGGTGCTTTCGGTGACAAAAGGGATGATGAATACCGGAGAAGGCGGCCTCATCTCCTATCCCGAACTGTATGAGACCGCGAGTAAACAAAAAATCGATTTCATGGCGGTCGGCGGTCCCTGCACGAGCTATGAACTCGCCGACCGGGACCCTACCGAAGTGACCTTCTGCGGGCGCAGGGCCGCCACGCTTCGGCGGGCGAAAACGCTGTTCGAAACGGATTATTACCACATCAGCCTGTCGTCGGACATCAGGGGAGTCGAGTGCGCCGTCGCGATGAAAAACGCCTACGCACTCGGCGTTTCGCTTGCGGTCGGCATGTCCTACGCGCGCGAAGGGCGCGAAAAGGAGCATTACAATTCGCAGGCGGCGCTCTTCAGCCAGGCGGTGTGCGAGATGACCCTTCTGCTCGAAGCCTGCGGGGGCGGACCCGGCAATCTTGCCCTCGGCATCGGCGACCTTTACGTCACCGTCTTCGGCGGCCGGACGCGCAAAATCGGCATACTGCTCGGTCAGGGAGTCCCTTTCGACGAAGCGATGCGCCGGCTTAGCGGCATCACGCTCGAATCGGTCGTCATCGCCGGACGGACGGCCGAAGCGGTCCGTGCGCGCATCGCCTCGGGCAGCGCGAAAGAAGAGGACTATCCCCTGCTCCTGCACATCGACGATCTCATCAGAAACGGCAGAGAGGTCAACATCCCCTGGAAAGCTTTTGAAAAAGAGGAGGTATGACGGTTATGAATGACAGCCGTAAAGCAGACGGACCCGTCCTGCTGCCGGACGGCCGCGAATTCGAATTCTGGGAAAAAGAAAGCGCGCCCTCCCGCATATACCATGTGGATCAGAACGCGCCCGGCGCGTCGGACGGCAGCGACGGAAGCGCCGCCCGTCCCTTTAAAACGATCGGCAGAGCGGCCGAGGTTCTGATGCCGGGTGAACAGGTGACGGTGCACGCCGGCGTTTACCGCGAACGTGTGGACCCCGCGCGCGGAGGCGAGTCCCCGGATAAAATGATCACCTACAGGGCAGCCGAAGGCGAGACCGTCGTGATCAAGGGCTCCGACCTGTGGTCTCCGGTCTGGGTCCCGACGAAATACATACACAGGGAAAGAGCCGATATCGTTTCCTGGCAGGCGGAACTCAGGGGTTCCCAGTTTGAAGGGGCCAACGTCTTCTGCCTTCAGAACGGCAGAATGGACGCGCAGTGGGGGTACAACGACGAATTCGAGCTCTGCAGGGGGATGATCTTTTTCGGCGGCAGAAAACTGCTGCAGGTATCGGACTACACGCAGCTGAACACGTTCGATAATTTCACGGGAAGCTTCCCCGGCGCGTTCTGGATGGAGGAGAACGGTATGACCGTGCACCTCGTCCTCGCGGACGGAAGGCTCGCGGAACGATGAAGGCCTCCCCGGTAGCCTTCGTGGCGGCCAGGCTCTTCATCGGGCGGCGCGGCGGCCGCGACCGCGGAGCTCGCGATCGCGGAGCTCGCGCTCAGGCACGC
>CAZVPD010000294.1:0-2285 GCA_964628455.1 uncultured Lachnospiraceae bacterium
GGAGATATCTTCAAAATACCTGAACATCGCTGCAGGTTCATAACCCTTTATAATATAATTCATCTTATTCTACACATCCTGACTGTTATATCCGTCGGGGTGTGTCTTATGCCACTTCCAGGCTGAAGCGATAATATCTTCGATTCCGTATTTTCGGTTCCATCCGAGAATTTGCTCGGCTTTTGTGCTTGATGCAATCAATTCGGCCGGATCTCCGGGACGCCGTGCGGTAATTTCCGCGGGAATTTTATGCCCTGTCACCGACCTTGCGGTTTTTAGAATTTCCAGATTGGAAAAACCGCCCCCGCTGCCGAGATTAAAGACGTCGCTTTTTTGGGTTATTTTCATATATTGGTAAGCTTTAATATGTGCATCTATCAAATCCGAAACATGAATGTAATCGCGGATGCATGTTCCGTCCGGCGTCGGATAGTCATTTCCGAATATTTTGATTTTTTCGCGTTTGCCGTTGGCAACCTCCAGAATTATAGGTATCAGATGTGTTTCGGGTTTATGGGCTTCTCCGATGTTTCCGGTTTTATATGCTCCGGCGACATTGAAGTATCGCAGACAAACGCTTTTCAATCCGTATGCAAGGCCGAACCACTTCAGCATTTTTTCGATAGCCAGTTTTGTTTCACCGTATGTATTTACGGGATTCTGCAAACTGTTTTCCGATATGGGGGAAAAATCCGGCTGACCGTAAGTTGCCGCGGTCGATGAAAATACGATATATTCGATACCGTGCCTGATCATGCTGTTGAATAATGACATGGATTCGCAGACGTTATTGCGGTAATATTCATAGGGTTTCTCCATGCTTTCGCCAACCAGAGAGTAAGCTGCGAAATGCATCACACCGTCAATCATGTTTTCGCCGAATATTTTATCCATAAATAATTCGTCGCCGATATTCCCGACATATAATTTAATTCCTACAACCGACCGCGCATGGCCTTTTGATAAATTATCGACCGCTATGACATCATAACCGGCTGCCTTTAATATAGCACAACAGTGGCTTCCGATATAACCTGCTCCGCCTGTTACCAGGATCGTCATAATATTATTCTCCTGCGTTTATTATTCATTATTTATTCTGCTGCCTGATACTTTCCCTGAACTTTAATAAGGCTATACGCAGATCAACGGCTTTATCTTCGGGATTTGTCGGATTACCGTGTGTCCATACCCCTGTTTCCGAAGAAGCCTGGTACTGCTGCTGATTTTTATTGCGCAACGGCGGGTAAAACTCAATGTGAAAATGATAATAATGATTGCATTCCGCATGATTTTCATCGGTATTACTCGGTGTGTTGTGCATACACATCATATAAGGAAAGGGTATGTCGTATAATTTATCATAAGCTCCCGTAACCATTTTTATAATATCGGCGAGACTTTGTTTTTCGGCATCCGAATGAAAATCGGTTATATTGTTTTTATGAAAAATCGATGTGATGTAGACTCCGAATGCATAATCCGCAAAGAAAGGAACATAAGCGATGAAGTGATTGTTTTTATAAATAACTCGCCTGTTGAATGATTCTTCTTCTTCATTCATGCGGCAAAAAAGACATCTGTTGTGCTCTTTAAAATATTCTTTACAGCTGTCCAGTTCTATTTCTATTTTCTTGGGGATTTTTGAATACGCGTATATCTGACCATGCGGATGGGATATCGTTACTCCCACTTTATCACCGCGATTTTCAAAAATAAAAACATATTTTATTTTACTGTCGGCAGATAACGCAGCATATCTTTCGGACCATAATTCCACAAGTTTTACCAGATGATCTGTCGTTAATAAACTCAGCGAACTTTCATGATCGGGTGAATATAAAATAACCTCGCATTTACCATAAGAGGGGATCGCTTTATATAAATCACCGCCGTTTGCGGTCATAATGTTTTTATTGATCGTTGTTTCGTCATTATGTTGCGATAAAGCCGGAAAGTCATTATCATGCTGCCAGACATCATAATATACCGGCAGCTTTTTATTATTTCCCAAACAGAAAGGACATAAATTCGCTTTTGCGGTTTCTTTGCTTTTTTTGCTGTCGGAATTATCATCCGGTCTGTTTTGTCGTTTGGGAGCTATAATAACCCAGTCTTTTATCATGGGATTCCATCTTAATTCAGCCAATTGCAGCACTCCTTATGAAAAATATATAGTTGAAGTATTATATCATAAAATACGGATATCATCGATCAATAATCAGCTGTTTGTCCGTGTCAAGTTATTGTAGGTTTTTTTAATAAAAGATTTTAAAGAAGTCAAA
>CAZVPD010000295.1:0-2279 GCA_964628455.1 uncultured Lachnospiraceae bacterium
AAAGCCGTATTTCGCTTCACCGGGATTGTCCATGATCCTGTTGCCGGCCGTAAAATTTCCGCCCGGATTATAGCGGCAGGAGATCATCTCCGGGATCCCGCCTTCTTTTTCCAGCAGGCCGATATGCGTGATGTCGTCAAGATTGACGGTGGCGCCCAGCCGGCGGGCACAGGCAAACTCGCCGTCCGGTGTGGCGTTTGACGAAAACATGATCTCTTCACCTGTTATGCCGACGGCTTCCGAGAGCATCAGCTCGGTCAGCGACGAACAATCGGCTCCGCAGCCCTCCTCATGCAGTATTTTCAGCAGAAAGGGATTGGGATTGGCCTTCACGGCAAAGTATTCTTTGAATCCCGTATTCCAGGCAAACGCTTCACGCAGCCTGCGGGCGTTTTTCCTGATCCCCTCTTCATCATAGAGATAGAAAGGCGTGGGCCAGGACGCGGCTATCCCGTTCAATTTCTCATCAGACGCAAAACATTTTTTGATCATTTTTATACCTGTTATTCCTTGATTTTTTTATTGTTTATTCTTTTGTACCGGCCGGAAACGCACCGGGGTCCGCGTTGTAAATTTTATACAAAGCGACGCTCGCTTCCCTGCCGCATCTGTAGATCCCGACATACGGTTCTTCGGCATAATATCCGCCGTGTTCCGATTACAGGCAGACAGTTCTCCGTTCGCCCTTCAAGTGTATCCCGACCCTAAGAAAATTATCGGAAACGGGAATGTCGTTTACGGAGATTTTCAGCGTTTTCTTCGCGGAGGACAGAGCCGAAAGCACAGCCCCGATCCTTTTTTTGTCGTTTAATACAACAGGACCAAGGCTTGAGCCCTCATTGAACTGTTCCATATCGATCATGACGACTTCGTCCGCTCCGGGCAGCGGCATAACCTGCGGACGCATCACCCAAACCATGCCCGCGAGAAACACGATGATAAAGACCGCTCCGGCAATCGCAGGAAGCTTCTTTTTATCATTCCGCATGATCACTGTCTTTCATAGTTTACACACATTTCCTTTCATAAGCACGTTTTGTCCCTCACCCCTTTAAATATTATATAATAATTTCCGGAACTGTCAATAATAATCGGGATTTTTTTGAATATACAGGTTGACGAAACCGCGCGGATATTATATGATAAATACAACCCGCAGCGATTGCGGCATGACAGCACGTTCTTTACAGGACCCGAAAAATTCCGAAATTCCGGAGAGTCAAAATGAAATGTGTTTTTTGCGGAAAAGAAAATGCCGGCGAAGCGGTTTTCTGCAGGTTTTGCGGCAGAAAAAACACCGTGGAAAAGCCGTTGTCCGCAGTTAAGAGCGGCGGCGTTTCACACCGGAACAGCAGGCCGGCAGCTTTCGTGTGTCCGTCCTGCGGAAAAGAGAATTTAAAAACCGCAAAGTTCTGCAGGTATTGCGGCAGCAGAACAACAGCAGAACCCGCAAAGGACCTCAAAGCCGGCGCACCCGAATCCGTCCCGGCCGGTGTAAAATGTACTTACTGCGGAAGCAGTCTGCCGGGATCCGTAAAAACATGCGATTTTTGCGGTGCCGATATCCCGGACGATCACCGGGAACCGCAGGTAAAAAACAGAAACGTACCCGAAAGCGGGGCACCGGCGGGGGAGACAAGGCAGCCTGCCGCCGCGGTTCCGCGGGATTCTTCCCGGGATAACGGCATGGGGATCCCCGTATACGGGGGTACGGCGGCCGCGGCTCGCAAAAAAAACCGGTCGGCCGGAAAAACCCTCTTCACCCTGTTCATCGCTGCGGCGGCAGTTTTCGCCTTGTTTAAGATCTATGATTATTACAACGACGAAAACGAAGGGAGCACACGCGTCTCCGGCAATCCGGACGGCATGCTTCCGATCACCGGCGTCGTTTTCGATCCTTCCGATTACGATGTCGGGAGCGATACGGCCGTAGTGTCGGCAACCCGTAAAACAGTGTCCGCAGGCGGCGTCACCGTCGATTTTTCGGGTATCCCAATCAACGGAGAGTATATTCTGGAAGTTAAAAAACTTCCGCAAAAAACCGACGAGGCCAACGGCATGATCATAAATGCCTATGACATCTCCCTCGGAGACATTTCCGAATTCGATTCCCTCGTCCGGATCACCTTCCCCTATACGGCAAAAGAAAACGAATATTCCTTTGTTCAGGCTTACAACGAAAATACGCGTTCCTGGGAACTGCTTCCGTCGGATACGGACAAAGCCGGCGCCGCGATCACTTTCGCGACCGGTCATTTCTCCACCTTTGCGGAAATCGT
>CAZVPD010000296.1:0-2237 GCA_964628455.1 uncultured Lachnospiraceae bacterium
ACAACGACGATCCCGGTATCAAAAAAGCCGTCCTGCTTGTCAGCATCAGGAATTTTTCACTCCTCAGCGCGACTTACGGTTCTGTTTACAGCGAAAACCTCATCCGGGAGCTGGCGTCGGGACTGGCGCGCCATCAAAACGAAAACCGCATGCTGTTTCATATTTCCGTCGACAGATTCATCCTGTATATCGCCCGGTACGAGCACAAATCCGAACTCATCGGAATATGCAGGTCGCTGATTTCCACCCTCGGCAGCGTTTTGTCTCCCGGGATCGTCGGGGCGAACATCGGCGCCGTCGAAATCACGGAACCGGGCTGTGAGCCGGAATGCATCATCAAAAACGCATCGTTCGCCGCCGAAAAGGCCGGTGTGAACCAGAACTTCGGATACTGCTTTTATAATGCGGGTCTGGCGGAAAAAGCGGAGCGGGAAAATGAAATAAAAAGCGAACTGGCGGCAGCCGCACTCGGAGACGGCAGCGGAAGCCTCTATATGATGTATCAGCCGGTTCTCGATCTCCGGACCGATAAAATCAGCGGATATGAAGCCCTCGTCCGCTTTTACAGCGAAAAATTCGGCTCCCTGTCACCCGCCGAATTTATTCCTCTCGCGGAAGAATCGCATCTCATCGTTCCCCTCGGCAACAAAATCATGCGCATGGTCTGCCTGGCTTCGAAACGTTTCGCAGCCATGTTCACCGGCAGACTGCTGATCTCATTCAATGTCTCGGTCATCCAGCTGCTCAGGGATGATTTTCTGATGGACCTGACCGATGTTCTCGAAGAAACGGGCGCGGATCCGGAAAATCTCTGCATCGAACTGACCGAATCGTTTTTTTCCGGCAATTACCGCGAACTGAACGACAAGCTCCGCCGGATCAGAAAGCCCGGGATAAAAATCGCGATCGATGACTTCGGAACCGGCTATTCCTCCCTCGCGATCGAAAACGAACTGGAAAGCGACTATCTCAAGATCGACAAATATTTTATAGAGAAACTGATGGACTGCGACACGGAAAAATCCATCACAGGCGACATTATCTCCCTCGGTCATAAACTCGGACGCATTGTGATCGCGGAAGGTGTCGAACATGAAAAGCAGAAGGAATATCTCACCGCCCGTCACTGCGACAAAATCCAGGGTTATCTCTGCAGTCCCCCCCTTTCGGAAGAAGACGCGGCCGAATTCGTGCGCGCCCGTCAGGTATAAAATCCGGTCTCCCGGTTGAAAAATCCCGCGGTAAAAATTTGCCGCGGGATTTTTTCATCTCTTATGTGTATTCCGCAACCGAATTTTCAACATCGCATTTTTTCATCGTTCGTTATTTTACGCTTTCTTTCACATTGTTTTCGAAAAAGCATTGACATGACGATTCAGTTATTATATAATTTATTTGTGAAGATAAAGAGTTTTTCACATTTCGGATCAGACCTGTCGGATCATCCGCTTTCACACATAACGAAATGAGACAAGAAAGGAAGCAAAGGTGAATCAGCATGATCAGAAAAACAGCCGCTCTTCTCATTGTGTTCACGCTGCTGCTGTCCCTGATGCCGGCAGTATATGCCGAAGACGCGGCATTCGAACCTGCCGGCAATACCGAAAAATCCTTTTTCGATTTCTCCTTCTTCGCGAAGTTCTTCACCAAACCCGTACAGCAGCCCAATGATGACCCTCCTGCCCCATGCATTGCTTTTCCGTGCATTCCGCTTCCCTGTCCCCCTCCCTTCCTGTTCGGCAGCCTGACCGTCACAAAGACGCTCTGCGCCCCGGCCGGATTTGACATGTGCAAACAATTTGAATTCACCCTGCGCAGCGCTGCGGGCGCGGTCGTCGGAACAGCTGTGATCGGCAGCGGCGGCAGCGCGACCTTCGGCTGCCTGATACCCGGCAAATACACCATAACGGAATCTCCCGCGGATGTAGCGGATCATGACCTGACCGTCACGGTCAGCGGAGCGGCTTCCGAAAACGGAGGGTGTGTGACCGTCTGTGCCGGAGAGCAAACCGTCGCCTTCACCAACACCTATGTAAGGCATACGGGCGACCTGACCATCACAAAGAAACTCTGCGCTCCCTTCCATTTCGACAAATGCAAGGAATTTACCTTTACCGTCTGCGACGCAAACAATGCCGTCGCCGCAACCCGCACACTGAAAGGCGGAGAAAGCACCACCATCTGCGGCCTTGACGTCGGGACCTATACCATCACGGAATCCGATGCCCCGGTCTGCG
>CAZVPD010000297.1:0-2186 GCA_964628455.1 uncultured Lachnospiraceae bacterium
TTATAAGACGGGGATCAGGGATTTTTCGCTGTCCGACCTGCAGCTGGGACTGAATATGCAGATGCTGTTATATCTGTTTTCGCTCTGGCAGAATCCTTCCGATTCTTTTAAAAAAAGCGCGGGTTGCGGCAGCGGCGGCGGTATTCTTCCCGCGGGTGTTTTGTATTTATCGGCAAGAGCGCCCGAAGTATCTCTTGACGGAAAAGCAGACGAAAAAACGGTGACGGAAATGGCAAACAATATGCTCACAAGAAAAGGACTGCTCCTGGATGACAGAGAAATATTAACGGCTATGGAAAAAAATCTGGAGGGAAGATATATCCCTGTTAAGCTGAAGGCCGACGGGAATTATACGGCGGCATCACCGCTGCAGACATTGAATGACTTCGGAAAACTGATGCGGGATATATCCGATACGATCGTTAAATTAAGCGGAAAATTAAAAGACGGACAGGCGGATGCCCTGCCGTTAAAAAAAGGGAAGCATAACGCATGCGAATACTGTCCGCACAAACCGGTCTGCAGGATCGGGGATTTCAACTGAAACGTATTACTATATTTTATTGAAAGCAGTGTCATATAAATGGCTATGAAATGGACAACAGCGCAGGAAACCGCTATCGCTTCAAAAGGAAGAACGCTTCTTGTTTCAGCTGCGGCGGGCTCCGGTAAAACCGCTGTACTGACAGCCCGTATCATCAGACAGGTGACCGATCCTCAAAACCCCGCCGATCTGGCACGAATGCTGGTGGTTACTTATACAAAAGCTGCCGCTGCCGAACTGCGGAGCCGCATTCAGAAAGCGCTTTCCGATGCAATGAAAGCCGATCCGTCAGACCGCGCTATAATGCGTCAGTCGGTAAAACTCGGTCATGCGAAAATTTCCACGATACACAGTTTTTGCTATGATATGGTAAGGTCAAACTTCGAGCAGCTCGGTATCGGCGCCAATATACGGGTTGCGGATGAAACCGAAATGAAAATCATATACGGCGACGTCATGGACCGAGTCATCAATGAATTATACGATGCACAGCCCGATTCATGTATAATCAAAGACTTTGCATCCTTTGCGGATAATTTTGTCAGCGACCGCGATGAACGGCTGAATGATATTATGACTGCCATATACAACAAAATACGTTCATATCCCGAAGGCGTCGAATTTATAGATAAATCCGCACAATATCTGTGCTCCGCCGCATCTGCGGATTTTATGAGCAGCCGTTTCGGCGAGATCATCAGGTCGGAAATAAAAAAGAGTTTTTCGTATTTTATCTCCGTATACGGTGATGCGGTGGTTTATCTTTCCGGAGAAGATGTTTATTCAAAAAACTATCTGCCTGCATTTGTTTTTGATCTGGAATTCATGAATCGTCTTCTGGATGTTTCGCAGCAGGGAACATATGCGGAAATTCAGTCCTGTCTTCATGCATACAGCCGTCCCGCTCTGGGCAGCGGTGTCAAAAAAAACATGCAGAACGATAAAACGGATTTTTTCAGAAAAATCAGGGACAGCTTCAATAATCACCGGAAAAACATTACTGAGAAATTTTTCTCATCGGATGAACTTCAGATAAAGGACAGCATGTTGAAAACCGCCGGTTTATGCCTTGACACATATAAATTACTTCGTCTGTTCGATGAAAAACTCAATTCCGAAAAAAAATCACGGGGTATTGTGGACTTCGGTGATCTTGAGCATATGACTTACAGGCTGTTTTATGACGGCGGGAATAAAACGCCGTTTGCGCGGGAGCAGTCCATGCGATATGATGAGATATATATCGATGAATATCAGGATGTCAATGAACTTCAGGACAGGATATTTTCCGCTGTTTCAAAAAACACCAACCGGTTTATGGTCGGCGATATAAAGCAGAGCATTTACGGATTCCGGGGCGCTTCACCGGAAATATTCTCCGGTTACCGCGATCGGTTTCCCAAATACGATCAGAAAGCCGCCGAAGCAAGCACGCTGTTTTTATCCGATAATTTCCGTTCTGACCGGAATATTATAGATTTTAACAACATTCTTTTCAGGCGTCTTTTTTCACACAACAGCGGGTATGTTCCGTATTATGACGAAGACCAGCTGAACTATGCAAAGAACGATGACGGCCGTCCGACGGCAAAAGTCGAAATTGCCGTATTAAAAACCAACACGGAAGAAGAGAACGATGATG
>CAZVPD010000298.1:0-2126 GCA_964628455.1 uncultured Lachnospiraceae bacterium
CTTTGAAAACTCACCTCCGAGAAGCATTATGTATCACTCCCGTTATTCAGATTGAGCCATTTGATTGTGTCATTCTCCATATCAATCCGGGCAATAACCCCCGTTGTATTGAACCATGTTAAATCATCGTCTTTAATGAGTTGAGAATAGTAAATATAAATAAAGTCTCCCGTAACCGTATAATCACTGAAATATAATTTTTCATGTCCATCTAATACAAGTTTGCCTTCAACAGTATCATCACGCGAAACCTTGTAAATTTTGTTTCCGTTATATAGAGTACACGGAATTCCATAAGGTGTCGTGCCATAAAAAATGGGATCATAGATTGTATAATAGAAATACTCGTTTGTCATTTGAAATTCAAGGATCTTATCTGACGGCATATCAAGCTTGCTGCAAGTAAGATTTTCGTCAATGCAATATATATTCCCGTCCTCAAGCATTGTTTCGGACGATCCGATCATATAAAGCGAACGTATACAAATGAATATTTCTGAAGTATCAGCATCATAATAAAAACTTGAAACTGAATATTCTTTTCCATATTCTAAAATAGCGGTTTCATTTTCAAAATTCATATCGGTTGCAAACAGCCGTCCCGCTATTCTGTCGATAAAATATATATATTTTCCGTCCGTAAAATAGTATTCGCCGTGTTCGTTGTTTTTATATTTATTATCAACTATACCCAACTCATATGTGGTAAGATCAACGGACATGAGAGTTTCTTCATATTCCCTCTCAATGATTCCGTCTGTAATTTTGCTTGATTTTTCTCTGATAGCTGTAAAATATAACTTATTATGATCAATCATTCGCAATGTAAGCATTTGTAAGACATTATTCTCAGATAAATAGCCGTTGAATATTTCGTTTATAGTTCCTTTTGTGACATCGATGCAGCATATACTGCTGATAATTACTTTTAACTCTTCATTTAATATGGTTTTTACGGAATAAAATATATCATCGGATCCTTTCGAAAATATCATTTGATGAAGACCAAGGTATTTACATCCTCCGGCAAGTGTATGATCACATAACGGATCCGGGCATATTAAAAAGCTTTCGCCGGTTTTTAAGGTGATGTAAGAAAAAGATAATTCATTATTTATTCTAACCTCATAATATAAGCGGTCATCCTTCACGAAATAATTGGGATTATAGATATCTGTAATATTATAACTGTTATCTGTAGATTTATATTTATACTGTTCCTCAGGCGATAACCAATCAGCGATTTCAGCATAGTTCTGCTCCGAATTATTGTTTGTTTCATTGCTGTATTTTTCAATTCTTGCTAAATCATCGGAAGTCACCTTTTTATCTTTACACGAACATGATATTATTATTGCAAAAATCAATAGTATTGTTATAAATAAATATTTTTTTTGATGCATAACTATCTCCTTAAATAATGCCTTTTCGCCGATGATAAATCATCGGCGAAAAGTTTTTCAGTTTTTGTTTAATCTGGCCATGAAACAATTGGATTCGATGTCCCATCATAAGAACCGGCACGAGATTGTGTTACAGGATAATATTCAACATTATACAAATTGCTTGCATATCCGCTTGCATATGCATATGTTATATTTCCTTGTTGTAAACCACCATCAGTATCAAGTAGATTGCTAATACTAGCACTTGCATAAATATAATACGATCCATCACCTGTAGCCCAAGCATATGCACTTGAAGATGTTGCATATGCTTGAGCTTGTGCTGCTACAGAAAATGAAAGCAGCACTGACAGCAGAACAAACAAAACGAGAATAGTGATGTTTTTACGCAGCATAGTTTTCAATCCTTTCACTTTCGTTGTATCGAATTTCATTTCGCAGCCGCCGGTACATTCACGGCTGTCCTTGCGGAACCGAATCAAGAAGTACTGTACACATACTTATTGATCATATCGAAATATAAATTATGTAAAGCCATGGCCATTGGCTATACATCGAAGTTAAGGGTAAACGCTTCGAAAAATGGTTTTGGGACATATATAAAATTTTTAAAAGAGAAATCCGGGCTATGTATTTTCTTGTCGTTATTGTTATAACCGTAAATCAATAACGGATGAATAAAATGATCCGAGTGATAATAGTCGTTTCCGTATAAATATG
>CAZVPD010000299.1:0-2099 GCA_964628455.1 uncultured Lachnospiraceae bacterium
CTTTCTGCGGCAGCGACGGAATGGTCCACGACATGGACGGAACCGTGCCGCTTCATCCGACCAACGACGGATACGAAGTCATCTACGACCTGGTCAAAGCCCTGATGGAGTAAGGTCCGTACGCCGCACGGGTGAAAAAAAGAATAGGACCGCGGAGCAGCATCACCGAAAGTCACCATGACGGAAGAGGTCTCCCGGCTTTCTTTCAGGATCAAAATAGCGATCCGTTGGTGAAAATAGACAAAAAAGAGCAGGGAATTTTTCCCTGCTCTTTTTAGGTTCCGCTTGACATCGCCGGATAAACGGTATATAATAAAATCGGATGAATATATGAAATCAGTGATAATAAACTGTGGATTCAAGATGTATTTTTTGCGGATAATAAATTATATATGCAAAAAGTAGGCCTGCGGGAAAAATTGTTCCGACCCGACCGCATAAACGAATATTTATATTACGAAAGGAGCAAAATTCACATGAAAAAATTCAGGATCATCGCATTTTTTGTTATTCTGACGCTCGTTATCGTTCCCCTTGCCTCCCCGGTAGCGGCATTTTTCGTAGAGCCGGCTCTCCCCGTCTATACGGCGCTGGGCGACTCGATCGCCGTCGGAGCCGGCGGTGACGACGGGTACGGCCACGACAACTACGGATACGTCGACAGGCTGATCATCAGAGACTTTCCAATACCGACAAACATAAGTTGGGATCTGTCGGTCAACGGGATGACCAGCGGGGACCTGCTGGCCAACCTGACGGATTCGTCCGATTCCGATTATGACATGACCCGACAATGGGTAGGATGGGCGGACGACATCACGGTCAGCATCGGCGGCAACGACCTGCTGCAGGTTTTTATGCCGCTGTACAACGACGACCCCGACTTTCTCGACAATCTGACCTACCGGCAGAGGCATCTTATTTCGATGCAGCTGGTCAACAATGCCAGAAACTTCGGGCCGAACTGGAAAAACATCATGAAGAATATCCGCCTTCTCAACGACGAAGCGGACGTGTATGTCAACACCCTGTACAATCCATTCAGCACAAGCGACCCGCTGTTCTATTTTGCCGATCCGTTCATCCGGACCATCAACTACTCCATCTGGAGATACGCGGACGCCTATGATTACGAAGTCGCCGATGTCTACACCGCTTTCTGCGGCAGCGACGGAATGGTCCACGACATGGACGGAACCGTGCCGCTTCACCCGACCAACGACGGATACGAAGTCATCTACGACCTGGTCAAAGCCCTGATGGATTGAGATCCGCCCTGTGGGCGGGTGAAATCGCTCCGCGATGAAATCCCGGCTCCGCCGGGGAGAAAACCTCGCTCCGCGCGGGTGAAATCCGCCCTGCGGTCGGGTGAGGAAACAGACGGATAATTGAAAACAACTCCCGCCTAAAGGCGGGAGTTTTTTTTCGGTACGCAGAGATACAGGGAGGCGCGGACATCGACGGGGACGACGGTCAGCCGGTCGAAGGCCGACCCGAGTTCGGATTCCGCCGAACGGATGAAATTGAAATAATCCCCGCCCTCAAGCCATTCGATAAAATTGGTCAGCGGCGCCCTGCCGCTGTTGTAATCATAAAGGATCACAAAGCGGTCCGCAAGCCTGTCCATTTCGGCATACAGTTCTTTCCTCTCGCCCGCTTTCAGGCCGTGCGCCACATAGGACGCGGTGCACACGTCAAAGCTTTTGTCCGCGAAGGGAAGGGGCGAAAGAGCGTCGGCCTGCAGGAACGCGACGCCGGCGGGGCTTTTTTTCCTTGCGTATTTAAGCATCTTCGCGGAGGAATCGACCCCCGTGACCGCGCAGCCTTTTTTGTGCAGGACGGAGCAGAGGGCTCCCGTCCCGCAGCCGATATCGAGGACACTGCGGCAGCCCGACTTGTCAAGCGTATCCCGGATCAGTCCGAGCGCCGCGCGGTACCGCTTTTTCTGTGACTCGTAATACAGGCTGTAGACCGGCGCGATCAGGTCAAACATCCGGCTTTTTTTATTGTCCAAAACAACCTCCCCCGCCCGCAGGCGATCTCCCCGCCCGCAGGCGATTTCACCCGTGCTGCGCACGGATTTCACCGCCGCAGGCGAT
>CAZVPD010000300.1:0-2064 GCA_964628455.1 uncultured Lachnospiraceae bacterium
GCAATCTCTTGTATCTTTTTTTGTTAATTTTCTCCTACATTAATTTTACACCGAGGTCATATAATATTTATATCGGGTACTTAATTAAGGGAAGGGCTCAGTCCGCAGGAATTTTTCTGTTGCCGTTATTGACAAATTCTTGTATATATTATATAATTGTTTTAACATAAAACTATTTTATGATAAAAGGAGAATTTTTATGTCAGCAGAAAAAAAGAAGGATTCCGAAAGAATAATTCCGACAGCCGAAAGCGTCATGGACATTTTAAGAAAACCGGCTGTATTATTTCCGGACAAAGTGTGTTTCAGATACAGAAAAAACAATGACGATTATCAGATCACCTATTCCGGATTTTTAAATCTGGTTGAAGCGTTTACCGTCTCCCTTCATGAAATCGGTCTTTCGGGCAGGCATGTGGCTATCGTGAGTGAAAAAAGCGTCGAATGGATTTCCGCTTATTTCGCCATAATAAACGCCGGGGGGGTCGCCGTCCCGCTTGATTATGATCTTGACCGCAGTCAGCTCCTGGGTTTTATCAATTTCGCCGACTGCGAGGGAGTCATCTATTCGGAAAAATTCACGGAGACGATCGAAGGACGGCGTTCGGAAATTCCCGGTGTGAAGAGCATCATCAAGATCGAGAACGCGCTTCTTCCCGCCGAAATCGTATTGTCGGATAATCCGAACCACTTGGACGCTGACCGCGGCAGCTTTACATACCGCGATCTGGTTGCATACGGTCATAGGCCGAAAGCGGAAAAAACAATCCCCGCGATTCCCGTTGAACCGGATAAAATGTGTGCACTCATATTCACTTCCGGCACCACAGGCACCAGCAAAGGCGTTATGCTCAGTCAGCGCAATCTCGCTTTCAACGTCACGCAGTCGTCAAAATTAGTCGATTTAAATTCTGATGACGTGCTTGTTTCCGTTCTGCCGCTGTTCCACACCTATGAAATGACAGCGGGAATCATGATGGCTCTGCTTCACGGAGCAACTGTCTGCTTAAACGACAGCATTACCAACGCCCTGCGTGATTTCAAGCATTACAGTCCCACTATGCTGGCTCTTGTTCCCCTTTTCGTTTCGACCATATATAAAAGAATTCTCGACTCGGCCGAAAAAAAAGGTGCGTCAAAAAGTCTGGCCGCGGCTATACGCGCGAGTAAATATGCACGTCTTGTCGGCATTGATTTAAGAAGGCGCCTTTTCGGGGAAATACTGTCCGCCTTCGGCGGAAAGATCAGAACCATCGTTTGCGGCGGCGCGGCGCTCAATCCCGCACTGGTCGCCCGTTTTGACGAACTCGGAATCGATTTGAAGCAGGGGTACGGAATCACGGAGTGTTCGCCTATCATATCCGTTGTTCCTTATAATGTGGTCCGGCCGGCCTCCTGCGGCAAACCGATCGAAGGCATGCAGGTGATAATCGACCGCGAAAACGCTTCGGATGAAACCGGTGAAATCGTCGTCAAGGGCAGCAACGTTATGCTCGGCTATTATAAAAACAAGCAGGCGACCGAGGAGGTTCTGACGCCGCGCGGCTGGTTCTATACCGGAGACTGCGGTTATATGGATGAAGAAGGATATCTCTATATCACAGGCAGGCGAAAGAACGTCATCGTATTGAACAACGGCAAGAATGTTTTTCCGGAAGAAATCGAAGAATACCTCGACAGGGTACCGCTGATACGCGAATGCATGGTTATCGGCAGGACATCCGAGGAAGACGATTCGATCAGACTTACCGCCGTTATCTATCCCGATTATGAAAAAGCCGCAGAAAAAAATCTGTCCAAAGAAGAAGATATTTTCGCTTTCTTTAAAGAACAGATCATAACGCTGAATAAAACACTGGTTTCATACAAACAGATCCGCAACATCGAAATCAGAAAAACTCCCTTTCAAAAGACCACCACTCAGAAAATCAAACGGCATAAAGTCGACGCGGAGTAACTCCCGATGGATAACAGAGAAATATTCAATGACTTTTTCGTGCGGATATACAACCGGATCCTGACCATTGAGGAAAATGCCGTTTCCGGTTTCGGAAACCGCGACCT
>CAZVPD010000301.1:0-2053 GCA_964628455.1 uncultured Lachnospiraceae bacterium
CCGGTCTGTTCTGAAACCATTGAGATAAGTCCATATTTCACCGAACCATTTTGATTCTGTGATGAGAGGGAAATGCACCAGGCGGTCAAGATACAGGAGGAGTTCCCTTCCGTTGTCGAATTTCTCAATCATCTTCGGATCCGGAAATCCGGGGAGATGCATGCTCCAGCCCATACTGTAATAATGACGGTGTCCTTCCCGGATGTTGCCGTATCCGCGTTCTGATTTATGATATTCCTCACTGAAAACATATCGCATTACAGTATCGATTTTTTCATGGTGTGTATTGTAATAATACGGGAACCACAAAAGATCGTAGACCGACGGGAGTCCCACGGTGCCGTTCTGATATATATCCGGTCTGACAAGCGGTTTCCCGGCTCTGGACTGCGGTAAATCACCGTAAGGGTTTTCAGTAAGATAAATATCATAATTTTTATCGGAGCAGAACCGGAAGATGTTATCCAACCTTATCCTGCATAAAATGTCGATATCGGCAGTATCATATCCCAGAACTTTCAGGCAGAATAACAGCATTGTCCTTGTATAATCACAGAAAAAATCACGGCATTCCCGCAATTCACGGGCTTTATCAAGCCATCTGCAGATGTGCGAATCAAAAAGGCGCGTATATCCGGTCAGTCCGAATTCGTAGAATTTTCCCGCGATATTTTCGAATCTGCTGCATTGGCTGCCGTGAATTTCATGAGACGCTTTCAGCTGTTCTGTCAGAAAAATCGTTTCAGGCAGCGTTGTCACCGAATCAATCAGAGTTTCTTCTTTGTCGGTCCGGTAATCAAGTTCCCTATACATCCTCAGGCGTATAACAGGCCCGCTGCTTTCATAAAGCCATTCCAATAAATCGTTGTCGTTCATTTTTATTATTCATCCCTTACCGTCTGTTTTTAAATATCAGAGCACTTGGCATACTAAATAAAAATACGATAAAGAAAAGCTTATTCAGCCAGATATATACATCTGTAATATAACATATAAAAAATTAAATGTAAAGTAAATATTAATAAAAGCGGAGAAAAATATGCCGAATAAAATTTTCATGGTCGGATCGACGCATTATGATCCCGTATGGCTCTGGACTTGGGACGAGGGGATGTCATCGATACGTTCGACTTTTCGCGCTGTTCTGGACCGGATGAATGAAGACTGCGGATTTATATACTCTTTTTCATGCCCTCCGGTTTTTGAACAGATTAAAATTGTAGACCCCGCTATGTTTGATGAAATAAAAAAGCGCGTTGCGGAAGGCCGATGGCATTTGACCGAAGGATTCTGGGTTCAGCCCGACTGTTATTCAGCGTCGGGTGAAGGTTATGCGCGGCAGTGTCTTCACGGTCAGCGTTATCTTGCGGAAAACTTCGGCTGTATTTCCGGATCCGCATTTAATACGGACAGCTTCGGGCACAGTCCGTCATTCCCTCAGATTTTAAGCAAGTCCGGTATGGATCATTATGTTTTCGGCAGACCCGACGGCGGTGAGTTCCCTCTCGATGATCCGCTTTTCTTCTGGGAAAGCTCCGACGGCAGCCGTATCATTGCGTATCGCGACTGCGACGCCGGTGCTCCGTTTGCCGGCGATACGGCAGTTCAGATAGATCATGCGCTTCATAAATTGTCCGGCTGCAGTCATGATCTGATGCTTATTTACGGCGTGTCGAATCACGGCGGTGCTCCTACAAAAAGAGCGATAGCGGATATTAACAGGAAGAATGCCGAAACCGGGGGCAGGGTTTTATTCGGCAGTACCGGAAACTTTTTTGAAGCTCAGAAGGGAATCCCGCTGAAAACATACCGCGGTGAAATCCCGGTAAGGCATTTCGGTGTTTTTGCAAATCTGCCTCAGATCAAAAAATGCAACCGGAAAACCGAATACATGCTTTATAATGCCGAACGTGCAGCACTTTTTAATTCGATTGTGACCGGTGCTGCCTATCCTTGCGAAATGCTGGCAAAAAGCTGCCGTGATATTTTGTTCAATCAGTTCCATGATATATTGGGCGGAGCTTCGATCACAGCCGCATACACGGATGCTTTT
>CAZVPD010000302.1:0-1976 GCA_964628455.1 uncultured Lachnospiraceae bacterium
TGACCGGCAAGCACGGTGTCGGTCGACCCGAGCTGCTTTATAAGGTCAAACATGCCTTCGTCGGCCGGATAAGACGAAATACCCTCATACCGGACCCCGATCGAGTCTTTATACCCTTCGTTCCAGTATTTCCCGTCGCCGCTTTCGGATACGGGGACCGATTCGGGTTTATACGCGCTGTTCCATGCGGCCTCGAAAGCGCAGCGGTAGGCATAGATCGGGATGTGCAGGATCACCGCCGTTTTTGCTCCGCCCAGCGCTTCGACCTGTCCGCGGTACCAGTCCAGCTGAGAGGGGGTCAGATGCGCCCATTCGTCCGAAGTCTTTCCGTCCGGACCGGTAAAGGGCATGCGGTCGTGGCTGTCCATCAGGAGGATCCCGTATAGGATCCTGCCGTTCTCCCGGACAGCGACCGTATAATTGCCGCTGCCGAGTGCGGGATCGCCTCTTTCGAAAAGGATATGTCTGCTTTGCAGGAGCAGGCCGGCCTGCCTGTCGGTCTGCGCGGCCCCGTCCTGGCTGTCATGGTTTCCCCATACGGGCGCCCATGGCAAACGGAAGGAATCCATCAGGGCGGCGAAATTTTCATAGGACCGCATATGGCCCGCACAGGCGATGTCCCCCGAAACGGTGATGAGGTCGGGAGACGTGCGGCGGATCAGTTCGCCGACGGTGTCGCGCAGGACGTCGGCTTTTCCGCCGTCCCAGTCGTCATCCGAAAGCTGCGGATCCGTCAGATTCAGCAGGATAAAATCGCGGTCCGGTTTTTTTTCAAGAATAAACATGTGTAAAACCCCTTGTTGATATGATCGGATGTTTACCGTCATTTTACGATGATGATAGCACAAAAACAAACTTTGTTCAAGACGAAAAAGAAAAATTCCGCCGTCTGTCCGTGCTTTCCGGGGATATGACCTTCGTCGTCAAATAAGAACAGCCGCAAGACACAGGGATGCCGGGTGCGATAAAAGTGTGCTGCCGATGTCATACGGTTTATGCGGAAAACAGTTCCTTTGGGTTGACGCGGATTGCGGAGATTTTCATTCTATCGCATCCGAGTCTGTTTATTATTTTTTATAATTCACCTGTCTGTCGGTTCACAACTTGAAATATCGTCATATTTATCAGCGTTTCTGTTGACAAATTTGTTTTTATGTGCTATACTGGTCCTATCGGAGGTGATCTGTACTATGTCTGATATCACAGGAGCTATCAGGAATACTCTGCCCATTTCTCTTTTTAACCGCGGTCAGGCCGGAAAAATATTCGAGGAAGTAAAGATCAGCGGCACCAAGGTCGTTATGAAGAATAACACTGCCGAATGCGTGCTGATATCTCCGGAGGAATATCTCCGCCTGATGGATGAATTGAATGACGCGCGCTTGTTTGCGGCAGCCGCGGAGCGCATGGCCCGTTTTGATCCGGATGCCCTTATTTCCGCGGAAGATGTCTATAAGAAATACGGGATAACACCCGGTGACATCGCCGAAGGCCGCGAGGCGGAAATTGAATGAAATGAAGTGGAATGTAAGGTTTCTGCCGGAAGCCGAAAAAGATTTTGAAAGGCTTGCGGGTAATCAGCGTATGCTGATTGCCAAAGCCATTGATAAAGTCAGCGGGAATCCCCTGCCGGTTTATGAAGGCGGATTCGGCAAACCACTCGGTAACAGGAGCGGAAACAACCTTACCGGATTCATGAAAATAAAATTGAAAGACGCGGGTCTGCGGGTGGTGTATAAAATCGTCCGGACCGAAACCGAAATGCTGATCATCGTGATCGGCGTAAGGTCCGATGATGAAGTATACGATATTGCGGAGAAACGCGCCCGAAGACATGATTTATGAATAAAATACCGGAAAAAACGCGCCGTGACCGATAGGATCACAGCGCGTTTTTTTGGGTTCCGGGGTATCCGGGCGGGGTGCGTTTTTACTTCACGGTTTCATATGTCCAGTCGATAATGCCCCCGAATTCA
>CAZVPD010000303.1:0-1973 GCA_964628455.1 uncultured Lachnospiraceae bacterium
TTTTGAGACATTTTCATTTGTGGTATGTTAAGACATTATCATATGTGGATCATATTTTTTTCAAGAAGTTTATATAAAAACCTTGACAAAAACGAAAAATCATGGTATACTCTTTATACCTCCGCGGAGAGGTTTTTTTGTTTTATATTTATCTTATAAAACACCGGCTTATACAATAATATTCTGTCATACTTGTTATTATTGTGATTTTCTTCGCAGAGGGAGATAAAATAAAACTAAATTTTTATCGGAGGTGTACTAATTGAGAGTCAGAATAACTTTAGCCTGCAGCGAATGCAAACAGCGTAATTACGACAGCATGAAAAACAAAAAGAACGACCCTGACAGACTTGAAATGAATAAATTCTGTAAGTTCTGCCGCAAGCATACGACGCATAAAGAAACGAAGTAAGGAGGCGCATTAATATGGATAATGATAAGAAAAACATATCCGCAGAACCGGCTGACGATACCGGCAGTCATCCCGATAAAGCAGCCAATCATAATCCGGCGCCTAAAAAGAAGCCGAAAATATCACTCAAGGAAAGAATCACAAAAGCTCTGCGCGAATATAAAAGCGAACTGAAAAAAATAGTATGGTTCAGCCGCGAACAGACGTTTAAAAGTTCGATCATCGTTTTAATCAGCGTGATTATTGTGAGCGCATTCATAGGCGGTCTCGATTTTCTTTTTTCCAATGCGCTTATTTTACTCGGCAAGATCATATAATGCGGTGCCGTCGATATGAGTGATTTTAGTGATGCCAATACCGAGTCAAGATGGTATGTGGCTCATACCTATTCCGGATATGAAAACAAAGTGAAGGCAAACATAGAAAAAATCGTGGAAAACCGGTCGCTTCAGCATTTGATCATGGATGTCCGGATTCCCGTTGAAATCGTCGTCGAAAAAAACGGTTCCGACGAAGAAGGCAATCCGAAAGAAAAAGAGATCGAAAACAAGATTTTTCCCAGCTATGTTTTGATCAAAATGGTCATGACCGACGAAAGCTGGCATGTTATCCGTAACATTCGCGGTGTAACAGGTTTTGTCGGCCCCGGTTCAAAGCCCGTTCCTTTGAGTGATGAGGAAGTCGCTCATATAGGTATTGAGATGCGCGTTATCTCATTGAGCTATGAGATCGGCGACAGCGTCAAAATCACTTCCGGGCCTTTGAAAGGTTATGTAGGCATCGTGCAGGAAATATCAGCCGATAAGAAAAAAATAAAAGTGCTTGTTTCCATGTTCGGACGCGACACACCGGTCGAACTTGATTCGGATGCAGTGAAACTGCTTGAAATGTAAAAAAGTTATAAATATCGCAAACAATATGTTTTTGTTTTAAAGTGGGAGAGAGAAAATTTTGATTCTCTCGCATAAATGCGGTCATATCTGCACCGCATCAACAGCATTATTCTGCTGTTACCACATTCGGAGGTGTAATTACAAATGGCAAAAAAAATAACCGGCTATATAAAACTCCAGCTCAATGCGGGAAAAGCTACCGCTCAGCCCCCCGTAGGTCCGGCTCTCGGTTCTTACGGTGTTTCCATCCCTAATTTTATCAAGGAATTTAACGAACGGACCAAAAGCAGCATCGGCCTTGTCATTCCTGTCGTGATCACTGTTTTTGCAGACCGTTCATTTACTTTCATAACAAAAACTCCGCCTGCTCCCGTTCTTATCAAAAAAGCCTGCGGTCTCGAGTCGGCTTCTGCCACTCCCCAGTCTGTTAAAGTAGGAAAATTAACAAAAGAACAGGTCAAACAAATTGCCGAAACCAAAATGCCCGATCTCAACGCGGCTTCCCTCGAAGCGGCGATGAGTATGATAGCCGGAACGGCTCGGAGCATGGGCGTAACGGTTGAAGAATAAACAGGAGGAGAAAGAACATGCCTACAAGAGGAAAGAAATATCAGGACAGTCAGAAAGCATATGACAAGTCCAAATCATATGAGCCTTCCGATGCACTT
>CAZVPD010000304.1:0-1971 GCA_964628455.1 uncultured Lachnospiraceae bacterium
TTATAGAAATGACCGGAAACCTGCCCGACGCGGTCGTGGCATGCGTCGGAGGCGGTTCCAACGCAGCCGGTATTTTTACCCCGTTCCTGAATGACCCCGTAAAACTTTACGGTGTCGAACCCATGGGGATCGGCACAAAAGTCGGCGAACACGCAGCAAGCCTGACTTACGGCAGAGAAGGCATTATGCACGGTTTCAATTCGATCATGCTGCAGAACGAAAAGGGCGAACCCGACCCCGTTTATTCCGTGGCCAGCGGACTTGATTATCCTTCCGTCGGACCCGAGCACGCTTATCTGCGTGACCTGGGCCGTGTGACTTATAAATCGGCTTCCGACGATGAAGCCGTCGACGCATTCTTCACATTATCCAGGCTGGAAGGGATCATCCCGGCACTGGAAAGCGCACATGCCGTCGCATACGCCATGAAACTGGCAAAAGAGATGGAATTCGGCTCTATCCTGGTCAACTGTTCCGGCAGAGGGGATAAGGACCTTGATTTCGTCCTTGAACATTATGGCGACAGGCTGAAATAGCCCGAAATAAGTATGAAACAAGCCGGCTGCCGAATCATTCGGCAGCCGGCTTGTTTAAAACACCAAAGACATTCACACCCGGTCCGAATCCTTCCGGAACGGAAAATATTACGCCTGTCATCTGCGGTCCCCCGTGTTTATACTCCAGTGGGACGCCGTTTTTTCACAACCGCGCAGAATCATTCGGACGATCACCTTTTCATAACCCGAAAATATCTCCGGGCCTGTTTATGGTTTCTGCATTCCGGGCTATGCGTTTTACGCGGTTTAAAAATGCGGGTTTCCCGGGCTGCGGTCCTATATCACGGAAAAACGGACCGGCCTTTTATTGTCCCGCCTTTTCTTTTTCGATCAGTTTTTCTATATCATAACCGTTGATCTTCAAACCTTTGATATTGCAGCCGGTGATTTCGGCATTTTCGAAACTGCAGTTCTCCCAAAAGACGCTGTCCGACATATTTACGGCAATAAATCTCGAGTTGTGCATATTGATGCAGATGTATCCCGTCGAGTTCATATTCGACCCGCAGAACGAGGTGTTGTCCATGTTGATATTGTAAAAGGTCGAGTTCTTCATATTCAGGTTTACATATTTCGTATTCGACAGCTCAACGTCGTTGAACCCGCTGTTTTTCATGGACAGCTCTTTGATCAGCGTCCTTTTCATATCCGTCCATTTATGGATATGCGTATAATCCTGTTCGGCCGGAGGAGCTTCATCGTCAATCACAACAGCTTTCATCAGCTCGATTGCTTTTGTCTCGTTTTCATGCGCTTTATTCATCAGGGCAATGATCTTATCTCTTGTATCCGCCGCATCAGCGCCGTCCCTCAGATTAAAAGCTTCCATCCAACAGTTATAGGTATCTTTATACAGAGCTGCGAGTTCCTCGAAACCGTATTTCTCAAAGATCTTATACGCGTACCATTTTAAAGCCCCGTATGTTCCGAGATAGTATTCGATCACCCATTTGCGCTCGGGATTATATCGTTCTTTCAGGAATCCGCAAAGTTCCGGATAGAACGCAAGGCCGCTTCTGTTTTTTCCGGACCATTCACCGCCGTTCAGATGTGCGACTGCGGTTTCCAGCATTTTCCTCAGATAGATGACATACCAGTCGTATTTTTTGTTTTCGATCGTTACAACGTTCAGTATTTTGATCTGCCGCTGTCCGAGTTCATGATAGGGCATCTCGCCGTATCTGCCGTTTACAGCAAGGTAAAACAGTTTTTCCGCGTCATCGTCATAGCCGGTGATCAGACCCCATTCGGGTATGTCGATGTCCCACGCGATCGCGGGTATTCCGCTGTCGATGCTTCTTCTGATATTTTCGATCGCCTGTTTTCTGCGCGGTTCTTCGATGTCATCCTGTCCCCAGTATCTGCCGACCGTCTCGGTCACGATGCCTCCCCTTGCGATCCACTCGCTTTCCCG
>CAZVPD010000305.1:0-1963 GCA_964628455.1 uncultured Lachnospiraceae bacterium
TGCCCATAACTGTGATATGATAATTATGGGCATATGACAATAACTATTTTTTACAGGCAATAATCAAAGGGGATGGTTCAATGGCGGTCAGGGTAAACGAAAAAAAATGCACCGGCTGCGGAAGATGCGTCAAAGTATGTCCGGTCGATGCCATTAAGATCAAGGACCGAAAAGCCAAAATATATGACGATTGCATTGAATGCGGCGCATGCATCGATGCATGTCCGCGTGAGGCAATTCATATATGATGCTCGGACGGGAGGGATCAGATATGCCGAGAGGAGACGGAACGGGACCGATGGGAACGGGCCCGATGACGGGACGGGGCGCGGGATACTGCGCCGGTTACACGGCACCGGGGTACACCGATCCGGTCGGATTCGGAAGAAGGCTTGCAGGCAGCCGCAGGACGAGCCGCGGATCAGGCCGCGGATTCGGAAGGTTTCTTCAGGGGGCTTTGCTTGCGGGCAGCGCGTATGCCGCTTACCGCGGGTATAACCGGAACAGACCCGGATAAGAGGAAAAAACAAAACCGGTATAAAACCGGAACGGAAAAGAACGGGAGGGATCAGATATGCCGAGAGGAGACGGAACGGGACCGATGGGAATGGGCCCGATGACGGGACGGGGCGCGGGATATTGCGCCGGTTACGCGGCACCGGGGTATGCCAATCCGGTCGGGTTCGGAAGAAGGCTTGCGGGAGGCCGCGGGCTTGGTTTCGGATTAGGCCGCGGGTTAGGCCGCGGGCGCGGAATCGGAAGGTTTCTGCAGGGAGCTTTGCTTGCGGGCAGCGCATATGCCGCTTACCGCGGGTATAAACGGAACAGAATCAGGTAAGAAAAAAATAAAACCGGGAAAAAACCGGAACGGAAAAATGAAAGGAGATTTTATTATGCCAAGAGGAGACGGAACGGGACCGATGGGAATGGGTCCGATGACGGGACGGGGTGCGGGATACTGCGCCGGTTATGCGGTACCGGGTTATGCCAATCCGGCAGGATTTGCCGGAGGATTTGCGGGAGGCCGTGGATTCGGCCGTGGATTCGGCCGCGGAATGGGCCGCGGATTCGGCAGAATGTACCGGAACGCCGGTATGCCGGGCTGGGTGCCCTATGCAGCTCCCGTATATGCGGAGGCAAATGCGCCCGCTTTTAATGAAAAAGCGTTTCTGAGCAATCAGGTCGAAACTCTTGAAGCTCAGCTGAAGCAGCTGAAGGACAGGCTTTCGGCACTGGACGAAAAAACCGAATAATATCGGCATCGGCAAATTCTGCAATCAAATCGGAAATTCGATCGGGAGCGAAATATGATGCTGCGCAATATCATGCATTATCCGGATGACGATGTATTAAAAAAGAAATCAAGGGAAGTCAAAAAAATCGACGAAAGAACGCTGACGCTGCTTTCGGACATGACGGAAACCATGTATTCCGCATACGGAGCCGGACTGGCAGCGGTACAGGTCGGCATTCTGAAACGGGTCGTTGTGATCGATGACGGGACGGGGCTCATAAAGCTGATCAATCCCGTTCTTTGTGAAACTTTCGGCGAGCAGAACGAACTTGAAGGCTGCCTCAGCATTCCCGGTTTTTACGGGAAAGTCAAACGCCCCGAACGGGTTATTGTCCGAGCTTTGAATGAACACGGCGATTTGGTTGAATTGGAGGGAACAGGCTTACTGGCCCGTGCTTTTTGCCATGAAATCGACCATCTTGACGGAATATTGTTCATAGAAAAGGTCATACCGGGAACTTTTATCCGTCAGAACGAGACGGATCCGGAGATTGTCAACAAATAATCCTATGAGTTCCGGGAGCCGGGACGGCCGGCGGAGATCAGGGCACGATCAACATCACGCCGAAGAGAGGATGCGTTATCCGACGCACCCTTTCTTTTTTTTCGGGATTAGCCCGGATTACGGCGCTTTATACGGGGAAAATCCTTCCTGCCGGCACTGGAAGA
>CAZVPD010000306.1:0-1954 GCA_964628455.1 uncultured Lachnospiraceae bacterium
CTTAATATCTTCTCTTGGTGTCAACCTATAGGGGTAAAATTTACGGATTCTATTTTATTTATTATAACACGTTCCTTGACATAATTCAAATGATATGTTATTATGGAATACATAGCAAAATCGATATGTATAGAAAATCAGGGAGGGAAAACGCATGACTCTGCGCCATTTGCAGATCTTCGAAGCCGTCTGCGCGGAAAACGGCATTACGGCCGCGGCGGACAAACTTTACATGACTCAGCCCGCCGTCAGCCGCGCGGTGAAGGAACTCGAGGAATTCTACGGGGTCAGGCTGTTCGAGCGCATGAACCGCAGGCTGTACATCACCCCGGCGGGAAACCGCCTTCTGGAATACACCGGCGCGATCCTCTCCCGGTTCAGCGAATCGGTCGGCAGCCTCAGGAATTCCGATGCCCTGAGCCTTCTGAAGGTCGGCGTGAACGTGACCATCGGCGAGGCCCTGCTGCCAGGAGTCCTCAAGAACTTCGGCGAACTGTATCCGGATGTTTCGGTCGTATCCGTGGTCGAAAATTCGAAGCAGATCGAAGAACTGCTGCAAAAAAACGAGATCGACCTTGCCGTCACCGACAATGTCACCGTCTCGCCCTATTTTATCACGGAGATCCTGTTCAGGGAGGATATGGCCGTGCTCTGCGCCCCCGGCTATACGGACAGAGAGACGCTCACGCCGGAGGAGCTGGCCGGCGAAAAGCTGCTCCTCCGCGAAAAAGGCAGCGGGACACGGGACAGCATCGAGCGAGTCCTCGCCCCCGCCGGCTTCGGGACAGCGCCCGTCATGGAAAGCATCAGTCCGGCCGCGCTTATCGGCGCCGCCGTGCAGGGCCTGGGGATCACGATACTGTCCCCGCACACGGCAAAAAAAGAGCTCACGGACGGGAGCCTGAAGCAGCTGAAAATAAAAAACGCGAAGTTCCCGAGGGATTACTTCGTCGTTTACCATAAGAGCAAACTCGTCACGTCGGTGATGAAAAATTTCATCGCGCTGTTTACGCGGAACACATCGCCCGCCGGATAAAAAAAGGCCTTACGTAAAAACACATATTTTGCGGCTGTGCCGTAGGGGCGATCCTGCGTGATCGCCCTTGTCATTTTTACAATGCCGCGGGGATGCGGAGGACGATATTTGAATACGGAAACACACATCCGCTGCGGCTATTCCGTAGGGGCGGCCCTGTGTGGCCGCTCTCGCCTTTTTTGCAAGGCTGCGGGGATACGGAGGGCGGCCACGCAGGGCGCAAAGGAACGCCGTGCGTTCCATGACCCCTACATGCGCGCCAACACCATGCGGGACAACGGTCGGATAACATTAGAATCAGACGCGTCCGGTATATATATTTTCCCAATTTTTCGGATTGTCACGGATATAGCGGCGGATTTCGTATAAATCCTCTTCGTTTCTGATGATGTGTTCATAATAATTCCGCTGCCATATATGCTTGTCGAAAATTTCATACAGACCGGATTTTACACCTTTGATGTATTCATTCGTCGTCATTGTTTTATACCAGTCAATTATCAGCGGAAGATCATAAAAACACGTATCCGAACCCTTATCTTTGTATTCATTCATCAGAAATAAAACAAAATGCATATGGTCCGGCATTATGATATGATAATCGATTTTCGTTCCCGGGAATTTTTCTTCGATTTCCGTCAGCCATTTTTTAAACATGTTGTCGGAACCGATGTTTTCGCATAAAATATTGCGTCTTTTATAGGTGCATAACGTCAGAAAATAACCGCTGTTGCGCGAATAATCATATCCCTGCAGCCGTAACTGCTTTCTTTTCGGCAATTCCATTGCAATTCTCCTTCGCAGGTCCGAATTTTATCCGGTAAATTGTTTATAACAAAGGATCATTGAAAATTTTTCTGTCAGTCAACGTGCGGGCGGGGCATCATATGCATTTGAATACGGAAACACACATATGCG
>CAZVPD010000307.1:0-231 GCA_964628455.1 uncultured Lachnospiraceae bacterium
TTCTCGACCTGCACCATGCGCCCGGTTTCTTTTTCGGCGACGGTGCCAAAAACAATCTTTTCACGGACAGGACCATGCAGCTTCGTTATATCGCCATATGGAAATTCTTTGCCGGGCGGTATTCCCGCATCAAAAACAATCTGACGTTTGAACTGCTGAATGAACTTGTCCTGCCTGAGGGCAGCGACGCCTGGAACAGGTTATGGCAGGAGACGGCCGCGGAAATCCATA
>CAZVPD010000307.1:241-1945 GCA_964628455.1 uncultured Lachnospiraceae bacterium
TTCCGTGAATGAGCTCAAAAACCTTGCTGTTTCGGAAAATCCGCATATATGGTATACTTTCCATTTTTATCATCCGATGATTTTCACGCATCAGAGGGCTTCCTGGATGGAAAATACCCGCCGTTACCGCATCCCGGTCGAGTATCCTGTCCACACATCACTGCACGCGGAATTTTACGGCGGCAATATACCCGAATCCGAAATAGGCGTTCTCGATAAAAATCACCTCGGCCGTATACTGCAGCCCGCATACGATTTTATTAAAATCAACAAACGTCCTCTTTATTGCGGCGAATACGGGGTCATTTCCGACGCTCCGTCTGAAAGTACGGTCAGATGGCTGAACGACCTTGCGGACCTTTTGCTCGGATACGGTATAGGAAGGGCGGTATGGAGCTACCGCGGATTCAGCCGGATCACCGATGCCGATAATAATGTCACGAATCCGGCTCTTGTCGATGCCGTTTCCCGGAGGTGACCGGATAAAATGATCTATGCAGAAAACAAAACCCTCTCCGAGCAGACGGCTGCCGAAATACTCGACGGTTATTTACAGAAAATCGCCGGATATCCTTATAAAACAACAGGCTTAAATTCGATTTTGATTAAAGAATGCGATTTATACGGCGATGACGGTTATTCGTTCCGGACTGCCGACGGTTGCCTGACCGTTTCGGGCGGCAGGCGCGGTGTGATTTACGGAGTATTTTCACTTCTGGAAGAGTATTTCGGATGCAGATTTTACGCGCCCGGCGTCGAAAAAATTCCCGAGGGACAATTGCCGGATTTCAGCCTCGTCGGGAACCGGTCCGTGATCCCGCCGGTCAGATACAGGAATGTATACTGGTACTCCGCATTTGATGAGTTTTTCAGCGTCAAACAAAAAATCAACGGTTCTCCGGGAAGAATGATTTCGGATAAATACGGAAATAGCATCCGATATGCGAGGAATTTCGTTCATACACTCGGTGAGCTTGCCGAAATGCAGGGTGATGTTACGGACCGTCAGCCCTGTCTGAGCGATGACGCCGTATTCGAAACTGTTTTAAAAAATATCCGGGCCCGTCTTGATGCCGATCCGGAAGCCCTGATCATATCCGTTTCGCAAAACGACAGTCATTCGTGGAGCGGCGGATGCACCTGTTCCCGCTGTGCCGCTGTCGATCATGCGGAAGAAAGTCCGATGGGTTCCCTTCTTTCTTTTATCAATAAGGTCGCGGATGCCGTCAGCCGGTCTTATCCCGACGTGATGATTGATACCCTGGCATACCGTTATACGCGCAAACCTCCCAAAACATTAAAAGCCCGTGACAACGTTATTATCCGCCTCTGTTCGATCGAATGCTGTTTTTCACATCCGGTCCATTTATGCGATGCGGTGACCGATCAGGCTGCCGGCGGTTCTTTTGCCGATATCCTGCGTCAATGGTCGAAAATATGTAAAAATATATACATATGGGATTATACGACCGACTTCGCCCATTATGCGGTGACCTTTCCGAATTTCAAAGTCATTCGGGAAAATATACGCTTTTTTGTCGAAAACAATGTGACAGGTATCTTCGAACAGGGAAATTATTCGTCCGCGAGCGGTGAATTCGGCGAACTGCGGTCCTATCTTCTCGCAAAGTGTCTCTGGGATCCCTATATGACGGACATTGAATATAATAATCATACGGATGATTTTCTCGAAGGATATTACGG
>CAZVPD010000308.1:0-1882 GCA_964628455.1 uncultured Lachnospiraceae bacterium
TTTTTTACGTGCTTTAACTCTAGCATGTACCTAACTATTAAAAGTTATAGATTAAGTATTTCGGAAATTTCTTTGGCGCTTCTGGCGGTGTTTTTGCACAGATACACGATGTTCTGCGACAAAACGCGTTCCGCCTTGTCCCGCGGATCGTTCCCGACCGGATTACCGGTCCCTATGAACGCGATCTCAACGGGCTTTAAAGTATAAATGTTTTCCATTTTTTCCGCCTCTTTCTTCACGGTGTTCCGGGCGTAAAACAATCGCTGTCTGACGGCGTTTTCGCCTATTCCGAGTCTGACGGCAATTTCCGCGGTTTTCATGCTGTCGAGATAATACATGACCATAACGTCACGGTATATTTTCACCAGAAACGAAATTTCACGCAGTATATTTTTCAGCGTGCGTTCGTCTTCTTCGGTTTCGATATAATCGCCTATATCGTCTGTCCGCATGTCCGCGCTGCCGCTGCACTCGTCATAACCGGCGATTCCGGTCCGTATTCTGCGTTTTTCACAAAAATCCGCGTAAACCCTGTGAGCGACGGTCCATGCGAAAGCATAAAAATTCCGGATGTCCGGATCCTTTCTTATGCCTTTTAATATAGCCAGAACGATCTCCGAGCACAGGTCCTCCGCGTCCTGCGAGACGGCGCAGCGTTTATACGCGTATCCGTACAGCTTGTCGAGAAATTCTTTGTCGCCGAGATATCCGGTCGTTTCTTCCGCTCTCATAATTTTTAATCCGTTTCATTCATGAATGATACACCCGTATAGTCGGCGTAAATCCTCTTCGGTTAGCGGCGTATATAAAAAAGATTTTTACCGGCGGCAAAAGAAAAGCGGCACGGCTGTGCCGTACCGCGCATATCCGCCGGATTTTCAGAACCTGCGTCCGCTGCCGCCTCCGTGAGAACGGCCGCTGCTTGAGGTATGGGTCCTGCTGCCGCTTCCGCCGCCCCCGCCCGAAGACCTTTGCTTGAGAACTCTCACCACATCGGTGCGCAGATAGACGTCGGTCGCGCCTGTTATATTGACCGAGGTGTTCGCGTTGATATTGTATCTGTAGGTCGAGCCTTTCAGACCGTATCTGTATTTCACCGATCCGAAAAGAATGAGCGCGCAGACAAGGCCGATCACCAGAGAGGCGATGAATTCGCCGCCTGAAAGAGCCCTTACCGCCGGTTCGGTATCGTAATAATAATCGGTGTTGCCCTGGTCGTCGTAGTTATACTGGTCGGAAGGAATCCCCTCCCGGATGTATCCTTCAAGCTGGCTGAGGGTGACCGACGCGGAGGATGCATACTGCCCTTCGGCAAGATAGGTGTATGCCGTGTCCAGCAGGGCGCTGAGCCTGCTGTCGGTGACATACCGTATCATCAGGCCGCAGGTGGATATGGTCGGCACGCGGTTGTTCATGTCGATAAAGTAAAGAAAACCGTCCCATTCGGCGCCTGTGCCGAAGCCGTTGTAGTCATAGAAATCGTCCGCGTAAGCCATCGATCCGCCTGCGGGGGCGTCGTTTGAGGTGAGGACCACAATATCCATATTGTATGCGGTGCGCAGTCCGGAAATCATCTCTTCGAGTCCGGCGATCTCGCTTTCGCTCATCAGGCCCGCATAATCGAATACGCGTGCGCTGCCTTCGCCGAGTGTTTCCGCCGACACCGGCACAGTCAGCGCCGCAGAAAACAGGAGAACGGCGATCACAACAGAAAACAGTCTTTTCATATCCGTTCCCCTTTAAGTTATAAAATAAAGCATGACGGAAAGAGCCGCGCATACCGATGCCGCCAGGATGCCGCAGTGCAGCAGAAGCTTTTTCATGTCGACCGGCAGAACGCCGCAGACGCTGCCGGTCTGGCCGTTCATGGCGTAATAATACA
>CAZVPD010000309.1:0-1863 GCA_964628455.1 uncultured Lachnospiraceae bacterium
CCCCGCGCCATCTGCACGACGCAGGCGTACCAGGTCGCAAACCCCTCGACGAACGAGTCGGCGGTGTCGCTGTTGAGATACCCGCCGTGGTTGAGGTCGCCGGCCGACATTTTTAAGCCCCAGCCGCAGCGCGCCTGAAAGCCGTTGGTCGCCGCCTCGAAGAAATGCCCGAATTCATGCAGGGCGGTAAAGCGGCTGTTGTCGTCAAACCGGCAGTCTTCTTCGGTCAGCCGGATCGCGTTGTCCGAGGATGAATAATGCGAAACGTCGGAATCGGAGGCGGTCCTCTTGATGTAATTGCAGTCGACACGCAGCGGGTTCGCCCCGGCAGCCGGCAGAAGGGAGGGCAGTTCGCCGAACACGACTCCGCCGACCGTCAGCGCGTCCCAGAGGACGCGGTACATGTAGCCGTATCCGAGGAATTTCATCGTGTCGCCCAGATTCGTCTGCATCGACTCGGGGTCGCCGCTGTCGTCGAACGTCAGAAATCCGAGCGGCAGATTATGAAACCGCACGGCGCGCGTTATTTTGATCTGATCCGAGCTTTTATAACGGCTGTCGTTGGGGTCGACCGAAATCAGCGTAGAAACGGTTATTTCATTCAAGGCGTTCGTATCCTGATAATCCGCGAGAAAGAACGCGGTTTGGTTCTGCGGCAGGATGCAGCGCATCGTGACTTTTAAGATAATTCCGATCACGGTTCCGGTTTTTTCGACCGGGATCTTAAACGAAAACGCGCCGCGGAGATCCGCCGCTCCCGATAACGTCAGGTCGGGTGTTCCGCTTTTCCAGTCGGCGGGAATTTTGTTTTTATCGAAGTAAACATACACATCGGTCTTTATTCGGGGCATGGGCCTTAATTGATTGTTGTCGGGACCGTCTATGACACCCGAAAGCACGATCTCGCGTTCTCCGGTCCATTCGTATACATACCGCACTTTGCCGGCATTCGTATAAACCACAATACCGAACGTATCCCCTATAAATGAATCGTGATCGGGTATTGTGTCATAAACGGTTCGTGTCTGAGATGAGGTCCCCGCCCGGCCGTTGACAATTTCGGTCTGCGCCTGAAATTCGCCGTTTGCATCCTCGAATGCCCAGACGCTGGACCCGGCGGAAATTCCGAGCATTTCGTTGCTGCCGTCATCGGCATAGTTATTGGTATAATAAACCCAGGTGCTTTCGAAAAAGTTCTCGAAATACCTGTAAAAACTTTCCGAAGCCGTCACATACGAGTCTATTTTTGCCGATACGGTTATTTCGGCTGTTTCTCCCGGATAATATTTTTCTTTCGGCAGAGTCCAGGCGGAAGATCCCTGATAGCTGCACCCGTAAGCGTCGCTGTATCGCTGAACCGATGACCCGTTTTTCACTTCATATGTAGTTCTGGCATTGCCTTCCGTATCCGGTTCGGAATATTCGGGTTCGGGCCGGTAATCGATCCTGATCTGTTTCCAGCAGCCGGTTCTTTTCTGCCCGTCCGGCGCTTCGGCCGCCGCGGGACAGATATTGGTCAGACATACGGCCAAAGCAATAAACAGCAGCATGAATTTTTTCATATTCTATTCGACCCTGTGCCCGCAGTTTTCGCAGAAGCGCGTGCCGGCGAGTTTCGCGCCGCAGTATCTGCAGAACGCTTTCTTATAGACGGGGGGCGGCTGTTCCGACGGCGGACGGGACTGTTCCGGAGGACGGTACCGCACCGGCGGACGCGGTTGTTCCGACGCACGGTACTGCACCGGCGGACGGGTTTGTTCCGGAGGACGGTACCGCACCTGAGGACCGGTCTGTTCCGGAGGGGGTCCGTAATACGAAGCCTGCGCCGGACGCTTCTTTTTTCTCCTTCGCAGAACGGCAATG
>CAZVPD010000310.1:0-1860 GCA_964628455.1 uncultured Lachnospiraceae bacterium
CCGTGCAGGAATCCGAACATGGTGGCTGTGGCATAACCACCGTAACCGAACATATCATCGTCATCGGTCTTGCCGTTGCCGTTCAGGTCTGCGGCGGCCGCGGTTCCCGATTCGAAAAACTTTTCGATGGTCCATTCGTTTTTTTCGGTCAGGTCATACGGACTTTCCAGATTGTATTCGGCGATAATATCTTTATTAAACGTAATGATGCTCTGAAAATCAAACAGCTGGATGTTGATGTCCCCGAATCCGTAGAATCTTTTAGGACCGATCGAAATACTTTCCATGGCGCTTTTATTCCACCATGGATTATCGAAATCAAGCGTATCGATTTTGCTCTGGTCGATCAGATATCCTTTTGACAGAAAATTCTGCGTTGTAAAAGAGGAGTGCTGCCAAAACACGTCATAAGCATCTTCCGCAGACATGATCGCATTTTGCATAATGGTGTTTACTTTTTCGAGCTTCTCAAGCGTAAATTGAAGAACGATATTCAGTTTCTGCTCGACATTCCGGCTGCGGGTATAGATATCATCATTTATCACTTCGCCGTTCAATTCCGCGGCATCGCAGTATGCGGTGATCGCAGAGGTTTCTTTATACTGGATCATGCGGAATTCATAGCCTTCGTAATCATCCTCGGGCAGATTCGCGTAGAGCCGTGCTTCGGTGTCCGCAGCAGCGGTGCTTTCGGGCGCCGTCGTAACAGCGGGTGCCGCAGGTGATTCACCGGCACAGGCAAATGCCGATGCTGTAAAAACCGCCGTCATTAAAAACAAAAGAAAACGCAGGAGCGGATTTTTTGATAACCGCATTGGATACCTCCTTTTCATTTTACAGCGAAACCGAATATACCTCATTGAGATATAACGGATTATACGACATTTTAGCTTTACGCAGGCCCTCATAACCCATGTCTTCTTCCCGGTTCACATAGAGAGTATCCGCAAATTCCGCGCGCAGAAAATCCCGGTTTATAACCGCATAAATACCGTTGAAATTTCTGTCGGCTTTTTCAAAATGGATAAGCGCTGTGTCGCAGCTCATTTTTTCACCGATAGAATAGGCGATAATTTGATCTCCCACAGTGATCACTCCGGCCCGCAGACCGAGATCTTCAAATGCGTCCACTGCGTTGCAGATAGCGCCGTATTCGTCAGATAATTCTTCGTTGTCGTGTTCCGTGAATAATGTTTCGGCTGCTTCGCGCAGCAGACCGGTATTATCCCTGTTTATTGATATATATTTATAATCATACTGGGCAGTAAAGGCATTGATATGATTTCTTTTCGCATGGAAGCGCTTACCCTGAAGATTGATCAGCTGTTCGGTTGAATAAACATAATCAAACAGATCACGGCGCAGCGTCAACTCCGCATCGGGGAAAAGTTCCTTGAATTTTACAGCCATTTCGGGGGTCAGAGGACGAAAAGCACAGGCCCCGCATCGGCTGTGTATCGTATTTATATAAAAAGCAAGCCCTTCGTCATCCACACCCTGCGGAAAAAACGCAAACGGAGGCTCTCCCCTGTAACTGCCGAACAGGCAGAGCGCATCTTTAACAACGGCATACCGGTAATGCATGACATCCCGCCACATATATATATTGGAAAAATTATAAAAAGAAATCGGAATACCGCCGCAGCAGGTACAGAACAACTTCCGGACTGACAAGTCGATTTCGCGCAGCTCGATTTTTTCACCGGTCAAGCGCGTATTGTTTGCCGAATTTAAAATAAAACCATCTCCCTTTTGTAATTATATCATATAAATCGTTTTTTTCAAGCGAAAAGCATAATAAAAAAATAGGCAGAATGTAAAATTAACTGCACCCCAGTAAAGATATACTGTTAGTATGCA
>CAZVPD010000311.1:0-1810 GCA_964628455.1 uncultured Lachnospiraceae bacterium
CACAGGCGGTGAACAGACAATTATAGGATTGCCGATTGGAAATTATATATTAAAAGAAGTTATACTGCCTCCGGATTTAACGGTCTATCAGGCTGCGGATATCGCGTTTTCGATTAACAAATACGGCGAATTGATTGTTAATAACAACACTGTAACAAACAAGACGATTTCAATGACAGATAATTACAATAAAATCACTGTTAATAAAAAAGATCAATATAATGCTAATGTAAACGGAGCAAAATTATCACTTTATAAAGGCAGCGATTTTATTGAAGAAAAAACAGTTACAGACGGCAGCGTTGTATTTACAAATCTTGAACGCGGCGCGACTTATACCATCCAAGAAACTTTTACCCCCTTTGGATATGTTAAAGCGAATGATATAACATTTACAATGGGTGACGACGGAAAATACAATACTGGTAAGGTAAATCTCAACAATCCTGCCATAGCAGGCCTTTCCGATAATTATAAAAACAAAGCAAACGGCGATGCAAAATCATTCAATATGTTTGATGAGCTTATTTTGGGACATGCGTCTTTTACAAAGAAGGACAGCAATGACAAAGCTTTTAAAGATGCTCAGTTTGATCTTTACAGGATAAATCCCGCTCCTGCAAACGGTGTAACAAAAGTCAACAGTAAATCACTTACTTCAACCGCATCCGGTTTTCTTACCACATTGGTCACCGATAGCACCAATTCGAATTATATAACAAATAAAAAATTATCGGACGGGCTGACGGTCGGTACATATTTCTTTATCGAAACTGCGACACATGGCGATTATGTGCTGCCCGGTACCGATCCCGGCATTACCTCAAACCGCATAAATGAATTTACAATAACAGAAGCGAACAGATACTCGCCGATCACCAGTCCTCCAAATCAGATAAATACTCTTTCGGATTTTTTAAATGTACCGCTTAACTGTCATGTCGTTATAAGAAAAGTCGACAGTGTCACGAATTCACCGCTTAACGGTGTTGTATTCGAACTCAAAAAGGGTACTATGGTTATTGCCACGGCAACGACTCAGGCAGCCGGCACCGTGATTCCTTACACCGATTCTAACGGCAATCCCGGCACATATACAACTTTGACAGACGGAGAAGCCGTATTTACCAATGTTTATAAAGATACATATAAAATAACGGAAAAAACCGCTCCGGCAGGTTATATACGTTTAACCGCAGTATATGATTTAACAGTTACAAATAGTTCGAAAGATATGATTTACTATATAACAGATTTAGGAATATCGGAAACACCCGGAACACTTAAAAATGTTAAAAATTCTTTGACTATTAATAAAAAAGGCCCGGCAGGTGATACCCTTATACCCGGTGCTGTATTTAAAATAACAGGCAGCAGCTTTGCTAATCCCTCGATCTCCGGTACACAGCAGATTCTTGTAAATCCGACAAGCGGAACAGAGATACTTTACGGACGCTTTGTTGCAGGGGTAGAATACACTATAACAGAAATATCACCTCCGGACGGTTATTTATCCGCTGCTCCTGTAATATTCATGTTAAATGATTTGGGACAGGTCCGGTACAAAACGAACGGTAACTGGAGCGTATATGGTAGTCCCGCTTCAATGGATATCAGAAATACTAAGGCCGATATCACCATTAAGAAGCTGGATCAGTTCGGTGACAGAGTATCGGGAGCAGAACTTAAAATTACAGGCGTATTTGCCGACAGTCAGTATAATGCCGGCGGATATATCTGGATAACCGGAGAAAGTGACAAAACACTCAGCGCATTACTCATAGCCGGCAACACTTATACCCTGACGGAA
>CAZVPD010000312.1:0-1806 GCA_964628455.1 uncultured Lachnospiraceae bacterium
CGGGATGCGATATGATCGCAAACGTCCTTCTTCGCCGCACTTCATGCATGTTCTCGTTCTCTGTCATTTAAATAACCGCTTTCAACTTTCAACTTATATTTATCTTTATTCCACAATTCCGTAAATATCGTCAACCCTACTATTATACACGTTTTAAGCCTGCGTGTCAAGCAAAAACCGGGATATTTTTCACCGGGTCGTGACCGTACGGGTCATAAACCGCCCGCCGAAAAAAATCGATACGGGTTGACAAAATCGGGAACCCATGTTATAATAAAACATATTTTTTACGGAAGCGGTGACCGTTTCTGTAAGAATATACAATAATATTATGATCAGAATCGGGAGGCCTATCCATGAAACACGCAAATCTGCTGACTTTCACATTTGTCCTGCTGCTTTTATTCACCCTGTCCTTTCCCGCATACGCCGGTTCGGCCGCCGCGCCCAAAGGAACGCCCGCCGTAGACGGCGCCGCGGATGATGCATGGTCCGGGGCCGAAGCCTATCCGGTGGATCTGCTCAAGGGCGGCACGGCGGACGACGTCAAAAGCGAATTCAAAATGATGTGGGACGACCAGTATCTGTACATCATCGTGTTTGTCACGGACCCCGACATCGCGTATTCCGCCGTCGACACCTATAAAAAAGACGGCATCCAGCTTTATTTTGATTTTACGAATCAATTCGCCGAAACCTACGGCGAAGTCAAGGGCGGCGAATACACGCTGTATCTCCGCGACGGCAAAGACGAACTCCCGACGCTTTCCGAAGTGAACGGCGACGCGGGCAACGATGCGATAACAAACGATATCCTGTACGAATACAAGCTGACGGCCGACGGCTACATCATCGAAGCCCGTCTGGACCCGAAACTGAATGACAGCGCATTCAAACTCGCGGAGGGTACGGAATTCGCGTTCGATATTCAGGTCAACGACCAGAAGTCCGATTCGGCCGAACGCGCGGCGGCATACGGCTGGACGGATGCCGATGACCTGGCATGGCAGACCCCTTCGGCGCTGGGTTCGATGAAACTGACGGCTGCTGCCGCACCGGTGACCGAAGAGACATCCGCGGCCGAAACAGCCGCTGCCGAAGAAGCTGCCGAAGCTCCGGCGCCCGCGACCGGGGATCCCGCCGCTGTCACGGCGGTACTTGCGGCGGTGACGCTGGCCGGAGCCGTATTTGCGGCCGGCAGAAAAAAATAAGCAGAAAACCGATAAAAAACAGCCCGTGTCATGGGCTGTTTTTTTACGCGGCTTACCCTTCGTATCGGGCTTCCGAAAAACGCCGAAGCCTGTTCCGCTGACAGCAGCTTCACATACTTCTGGGAATTCCGTATTTTTCGCTTGACAACTTCTCCGCACTGTATTATCATAGACCCAATGGTTTTTTTACGGAGGATTTATCGGATGAAAGAGGCTATCCTGAACGCCGCTGCGGCGCTTTTTTCGGAAAAAGGTTTTGCCGGAACGGAGATGGACGACGTGGCCGTAAGGGCGAATGTCACAAAAGAAACGCTGCACTATCATTTCCGGAACAAATCGCAGCTTTTCGGCGAAACGATCCTGAGGCATGAAAGGCTGTTTGAGGAAAGGGTCGTCGAATCCGCTTCGGGCAGTTACACGGTCGATTCGATCTCCATGCGGATCGTCGGGCTGTGCGTGGATTTTTTTACCGACTATAAGAACATCGCCGATATGATCATCACGGAAAAAGACGCGGACGAAAGCGTGATCGCCGATATCAGGACCGCGAAGAACCGGTTTATCGACCTCATCGCGTATCTGATAGGCGAGGGCA
>CAZVPD010000313.1:0-1788 GCA_964628455.1 uncultured Lachnospiraceae bacterium
TTATGTCGAGAAAGAAAAAGATAAATCCGGATGTAATCAAAATAATATCTGATTGCAGTAAAAAAATAATCGGAATTTGCGAAGCGGCACGTCAGGCAGGTGTTGATCCAACAACAATGAAAAGACGGGTAATGCAGTACGAGGAAGAGGGGATAGCTGCATTTACATATGAATCCAACAAAGCATATAGTACAGACCAAAAACTGAAAGCCGTAACAGACTACCTTTCGGGAAAAGGCAGCTTAATCGATATTTGCAGAAAACATAAAATACGGTCGAAATGTATTCTCAGACAGTGGCTGAAGGTGTATAAGAGTAACGGAGATCTCGGAAGAATAAAATCATCCGGAGGAGGAAGTTACATGAGAGAAGGACGCGACACCACCTATGAGGAACGCATTCAGATAGCAAAGGAATGCATTGAAAAAGGAAAAAACTACGGAGAAATTGCACTGAACCACAAGGTCAGTTACCAACAGGCCGGAACATGGACGAACCGATACATTGAACTCGGAGAAAAAGGGCTTGAAGACCGACGCGGGAAACGCGAAAAAGATCAGGCTGCAAGAACCGAACTTGAAAAAGCGCAGATAGAAATTGAGCAGCTGAAACACAAATTGTACATGACGGAAATGGAGCGGGACCTGCTAAAAAAATCGGAGGAAGTGGAGAGGAGGGATGTCTCTCACAAGTAAGACAAGCGCATATTTATGCTGCGATAAAAGAGTGCCGTGCCGAAAAAGGATATTCTGTTCTGGCCGCATGCGATGCCCTGAATGTTTCAAGATCTGCATATAACAATTGGTTTGCAGGTAAAATCGGAGTCAGAACAGCAAAAAACATGGAGATTGCCGAAAAAATCGGGAAAATCCATCATGAAAGTCCGGACAAAGGATACCACCGGATCAATGATGACTTGAAGCATGACTATGACATAAAGGTCAATGACAAGCGTGTCCTGAGAATTTGCCGGATAAAAGACATAAAATCCACAATAAAATATACCAATAACGGCTGCACAAGACATGCGGACAATCCTCAGCATATAGCTGAAAATTTACTGAACCGTAAGTTCCACGCAGACAAGCCAAATGAAAAATGGCTGACTGATGTAACAGAATTTAAATGGTATGAAGGAATTGAAGTGCACAAGATATATCTGAGTGCAATTTTGGACCTGTGTGACAGGCGCATCATGTCCTATGAAATCAGCCGGCGCAATGACACTGCCCTGGTTTACGATACATTTGACAAAGCGGTAACAGCTAATCCGGAAGCACATCCGTTATTTCATAGTGATCGCGGATTTCAATACACCGGCAGAGTATTCCGGAACAAGCTTGAGGCGGCAGGTATGACACAAAGCATGACCGGAGTGGGCAAATGTATCGACAACGGATCGATGGAAGGCTTCCGGGTCATACTGAAGCGTGAAAGATATTACGGCAGACGGTTTACCAATGAGGCAGAACTGATTGCAATGATTAATCAGTATATCTCTTACTACAATGAAAGAAGAACACAGAGAAATCTTGGTATCCTTACACCGATTGAGAAGTACAAAAAACTTATGGCTGCCTGACGACAGCAGGCTGTTTTAAACCACCTTTATTAATCGAACAGTATATGGGGGTTGATTCTGCCAGGATGACTGTCAGGTCTTTCAACTTATGCCCGGGTGCGTTAGGCACCATGTGCTGCCGGTCACGAAAACAACCGGCAACTTTCGTCACCGGTTGTAAACAAATTTTAAATTATTTCATTGTATTCTTGACGGGGAGCAGATCA
>CAZVPD010000314.1:0-1787 GCA_964628455.1 uncultured Lachnospiraceae bacterium
TGTCAAGCATAATTGAAAATGTCCCAAAAAAAATAAAATATAAGCACCAGATTACGGTGCCGTATTACAGGCAGTGATTGACCGCCACCCTTGACAGCACGGCGCTGAAATGCCGATATAAAGCGCCGAAGGTGACGGGAACTCAAAAATATGCATATCATGTCACCTTCGGAAAGCGGCATTGTAGCATTTCACCGCCGCGCTGTCAAGGGCTGAAGCCGCCTGCGGCGGTGGCTGCCTTATTGCCTCAGGTTCGGGGAATCTAAAAATATGCCTGCGGATCTCAAAATATAAATCAGGCGGTTCCTGTTCTGTGAGATTGGCTTTTTACATATTTTTCAAAGGAAGCATGCCTCCACGGATGGCTCATCGGCGGTATATATTTCTTTTTGGGCGCATCGGGGATGACCGCCAAATCAAACTCTTTTGAATAAGGTTTATGGTCCGGCAGCTTTTCAAGAGCGTAAACCTGCTCCCCGACACAGCAAAAAAGATCACCGTTCAAAGCTTTTATGACCATTGATTCGGTACCCTTTCTGAAATAAACCGCCGTTCCCCGGCTGTTGACAGGGAGATAATAATCCTTTTGGTATTTCAGGCAGCAGCCGTTATCGATCTTGCGGGAAGACAATACCGCTAATATGAGATTTATTTTTTCATCATCCGGTTGCTTTTCAAAGACAGATGTGATATGATCAAAAGGTAAAGCGAATCGCTTATTGAATTTCTTTATGTAGGAGTTTAGGAATTCGTTTGCTTCCTCGACGGAGGAAACATTGGCTAAGCGCAGCTCTACGGGCAGGCGGGATTGAAGGGTTTCAAACATTCTTTCAACCCGCCCTTTTGCTTGTGCCACGCTGGATGTCCGAATATCGATCCCAAGCTGTTTGCAGGCATATCCGAACTGGGTAAAGGTATCCTTTTCCACCGAGTTTTTACACTTGCTGATATATTCGAAAATCGTACGGTTATCCGTAAAGAAGCGATTTGGAATACCATATGTTTTAAGAATCTGCTCAAGCACATGATAATACCCGTTCAGGGTTTCCTGTTTGTCAAAATAGGCTCCGAGAATCGATCCGGTAGCGTCATCAACAGCGATATGGAGCTGTGTTTTGTTCAGTCCGAACCAAAGGTGCAGAGAAGCATCCATTTGCAGCATTTCTCCGAAATAGGTACATCTGGAGCGTCTTGGATGAACGTCCTCCAGACTTAGGATCGATTTCTGCAAATCCGCCGCTTTCTTTTTTGATTTGGTTTCAGATTGAAGTTCTTTCAATTCTTTTGTTACTGCTTTTTTCGTGGACCGTTTGGCTTTTGGCGACAGTATGTATTCTTTTCTGAGAATAGAAGCAATGCTGCTGACAGATACACGGAGGTTTTCTCTTTCTGTCAACAGTTCGGAATAATGAGTCAGGTTGCACTCATCATACCTGGTACGATACAGGTCGATCACGGTCTGTTTTATTTCCTCCGGGAAGGCTGTAACAGGTTTTCTGCCCCGGTTTCCGTGTATGAAGTATTCTTTCCCTTTTTCTTTATAACCGTTTATTAACCGGTTGATGTGACGTTCCGTACAACCTATTTTGAGAGCAGCTGTTTTTTTATTCCCGTTTGTTTCTGCAAGCTTTTTTATGATCTCGTATTTTTCGTTTTCGTCCATTGTCAGTATGACCTTTCTGATTGTCTTCGCCCCTTTTCCTTGTTATGGGGTTATTATATCACATTTGTTGTTTTGAGACATTTTCATTTGTGGTATGTTAAGACATTATCATATGTGGATCATA
>CAZVPD010000315.1:0-1786 GCA_964628455.1 uncultured Lachnospiraceae bacterium
ACATTTCCGCGATTTTTATGGTCTTTTCGTTCATGAAAGAAAGCTGCGGAATGCCTTCGCTGTTATTCGTGGTATTGCGTATACCGGCGCTCTTTATAAAATATAAATAAGATATCCTGTAAGATATATTAATTCTCGTCCGCGAAAAGCTTATCTAAATTCGCGCGGATGGATTCCTCTTTTGCCGCGAAAGTTGAAACAAGCGTGTTATCTTTTATGCAGCCGTCGATTATCCCGGCAAAGCTGATGGACGGGAACGCATAGGACAGCTCATACATCAGAGAATCCTTGATGATGTCCATCATCTGCGCAGATTCTTCGTCGCGCGTTGTTTTATTTTTCAATGTTATCTCGTAATAGGCATTCATCACTGTTCCGGATGACTGATACGCCCAGTCCTCGACAATGATCGAGGTGCGTTCGAGATTGCCATTGGTTGCCGGTATGCACATAACGGCAAAATTGGGGTCAGTCATTGTCAGATAAAATGACTGTCCGGAATCGTATTTCGGATTGGGAACGATACCGAAGTCGTGCTCCATCGTACGGAACGATTCCTCAATGACGGAAGCGCCGTTCTGCAGGAATAAAAAGTGATCTTCGGCAAACAAGGCTCCGCGCGCATATGCAAACACATGGTCATAACCCGTTGTTTTTGCGGTCTTTTGGATGTCGCTGTAATTCAAAGTGACCGTTTTATCGAGCAGAAAGTCACGCAGTTTTTCAAAAGCAGTGACTGTAAAATCGCTCATAAACGACAGCTCAAGATCTCCGGCAGCATTGTTTGCGGTCAGACGTACGCCGAATCCATGCAGGAAAAAACGGAGATTGCAGTCCTCGGTCAGCATACCGTAACGGTCATTATGATCCATTTTGGAGTCTCCGTTCAGGTCTTCCGAAACACTCTTTACCATGGAGATATAATTGTCGATAGTCCATTCATTGCTGTTTACAAGTTCATACGGATTGGGTAAATTATATTGCCCGATAAGATATTTATTGAAAAAGATAAAACGGGCTCCGGACAGCATACTCGGACTGATATCGTTTACAGCCATATATGTAATGCCGTGAATCGAGAGCTGTTCGATGGCGTTTGAGTCCCAGTATGGTTTGGTAAAATCAAAATAGGGTGCACCGGCAAGATTGATGATATAATCCTGCAGCGCGAGAGACGTGCAGGCGGTCATGCCCATCCAGACAAGGTCTAAAGTTTCTCCCGCCATAATCATTTTTTTGCTGTCGTTCTCTGTGCTTTCGGATCCGGTCATATCAAGAATGACGCCGTATTTGTCTTCAATGTCTGTGTTCCGCTTGTAAATAGCATCGTTGACGACTTCTCCGTCCATCTGTTCCGCGGCAAGGTAATTCTCGCCGTATGTGACTCCCGGAGCTGTATACAGAATTTTCAGGCTTTCGCCGTCATAGGTCACGGCGGGCAGGTCCGGTTTGACGGCATCGGTTTCAGCTTCGGTAACAACCGCCGTTGCCGTTGTATCTCCGCCCGAAGAGGGCTTGCTGTCCGCGCAGGAAGCAAAGCATGCGATGATGAATACAGCGGTCATCATTGCTGTCGAAAATCTTATGCTTTTCATTATACCGTCCCACCTTTATTTTTTTATTATAATGTTATGGCTGAATTTACAAAATGTATGATGATCCTGTAATACAGGAGAACGCAGAGGGCAGCTCTTTTAATGATTGTTGAACTACTCTCCGATTTTTAATAAGTCCTCAACCAGTTTATCAAGCTTTTTCTGTATACCGGCTTCTTTTTTGGCATAGG
>CAZVPD010000316.1:0-1779 GCA_964628455.1 uncultured Lachnospiraceae bacterium
AGCCCACAAAAGCTGCATGGAGGTCCAGACCCGCACGGCAGCCATGCTCAGGCCCGGTGCGGTACCCGAAGAGATCTACAGGACCGTGACCGCTTCGACGGACGCGGATTTCAATTTGAATTTTATGGGCTTCGGCAGCCGGAGGGCTCAGTTTCTCGGTCACGGCATAGGGCTTCACGTCGACGAGGTTCCGGTGATCGCGAAGGGTTTCCGTGAACCGCTCCGTGAAAACATGGTGTTCGCCGTCGAACCCAAAAAAGGGATGGCAGGTGTCGGCATGGTGGGCGTGGAGGACACGTACATCGTTACGCCCGAAGGCGGCCGCTGCATCACCGGCGGGGGCCGGAGGATCATCCTGCTGTGAAAAATAAAAAAACAGAACGATTTACAAGCGTATAAATATCATCTCCGTTGGTTTTCGCCGCCGGCTTTTATCCGGTCGGGTTTCAAAGCGTTTGCTTCTAAAAATAAAAAAATTTATGTCCCGGGACTTGACATTCCGGGATTTTTCCGTATAATATATTTAGTTAACTAACTAAAAGAACAATGCGATTGTTTCAAGGGGAGGGAAAAAGATTGAAGAGAAACGAACACGACCGGGATGACTTCGAATTTGCGATCCCGGACGAAAATGTCCCGCTTCCGATCCTGCTCAAATATACCGAACACGCCGTCGGATTTGTGATCCGCGGACGTCTTGAGCAGCTTGGGATGAAACGCAGTTTCGGTCCCGTACTGATGGCGGTCAGCCGCAGGGAAGGCATCACACAGAACGACCTTGCCGCCCGCATGCATGTGACGGCGCCCACCATAAGCGTGGCGCTCCGGAATATGGAGGACAACGGTTTGATTGAAAAGAGATGCGATTCGGGTGACCGGCGACGGTTTAAGCTTTACATGACGGAAAAAGGCAGGCAGCTTTCCGGGAAAGCGGACCGGATTTTTGCCGCGGTGAACGGCAGTCTGCTGAGCTGCCTTGAGGACGGAGAGGAAAAGCTGCTGCGCCGCCTGCTTTTCAAGCTGTTGGAAAAAGCCGCCGGTCTGAAGGGGGAAAGCATGGATTGAGAATTTATGATCTGTATTTTTCGGAGGGATGCGAATGAAAATGAAAATAAAAAGTTTTTTAAAGCCATATATGCCGTATGTTCTCTTGGCTCCGCTGTCGATGGTGATCGAGGTGGTCATGGATCTGATGCAGCCCAGACTGATGGCGGCCGTGGTGAACGACGGCGTGCTGGGAGGCGACATCCGGATCATTGTATCGAAAAGCCTGCAGATGATCGTGATCTCCCTGATCGGTCTTGCGGGCGGTTTCGGATGCACGTATTTTTCGAGCATTGCGTCGGTCAGCTTCGGAACGGATCTGCGCGGCGCCCTGTTCGGTAAAACGCAGGCCTTGTCTTTCGGGCAGACGGACAGGTTCGGTACGGGTTCACTTGTGACAAGACTGACCAACGATGTGATGCAGCTGCAGACCATGGTCCTTATGAGCCTCCGCATGTTTGTCAGGGCGCCCCTGCTCAGCATAGGCGGGATCATCATGGCGCTTTCCATAAACGTAAAATACGGTCTTGTTCTGGTCGTGATCATCCCCATAGTTGCCGCAGTCATTCTGTTCATGCTGATCAAAGCATCAGGCATCTTCGCAGTCATACAGAAGAAACTGGATAAACTCAACGCCATCCTTCAGGAAAATCTGAAGGGGATACGTGTCGTAAAGGCTTATGTCCGCGCTAAGCAGGAAAAAAAGCGCTTCGGTGACGCCAACGACGACATGAC
>CAZVPD010000317.1:0-1711 GCA_964628455.1 uncultured Lachnospiraceae bacterium
CGCCGTCCATATCCGCCGGATTGTAGGTGTCGATCTCTTTGGATTCGATCAGCATGCGAAATCCGTATCCATCAAAATCCATCTCAGGAAGATTATCGGGAATATCGGCTATATCGGTTTCCACTTCGGTTTCCGCCGTCTGAAGCGCCGTTGTCACTTCAACACCGGTTTCGGGACCCGCACAGCCGGAAAAAGAAAATACGGACAGCAGCATAAAAAAAGCCAGCAGCACAGCGGTCATTCTTTTCATTTCAAATACCCCCGTTTAAATTAATATTAAAAACAGTATATACATTCCGCATGCTTTTGTCAATGCGGATCTATTAATCAAGTAAATTTTTTTATTATTTTTTTGAATTACCCTTTACATTATATAAACTATATATTACAATATATACAAAGCAAAAAATAAAAAAACATGGAGGCCACCGCTATGAATGAAAAAATACGCGATGAAAAGACCGATTTTTTATTCCGCGCAATTATGGAATGTGAGAATCTTGACGAATGCTACAGCTTTTTTGAGGATCTATGCACCGTTGCGGAACTGCAGGAAATGTCAAAACGGCTGCTTGCCGCTAAGCTGCTGAAAAACAACCACGTTTATATCGACATTGCCGAACAGACGGGACTGAGCACGGCGACCATCAGCAGAGTCAACCGCTGCTTAAAATACGGCAGGGACGGATATATTACCATTCTCGAAAGGCTTGAGCGGCGCAAATGAAGCCGGCTGCTTACGGCGCTCTTGCCGCGTATTACAACAGGCTCAATGCCGATACCGACTACGCGGTATGGGCGGATTTTATCTGCTCTCTTTTTGCGGAAAGCAAAATTACGGTTAAATCGATACTGGACCTTGCCTGCGGAACCGGAAACATGACCCATGAACTTGCCCGGCGGGGCTACGAGATGACGGGAGCCGACCTGTCGGAGGATATGCTTGCGGAGGCAAAGAGAAAATCGGATGAAGCCGGCCTCGATATTCTTTACATCCGCCAGGACATGCGGCAAATCGAATTATACGGTACGGTCGACGCGGCGGTGTGCTGTCTCGACAGCATCAATTACCTTAAAGACACGGCTGAACTGACCGCATGCTTTACGGGGATAAGGCGTTATCTTTCACCCGGAGGACTGTTTATATTCGATGTCAATACTCCTTATAAATTCGAAAACATCTACGGCAGCCGCGATTACATTCTCGAAACCGACGGAGTGCTCTGCGCATGGCGCAATTTTTTCAATAAACGCAGCGGATCATGCAGGTTCGAAATTTCTCTTTTTACCGAAGACGAGGACGGCCGGTATACCCGACGGGACGAGAACCATACCGAACGCTGTTTTTCCATGCGCACGATCAAAAACGCTCTGGGGAAAAGCGGGCTGACCCTGCACTCCGTTTACGGCGGATTCGACCGAAGTTATGCTGCCGATACGGACGAGCGCTGGTATTTTACCGCCCGCCGGGATTGAAATTCCGGTGACAAAAATATTATAAAAAAAAACCGAAAAAGGTTGACAAAAGAATCTCCGTATGCTATAATATCCTTCGCAGGCGAAAAAACGCCAGGCAGATACGACAGGGCAAGCGGCGCGCACAGGGAAATGTCCACAGCGTATCAAAAAGCGGTACCGCCTTTTTTAAAACCATGAGGGAGCATAGCTCAGCTGGGAGAGCATCTGCCTTACAAGCAGAGGGTCATAGGTT
>CAZVPD010000318.1:0-1689 GCA_964628455.1 uncultured Lachnospiraceae bacterium
AAATAAAATCCGCAATATTTACCCCTATAGGAAATAGTAATTTAAGGAAATATAATTGACTTTAACACTTAAAATTCAAATATTATAGGATGCCAAAGAATTGTATTAATAAAAATAGGATTGTTTTAAGAAAAAATGTGTTTAAATATGCAAGAAGCATGAAATTAAGACTTGATTTTATACGGTAATCATGTTATCATATATACGTAAATTACGTATATATGAATGGGGAGGTAAATCATGATACCGGAGGAAATTAAGAAGCACAAACCCAAATGCACGGAAATCAGAAATATAAACGGAACCTTTTATGTATATAAAATCACGTCAGTATGGGACTCGGAAAAGAAGAAAGCCAAAAAGAAAACCTTAAACTGCGTCGGAAAAATTACTGAGAAAGATGGATTCATTCCGTCAAAAAGCATCACCGAGGTTAACAAAGTCATTGTAAAAGAATATGGCTGTTATCAATTATTCATTTCACTCAACAGAGAGCTTTATGAAAATCTTAAATTGTCTTTTGAGAGCAGTTACAGAGAGATATTTATTATAGCTTTAATACGTCTGCTGAATCGTGCTACTCATGCCGGAATCAAGAGATATTTCGATGCATCCTATCTTTCAGAAGAATACACTGATCTTCATCTTTCCGAAAACACACTTACTTCATTCATGAAAAATCTTGGCGAACAAAGAAATTCAATCCGAAAATTTATGTTAAAGTATGTGACGCAGGGAGAAACGCTGCTTTTCGACGGCACAACCATTTTTACAAATTCAGAAAACATTTCTTATGCCCGTGAAGGATACAATACTAAGAAAAAGAAATCAAAACAGGTCAATCTCTTATATGCTTTCGATAAAACCAATCATGCACCGGTATATTATCGGTTGCTTCCCGGAAATATTGTGGATAAAGCCGCTTTTATTCAAATGATACGTGAAACCGGAATAGAAAACTGTATAATCATCGCTGACAAAGGCTTTTACTCCAAAATCAATACTTCCTATCTTGATGAAAACAATATTAAATACATACTTCCGCTCAAAGACAATACAAAGTATGTGGATAACGGATTTCTTAGTGATTCGAATCTTTCAAAATACGGCGGATGCTTTGTGTATCACGACCGTGTAATATGGTACAAAAAAGAAGCAGTCGGAAACGAAAACAAACACATATATATATTTCAGGATGACGGCGGAAGGAAAAACAGTGAGCTTATTTATTTAAGAAAAAAAGAAGCTGATTATGACGAATATACTATGGATGATTTCTTTGAAAAACAAAAACGTTTCGGTATGCTGTTTTTTTACAGTAATATTGACGCAGATCCAAAGGAAATATATCTTGATTACAAAGGTCGTTGGGAAATCGAAGAATGTTTTGACTATCTGAAAAACTCTCTTAACCTCGGTACGGTTTCACAGCAAAGCAATGAAAAAATGGAATCCTGGGCATTCCTTAACCACATAAGCTTAATGATGTTTTACTCTTTATACAAAAAACTAACAGATACAAAATTCATATGTAAATATTGTCCCGAGGATATTATTGACATTTCAAGAAACATCAGCAAGGTCAAAGTCAATGATCAGTGGTTTGTATCTGAAGTCTCAAAAACCGACTTGGGCTTAATATCTTCTCTTGGTGTCAACCTATAGGGGTAAAATTTACGGATTCTATTT
>CAZVPD010000319.1:0-226 GCA_964628455.1 uncultured Lachnospiraceae bacterium
CATCCACATATCGAGCGGGCGGACCTCGTTTTCGTGCAGACGCGCCCTGATCTTCCAAAGGTTGTCCGGCGGAATGTTTTTGTAGCCGTCTCCCCTTTGAAAATCATCGAAGACGACACACCCTATGTTGGCGAAATCCGCGGCTTCGGCGATATAGGGCTCGATGATCTCCGGATTTACTCCCGCGTCGTATACCTCCCACCCGACCTGCCGCAATGTCTTAAAG
>CAZVPD010000319.1:236-1679 GCA_964628455.1 uncultured Lachnospiraceae bacterium
GTTATACTGACGGCGGTTGACGTCCACACCGACCGGTACCATGAACGTATTACGTATGCCGAGATACAGGCAGCCCTCCGCCGGAGTCATGCGCGATGTCTGCATATTGCCGTAAAGATGGTTGTAACGCCCTTCGGGATGCCCCCAGAGCCAGAATCTTTCTCTCAGTAACACAGTAGCCCCCCCTTTGTATATTGAATTCCGGAACCTGAACCGGGATTTCAACAGCGTCCGGACATTCGATTATATCAAGATTATAAGGCAAATTCAAAATAAAACAAGACAAAAATTAAAATTTTACCGCACAGCGCCGGAATTTCATATGCGGAGCCGCATAAGGATGAATATCGGGCAGCTGTCCGTGCGTTCCGAATAATTTCCTGAACACGGCGGTCGGCCTGTTCATCCGTATGAATTTATACAGGGATATTAAAAAACACGTTATTTTTGGCTGCATCCTTGACTTCGTCTTTGCTTTTTTGATATAATTCATTTGCGGATGCAAAGAAACAGATTAGCCGGAATCATCCCGTTTGATTCTTCGATTAAATATACCTGTATTGGTTCTCAAAACAAAAACGTGGAGGTCGTTATGATATTTGTATGTTATCCGAAGTGTACCACCTGCCGGAAGGCCGGGAAATGGCTGGAAGCAAACGGAATCGCTTTCGAAGAAAGGAACATTAAAGAAAACAATCCTTCGCTTGATGAACTGAAAGCCTGGCACAGGCTGAGCGGTCTTCCGCTGATCAGATTCTTCAATACAAGCGGTCTGCTGTATAAAAGTCTGAAGCTGAAGGAAAAACTCCCGGCCATGAGCGGGGAGGAGCAGTTCGTTCTTCTTGCGTCAGACGGCCTGCTGGTAAAGCGCCCGATTCTTTTAGGCGAAGATTTTATACTGGTGGGCTTCGGGGAAAAGGATTGGAAAACCGCGCTGGGACTGGATTAATGCGATTCCGATACCGCATGGGTTTCCCTTCCGCTGTAAACATACCCGATACACAGCACCCATCCCGGCGATTTGTCTGGCCTGTGATACTGCAGTCGGTTTTTATGCCTTGCCGGGCTGGAAAGCCGGTATGGATATCCGTGAAATCCGGTGAAGCAAATTTGTCGCTGCCGGTCTTTTTACGGCTTTCATCTCTCCCGCAGCGGCTCCGTTTGAATAACAAAACGCCCCGTTCGGGGCGTTTCAAATGATTTTTCTCGTTACTTTTTACGGCGGGTGATCATGAATGAAACGGCGGCGGCAGCCAGTGTGAACACAGACACGGAGAGGATGTCGGCTGTCTGCGCGGCAACTGCTGTAGAAGCCGGTGCAGCACCTGCATCGGCATCGGGCTCTGCGACAACCGATTCTGCGGGAGCTTCGGTTTCCGCAGCCGGGAAAGCGAGCGCGCCTGAAACGAGTATGCGGTCTCCGGAGCCGAATCCCTGATCGGA
>CAZVPD010000320.1:0-1669 GCA_964628455.1 uncultured Lachnospiraceae bacterium
AACGGAAGAAAGAATCCGCGTACTCGGCAGAAATTCGGGCTATATACTCGCGCCGTCCCACGCAATACAGGCTGGAACGCCTCCGCAGAACATCGAAGCGTTTTTTAAAGCCGCAGGAAGGATGTAAATGAAAAGCCGGCTGCCGTCACAGACAAAACCTGAAACCGAAAGAAATTTACAAAATAAAAATATAAAGGAGCTGATTCAAATGCCGAAACGTATGACCGCGGGCTTTTTGTGCTTTTTATTCCTGTCGCTCCTGTTTCTGACCGCATGCGCGGCCGGCGACAACAACGCCTCAGGCGGCATCGAGACCACAGAAGGCGCCGCAGAAAATACCGAAGCGTCCGCAGAACCCGAATATACCTACCCCGATGAAGATTATAACGGCGAAGAATTCAATATTTTAAACATAGAACCCATCTGGGGATTCTACCCGTACCTTGACTTTGAGAATATGACGGGGGATATTCTGGACGATACCGTTTACGCACGCAACCGCTTTATCGAAGAGCAGTTCAACATCGTATTTGTCGAAGCGATCGATACGATGGATACCATCTCAGGCAAGATCAAGACCGTCATCCTTGCGGGCGAGGACGTACATGACGCCATGTACTGCAGGGGCGACCAGATAGGCCCGCTTGTCAGCGAAAAATATTTCTATAACCTTTTCGAAATACCCGAACTGAATTTAAACGAGGCATGGTGGGACCAGACCGTTATAAAAGAGGGAGCCATCGGAAAAGACGAAGCGCTGTATTTTGCCGCAAGCGATATGAATTTAATCGGATTCCAGGGGACATGGATGATCTTCTTCAATGAAAAAATGATCGCCGATATAGGGCTTGAGAAACCTTACGAATCGGTCAGAGCAGGCAAGTGGACGCTGGATGAGTTTCAGAAATATATGAAAGCAGGAGCGAATCTGAACGGAGAAGCATCGTTTGCGTGGAACGAAAGCGGAAATGCCGTTTACGGTTATTCCTCTTTCAGCGCCGGAACAGCGGCTCTTCTGATCGGAACGGGAGAGCGTTTTATCCGCAAGGATGAAGCGGGGTATCCCTATTTCGCATTGGAAACAGAACGTTTTTACGCAATAAGCGAAAAAATAGCGGCCATGCTGGCGATCGAAGGCGAATACCAGGACGCAAACGAAAGCAATTCGAAATTCCATTACGAGCAGCTTTTCATGTCGGGAAGGGCGATGATGATAGCGGCCGAGGTCAAAGCATCCGACGTGTTCCGGGAAATGGACGATACTTTCGGCGTCGCGCCGATACCGAAATACGACGAAGCGCAGGAGGAATACTACTGCCTTCAGTTCATGCAAACACTGCTGTTAACCATACCCGTAACCAATCAGAACACGCAGCAGGCAGGCATCATACTGGACGCCTTTTCCTATAAAAGCTACGAGGACCTGATGCCGGTGTTTTATGATGTGACGGTCTCACAAAAAGGACTGCGCAACGAGGAATCCATCGAAATGCTCGGAATCATCCGCGACACAAGGTTTTTCAATATCGGCATGGCATACGGCTGGGTTTCCACCCTTTACGAACAGGTCAGGACCGACCTGAATGCCGGGAAAAGCGATATGTCCTCCCTGATAGCCAAACAAAAAGACAAGATAAACGCCGATATCGAGAAATTTATGACCACCATC
>CAZVPD010000321.1:0-1638 GCA_964628455.1 uncultured Lachnospiraceae bacterium
CCTGTCTTTGCTCGTTCTCTTAACTGGTTAATAATAAAACATGTATCCGTTTTACCGATATAAAAACAGACAGGGAGGGTTATCGCATGAACATCATGAAATATTCAGCGGTTGTGCTTCTGCTCCTGCTGCTTGTACAGGGGTGCAGCCCGGCGAAAAATGCGGAAACGGACACGGAGACCGCGGAGTCTGTTCCGGAGACCGCGGAGACGGCGGCCGAAACGGCCCTGCCCGCGCCCGAAGCGGTCGATTTCGAGGGATACGAATACCGCATCTACGCGTTTGAGGAAGGATACGGCTATCTCGGCAACTTTGCCGTAGAGGAGGACACCGGAGACACCGTAGTCTCCGCGATCTGGAACAGGAACCTCGCGGTCGAGGACAGGTACAATATAAAAATAAGCGTGACCGTCAAAAACGACGTGCTGACCCAGATGAAAAAAAGCGCCGCGGCGGGGGATGATTTCGCCGACCTCGCGAACTACTGCATACGCTGGCAGTATCAGAACAGCCTGATGGACTGCGCGGCCAATCTGCTCGATATCCCGACCCTGCGCCTCGACGCCCCGTGGTGGGACCGGGATTTCAACGGCGAGTTTACGATAAACGGGATCCTGCAGTCCTCGGTCGGAGACATCATCGGCACGGATGAGGTCTGCACGACCGCTTATCTGTACAACAAAGAAATCTTCGCCGCCGCGGGGCACACGCCCGAAGAGCTCTACGGAGCCGTGGACTCCGGCGAATGGACGCTCGAGAGGATGACCGGCTATGCGGGGGAAGTCACGGCGGACCTCAACGGCGACTCGAAGCTGGATAAGAACGACCGCTGGGGCGCAAGCTACGACACGGGCACCATGTGGATCCTGTTCGTGGGGTCGGGATACGAAACGATGAAGAAAACGGATTCCGGCGAATACGGGATCGACCTCGACTCCGAAAGGGGATACGACATATTCCGGCGTTCCCTCGCCCTTTTTGACCCGGACAGGAGCATCCATCTCGAAACAGGAACCGACGCTATCGGAGCCTTCAAGAACGGCCACACCTTGTTTATCCCTTTTCTGCTCGGAAACAACAACCAGCTCCGCGACATGGAGGATGATTACGGCATCGTCCCCGTGCCGAAGTACGATGCCGCGCAGGAGAGGTATTACAGCGAGGCCTCCATCTGGACGAACACCGTTTACATTCCGGTCACGGTGTCCGACCTTTCGCGCACCGGCCTGATCACCGAAGCGCTGGCTTACGAATCGCAGTTTGATTTTCAGAAAGCGATCTACGACGTCATGCTGATGGAGAAATACGCAAGGGACCCCCAGTCGCAGAAGATGCTCGAACTCATTTTTTCATCGAAAAAGTGGTCCCTGGACATCGCGGCCGATATCTCCGGGATACGCAGCGTGCTCGGACAGCTTTCCTCGTCGCAGAAGGACACCTTTATGTCTTCGATAGCGAAAATCGAGGAACAGGTCGACGCGAAGCTTGTAAAATTCATAGACAATTTCAACGAACTCGCGCGGAAATAACGCATTCGCCGCCCGGAGCTTCCCCCGTTCTTGAGCCTTCCCCCTCGGGGGAAAGTGAAAAGGAACTCTTTGAGTTCCATGAACGCTTCGCGTTCCTTCGCAGCTGACG
>CAZVPD010000322.1:0-1617 GCA_964628455.1 uncultured Lachnospiraceae bacterium
CTATAACTTTTAATAGTTAGGTACATGCTAGAGTTAAAGCACGTAAAAAAAGCAGCGAAAACACTTGCAAAATCATACAGTATGTGATATACTCCATATAGACCAAACTTAGGTCTATATGGAGAGTACATATGGAACTACCGGAATGGGCTGCTAAATATAAGCGGCAGGGCTGTGAAATTAAAACAATTAAAGGCAATTATTACCTTTATGAAAGAAAATCAGTTTGGGATCCGCAGCGAAAAATGGCGAAAAAAGTTTCCGGCGCGTATCTCGGACGGATAACGGAGAACGGACTTTCAGCACCAAAGAAACGACTTGAAGACGGCGTGTCTGTTAAGGAATACGGCGCATCAGCTTATCTAAGCGATATATCGGGCGATCTTTTAAACGGGCTCAGGAAACACTTTCCCGACATTGCCGAGAAAATCTACGTTACTGCGCTGATGAGGCTGCCGGGATCACTGCCGTTTAAAAGAGTTGCGGACGCATATGACCGCTCGTGGCTGTCTGAACTGTATCCGGGTCTGTCGTTGTCACCGTCTTCAATAACGGCGCTGCTTGATAAACTTGGTGACCGCAGAGGGAAAATATCTGAATTCATGAGCGAAAACTCCGGTAATTCACCATTCTTTTTGATTGACGGGACACGGATCACATCCGCTTCAGGCGGAATAGATCTTGCTAAAGTCGGTTCGAACAGACAGCATAATTATACACCGCAAGTCAATTTGATTTATATTTTCGGAATATCGGAGGACTTATGTCCGGCGTTTTACCGATGTGTACCCGGTAATATCGCGGATGTCACCGCATTTAAGCTGACACTTGATGATATGGGCGAAAGCGACTGTACGGTTGTAGCGGACAACGGCTTTGCCTCGGTGGAAAACTTCAATATGCTCGAGGAAAACAATCTTCGTTATATAGTTCCGCTGCGGCGCAACACCGCGGAAATCGACCGGACTGAACTTAGCCGAAGAGAAAACTATACCGAAGCATTCAATTACAATCGGCGGCCGGTCACGGCTTATACTGTGAGGAAAAACGGTTATAATGTTATCGTTTTTTGCGATGAAAAACTGCGTGCCGATGAAATGTCAGACTTTATCGCACGGCGGGAGCGTAAAAATGATGCAATCGAATCTTCGAAACGAAATGCAGGCGTCCCGTTGTCCGACATCGGAGCTGAAGCGATTGCGATGGACGAGTTGTTCGGGACAATGTTTATCAGAACCAACCACGTTGATCTGACGGCAAAGCGCATTTATGAGAGCTACAAGCTGCGTGCCGGTGTTGAGCAGGCATTTGACGTGTTGAAAAACACGCTTGATGCGGATTCCGCGTATATGCATGATGACCGCGGATTTGAAGCATGGTGCTTTATTAATCATATATCGCTTACGCTTGCTTTTCGTATTCTTTCCAAGATTAAATCGCTTAAACTCACCTCGTTATATTCACTTGATGATCTTATTTTTTATTTATCCGGCATTCACAAAGTCTGCATAGCCGGGCAGTGGCGCACCGCTGAACTTAACAAGAAATCTCTCAAGTTTTGCGCTGATTTGAAGCTAAATCTTGATGGACATGATACCTAACTGTTGAATGTTATAG
>CAZVPD010000323.1:0-1579 GCA_964628455.1 uncultured Lachnospiraceae bacterium
TCAGGCTTTACACCGACTATTTCAGGTATGATGTCCCCGGCCTTTTGAATATAGACCGTATCTCCGATTCGGATATCCCGTTCCCGTATGAAATTTATATTATGCAGGGTAGCACGAGAAACGGTAGTTCCCGCAAGATAAACGGGTTCGAATACGGCATTGGGAGTCAATACCCCTGTTCGCCCGACATTTACCGATATAGACAGAAGTCTTGTTTCCTTTCGTTCGGGTGGAAATTTATAGGCTGCTGCCCATTTCGGAGTGTTTGCCGTCTCCCCCAGTTCATTGCGGGCTGACAGTGAATTGATCTTCACGACAACTCCGTCGATATCAAACGGAAGTTTCCCGCGTTTTTCTCCGATATATTCGATATGTGAAATTATTTCATCGGACGAAACGGCTGTGATCATAAACGGGATGATATGAAAACCAAGATTTTTCATAAAAAGCATGCTTTCATCATGCTTTTCAAAAACACGGTCGCATGCCTGAACATTGAAGACAAATAAATCCAGTTTCCTTTCAGCCGTGATCTTCGGGTCCAGCTGACGCAGCGAACCGGCGGCTGCATTGCGCGGATTGGCAAAAAGAGATTCCCCGTTTATTTCACGCCGCTTATTCAATGACTCGAATTCACTGCGCGGCATATATACTTCTCCCCGTATCAGAAGCATTCCGTCATAATCAATCATCAGCGGAATACCTGCGATCGTACGGATATTATTCGTCACATTTTCACCAAGGAATCCATCCCCGCGTGTCGCACCCTGCACCAGACGACCTTTCTGATATAATAAAGATACCGATAACCCATCTATTTTACATTCCACGGAATATTTGCCGTATCCGGACGTTTTGTGCATAAAATCTTTCAGTTCATCATATGAAAAAACATCCTGCAGACTTCCCATTGGAATTTTATGCATTACTTTTTCGAATTTTTCGAGTGGTCTCTCACCGATACGGTGGGTCGGTGAATCCGGGTCATCATACTCCGGATATTCGCTTTCGAGTTTCTTCAATTCATAATAAAGCATGTCATAATGATAATCATCGATTTCCGGCGAGTCGTCGGTATAATATTTTTTTGAATGATATATCAGATCATTGCGCAGCTGCTCGATTTTCAGTCTTATATTATCCAAACACAAAACTCCCCTTCCGGAAAAATATATAAAAACAATTGTAGCACATTTACGCATATTTTAAAACATCATATTGTAAATATTATTTCAACGCCTTTGCTTTTTATATATTTTTCAAATTCAACGGATAAAGGTTTATCGGTAATGATTGTATTCAGTTGTCCGATTTCACAGACGCGGTTCATCAGTATCAGACCGATTTTTGAAGAATCGCAAAGCAATACTTTCTTTGAAGCTGCCGTCAGCATCATTTTTTTTACCTGTGTTTCTTCTTCCGAAGTTTCGGTAACGCCTTTTTCTATCGAAAGTCCCCTGCACGATATAAATGCAATGTCGGCATTGATTTCGGCAAGCCTTTGGCAGGCAGTTGCTCCGATCAGGGACATATTGTGTTCTCGAAGACGTCCGCCTGTACAATATGTTGTAATTTTACT
>CAZVPD010000324.1:0-1577 GCA_964628455.1 uncultured Lachnospiraceae bacterium
AGAAACGGGATCCCCGAAAGAGCGAACTGATGAAACAAATGATAGAAATGTATCATCCCGAAACGATGGCGGATATACAGAACATGCTGAAAGATAAGTTCGCTGATACGAAGAAAGATATGCTTCAGTCGGCACTCGATACGGAACTCGGATACAGGAAACATGACCAAAGCTCAAAAGATACCTTTAAATGTCTCTGTATAATACTTAATTTATGGTTGGATTTGTTTGCCATAAAACAATTATACTGTCGTTATATGGCGCATACTGCATTATTTTATTAATAATTTACAATTATATGATGTTTATTTATTTGTATGGTTCCACCTATTCTATGGTATTATTAAAAAATGCTGTCGGAAAATACCAAAGTTTAAATAACTATGTTAAATAATATGAACCAAATACCGAACAAAGCAAAAATTCGGAATCAAACAAAAATTCATACCGGATCATACCACTTCTGTGATATGAACTGCCTATAGATTGCAGGCGGAAATGCTCAGGGAATACGTTTTTTTACCTGCTGCCGTCTATAGTCAGTAAGCGCAAAATACTACTACGTATAAACATGACCTAAAAAAAGTGCGATAATAGATGAATATTCCGCTTGAGTTGAACACCCGGGGATGCGGACAAAAACCTGGACCGAAATTAAGGGACGGGAGATTATCTATGCCTGCATACACATACGAAGAACGGATGAAAGCGGTACGGTTATACATCCAATATGATTGCAGTCCTTCGGCAGTTATCCATGAATTGGGATACCCATCGCGCAATATGCTGACAGCCTGGTACAGAGAATACATGGCTGCCGGGAAATTACCTGGTAAAAACAATCTCCGTAAATCGAAGTATACCGAAGAGCAGCGCAAAACAGCTGTTGCATATTATCTCGAACATGGCAGAAGCATATCACGTACAATTAAAGCTTTGGGTTATCCAAAGCAAACAGCTCTTAGTGACTGGCTTAATGCAGACTTACCGGGCGACAAACGTAAATGGCATTGTAAAGCAAGCGGTTCTGTGGTAAAATGTACAGCAGAGCAAAAAGAACAGGCAGTGAAGGATTATTGTACCGGTAAAAGCACTCCGACTGAAATAGCCGGGGCTTATGGTATAAATCCGAATACCGTTTATACATGGAAAAGAAAATTGCTCGGTCAGGAGACCAGGAATCAGATGCCGCGCGGGAAAGACATTAAAACTACCGACACAGCTGTCAGCGATGTTGAGAGTCTGATTGAATTACGGTCAGAGAAAGAGGTTCTTGCGAAACAAGTACAGGCTCTGGAGAAAGATATATATCGGCTTCAATTAGAACGCGATATACCGGAGAAAGCCGGTGAAATTCTAAAAAAAGACCGGGGAATCTGTCTGAAAACATTAACAAATCGAGAAAAAGCCGTACTGATTGATTCCCTTCGCCATAAATATCGGCTGAAAATACTGATTGATATGTTAAACATCGCAAAGAGCAGCTATTGCTATCAGGAACGTGCTCTAAATACACCGGATAAATATACTGATTTACGAACAAAAGTTAAGAATACCTTTCTGCAGAATTACAGTGC
>CAZVPD010000325.1:0-1563 GCA_964628455.1 uncultured Lachnospiraceae bacterium
TGCCTTGCCGTCGTTATACGGCACGAAATCGAAGCCGAGAAATCCTTCCGGTACGGGGGTATCCGCCCGCATAAACCGTCCCCAGACGCCGTGCCACTGACCGACATCCACGCCTAATCCGTAATAGTGCATAAACAGAATATCATAGTCAAAGCCGGATTTATACTCTGACATAGATTCGAGCGTGTTCATTATTTCAAGTTCCCGGCTCATATCCCGTTCGTCATGCTCAATGCATTCACGTCCGACAAAACGCATGGCGGGCATTTTTTTATACTCAAAACGGTCCACTTTAAAGCCGTTTTGCTGTTTTTCAACCATTTCAGGCATAAACAGCGCCCATTGCACCGCCGCGTCGCAGTCCTTGAGGCTGTTTATATATCCGAACAAATCAACGCTGTCCGTACCTGTAGGTCCTGTTTTTTTCCCTGCGATCAACTCCCGTATGCCGCGCTCCCGCATGGCGGAAAAATCGGCAAATACCCGGGCTGCCGCATCCTGCAGCCTGCTGTCACGGGAATGCCCCGATAACTCGCTGTCAAACCGGTCCAGTGCCTTAAACACCGCCGCGTTCACAACACCGGACGACAGTTCCGACAGAACCGTCCGAAGCCGGATGTTTTGTTCTCTGAACCGCGCAAACACGCCTTGCATTAAAATCTGCTCGTTTTCGGCGAGTTTTTCGTCACTCCATTGGGAATCATCCAGCAGCCATTCGGTCAGCGCGTCAAAAACATTCGGATTTGTCCCTCTTGCCTTGCATGCCCAGCCGACTATTCTTTTATATTTCTCTTCATCGCTCAGTTTTTCGTTCTTTTGTTCTTTGATATCGTTCCAATAAAATTCGTCAGTCAGATTGGGTGACATATAAAATCCTCCTTGAATGTTAATGCTGATGGACAGCGGATGAAAAATCTTAACCTTCCCCCGCTGTATTTTCGATGGCGGAACGCCGTGAAAGCGTGTAAACGCTTTGGAAAAGCTTTCCGCAGAATCATACTGATAACGCATAGCCGCATCCATGATTTTGCTGTCCGGCTTCAGCAAATCCTGCGCGGCGCAGCTCAGCCGTCTGTTGCGGATGTATTCGCCGATGGTCATGCCCGTCACTGCATGAAAAACAAATTGAAAATGTGAGCTTGAAAAAAAAGCCCGGCTTGATATTTCATCGATACTGATTTCTTCGCTCAGGTGATTTTCGACATATTCGATGGCTTTTGACAGACTCTGTATCCAGTTCATAAACCGCCGTCCTTTCAATAATATTATATCATGTCATGACGGAAAAGTCATGTCTTAAAATATGGAGTGTTGTCAACTGCGTAAAACAAAGGCCTGTCATCTTCTTGAATAGTAATATTTTTAATAAATGCTTTATAAATCATTCACATATAATTAACATATATTCTATTATTATGTGTTATAAGAAATTATCAATATTTGGAAAGGTGTGAAAAAATGAAAAAGCTGAACATATCATGGGATCAGGTGCATGACGATACAGGATTTTTGTTTTCATTTGCGAAATGCCTTTGCTGCGCCCTGAAAAACAGCCGGTTTTCC
>CAZVPD010000326.1:0-1555 GCA_964628455.1 uncultured Lachnospiraceae bacterium
CGAGAACGCTTCCGCGTTCTCTTATCTCTTGTTGTTCAATTTTCAAGGACCGATCCGTCTCGATTTGAGGCATTTGCATATCGTTTTAAGGTCAGCCGCATTTGCGGTTCCCTTAAGGCGACTTTGATAGTATACCATAACTTTTCGTCTTTGTCAATACTTTTATTGAAATAAATCCGGGCAAATTTATGTCATTTATATTCATTAATTCCAATAATATACTATGATTCAATTCACTCATCTTTATTTTTTACTTTATTCCAGTAGTTTTCGGCAGCCTGTTCGACTTTATTATCTCCGTATGAATAATATTTTCGCTCAATAAGGTCATCGGGGAGGTACTGCTGGGCTATATAATGGTTCGGAAATGCGTGCGGATACCGATATCCGTCATACTTATGCGAAGGGCGCATATGAGAAGGTATATTCTGACCCTTTCCGGCATCAATATCGGCTTTTGCGGAAGTGTATGCCGAATGCGCGGTATTGGATTTCGGAGCGGTGGCAAGCATTATTGCTGCATTGGATAACGGAATTGCCGCTTCGGGCATTCCAAGATCAAAAGCGCTGTCAACGCACGAACGGGTTATTACCGGAGCATTCGGATAAGCAAGCCCGATATCTTCGGAAGCTATGACCTGAAGACGGCGGCATGCACCGATCAAATCACCTCCTTCCAGAATTTTTGCCAGATAAAACACGGCTGCGTCCGGATCGGAACCGCGTATCGATTTTTGCAAGGCTGAGAGCATATCGTAGTGAACATTTCCGGCACGGTCGAAATTACCGATGATTTTAGCCGTGAAATTTTTCGTCTCATCACGACTCAGAATATTGCCCGACATATAAAAAACATTTTCAAGTAAATTAATACTTCGTCTGACATCTCCCGCACCGCAGGAAGCAATATATTCGAAAAAATCCCGATCCGCCTCTTTTTTTGTACCTGATTCATCATTGATTATTTCCAGAGCACGGTATAAAGCAGGAATGATATCTTCGGCAACAACCGATTTAAACTCGAAAACAGCCGACCTTGACAATATTGCAGCATAAACATATATAAAGGGATTTTCCGTCGTAGAAGCAATCAGCGTTATTCTGCCGTCCTCTATATATTCGAGAAGCGACTGCTGTTGCTTTTTGTTAAAATACTGTATCTCATCAAGATAAAGCAATATACCGTCTGCACCGAAAACCGAAGCTGTTTCCGATATGATTTGCTTTATATCTGTTATGGACGCGCTCGTTGCATTCAATTTATGCATTCGCATATGAGTCGACGCAGCTATAATATTCGCTGCCGTTGTTTTACCTGTTCCCGGCGGACCATAAAAAATCATATTGGTGAGATAATTCTGATCGATCATTCTGCGTATGGCACCGTTTTTTCCGAAAAGATGATGCTGACCGACCATTTCATCAAAACATGTCGGTCGTACCCTGTCTGCCAGCGGTTGGTTCGGCATATAATCACCTCGTTTTACAACACAAATATCTCGGTTTGGAGAACATTATAATATATAATAATTTTAAGTCAAATTTATCGGCAAGA
>CAZVPD010000327.1:0-1525 GCA_964628455.1 uncultured Lachnospiraceae bacterium
TGAACGGCTTTACTCCTTGTATCTCTGCCCTTCCTGTCAGATCAAAGAACTTGCAGGCAATAAGTCCGCCCACAATCACCTTATATATAATTTAAAATCCGTGCTGCTGATGCCCCTGTTCATAAAATCCGATGTTGTCGCTTTAGAGGATGTGAAAAGCGGGATCGATGAAGCTGTCAGCGTATTTGACAAGGAAGGGATCCTTCCCTCAAGGCCGGACGGAAGCCGGTGTCTCGGCTATGATTACGGTCTGCTTCTCGATGCGATGACATATATCGGTCATTATGACGATATAGCGGAAAAATTATACCGACTCACTTTGGCGGTTTCCGGACCGACGCGCGTCTGGAGCGAATATTATGAAAACAATAAATCCTGCGGCACACAATACAGACCATGGGAAAGCAGTATAAATATATCCGCACTGCTGAATTATGCAATGAATTATCATTCTGAAGAAGCGGGAGTTTAAATGAAAAATTTTATAATCCGTATAATAATATGGATCCTTGTCGTTTCGGTTTTTTCCGCTGTATTGCTAACATGCGCAAAACCCGGGAATGATTCGGATAATGCATCCGTATCCGAAACAAACGCATCTGCCGAGGCGGACTCTGATTCACTCGACTCACGCAGTTTAGTCGGCGATAATATACCCGAACTGGATTTTAACGGCAAAACTTTTCAGATACTGGCTTGTCAGCTGAATGATATTATTACCGATGAAGAAACAGGCGATGTAGTAAATGACGCCATGTTCCATACAAAAATAAAAATCGAAGACCGGTTTAACACTGTCGTTGATGTCGAAGTCGGTGATTATAAGGCAATCAGCGCACAGATCGGAACAATAGTAAATGCCGGTGATGATTCCTATCATCTGTATTCCGGACACGCCATTGTTTCCGGTCAGGATGCCGCAAACGGTTTGTTTTTAAATTTTTACGAATTGCCTTTTATCAATTTCGAACAGCCCTGGTGGCCGCAGTATGCCGTAGAAGCACTGACACTGAACGGGATCATGTTTCTTGCTCCAAGCACCATGAACCTTTCGATGACTGCAGCCACTTACTGTATGTTTTACGATAAAGCCGCTGCCGAAAAATACAACATTGCCAATGTTTATGACACAGTCAATGCCGGAGAATGGACGCTTGATACTTTATGGGAAACCACAAAATCCATATATACCGACCTGAACGGCGACGGAAAGCGTGATAAAGAAGATTATTATGGTTTTACCACAGATCAGCAAAGCAATGTTACGGCTTATGTCTGGGCATTTGATATGAACATCGTTGAAATAAACGAAAATTATGAAGTTAATCTCGTTTATCTGAATGATAAAAACACTTCGGTTATCGGCCGTCTCTATTCGTTTTTTTATGAAACGGAGGGATCTTTTACCGGTCTTGATTTCAGTTTCGGAATGGTACAGATGTTCAGCCCCGGACATGCTCTTTTCACAAACGGGCTGATCGGTCAGGCTCTGTCGCATTTACGTGATTACGAGAACGATTATGGT